>JAFRLX010000096.1 GCA_017430965.1 Clostridia bacterium | reverse complement strand
TAATACAATTTAAAAATAAAATGATATTATAAGAATGATAAATAGTCGCGTGGTTTCAGCCACTTTTTCGACAGTCTGAGAGCGGCATCGCCGCTCTTATCTTTATCTTTAATTGTGTGTATGTTCATCTAATGTCAGTGCAAAGCTTGGCAGGAAGTGCTCCAGGTAATATTTTACTTCCGGAAGGTCTATGGCATAGACCTTTTTTTCTATGCCCTTTTTGGCGCCGGCAAACTCGCGGTTGCCGCTTTTTTCCTCTTCAATGCATTTGATAAGTGCATTAATGGTATCTGCCGCTTTGACCAATCGCCACAAATAGGCATCCTCTTCCGACTTTATCAACAGCGATTCATAAGAATCTTTGAGCTCCTCCGGCAGCATTTCCAAAAGGCGTTTTACGGAGGTGTTTTCCACCTCATCATAGGCCTTTTTGGTTTTCTCATTGTAGTATTTGACCGGGGTGGGCATATCGCCTGTTAAGATTTCCGGTGCATCGTGATAAAGCGCCAGAACTGCCGCTCTGTCGGCATTGACCTGCCCGCCGAACACTTCGTTTTTTATCGTGGCAATCGCGTGCGCCGTGACCGCAACCTCAAAGGAGTGCTCGCTCAGGTTTTCATAGCGGGTGTTGCGCATCAACCCCCAGCGGTTGATATATTTCATTCTGGAAATCAGGGCGAAGAAGTGTTTTCTCATAGCTGAATTTCTCCCGCGTAATCAATTGTGCCGGTGTAGTACAGCGTGCCCGCTACAATCAGGGCAATCACCGCCGCAAAAATGAGATAGACCCATTTTTTTTGCAGGGTAAAATCGCCTTCAATTCTCTTTAAAATAAAGAAATAAAGCCCAAACATCACAACGAGCGTAATAATCGCAGAGGGAAGGGAAGTAATAAAGCCGGTGCCGAAAATCAAGGTGCCGATGAGAATGATTCCAATCCAAATGGCAAAAAACCAGGCGTTTTTTAAGAAATAGTACAGCACACTGCGGTAGCTCACTTCCTTATTGCCGCCGGCGCGAAAACCGAGAAACAGCAGCAGTGAGGTTGTAATCCAGTTGATATACAGGGAAATGGTGCTGATAATCAGCGAAATAACGCCTGTAATTACCGTCAGTGTCGTCTTGGCATCCTCATACCCTTTAAAAATATTTTCGGGGTTTTTAAAAATAATGGTAAGCACCAACCCCACCGAGAGCAGGGAAATGCCAATCCAAACCAAAAAGCTGACCCACAGCTTGAAGGAATGTTTTACTTCTAATTCATTGTCGTCTTTATGTGCCATAAAAAACCTCCGGATTTAAGTGTTTGCTATGTTCACAGCAGGCAGCTGTTTGTGGGAGATGGTGCACTTGCAGCACCGTTTCAGGCGGTACGCAGTGTTGCCGCCGCATATGCCGCTGCTTCTTTGTATTAACCGACAACCTTCGCCGCAATCACGGGCGTTAAAAAGGCTTCCACCAAAGCGGCAATAAGCACTAAAATAAAGATGATAATGCCGCTTTTTAAGATGTTGGTAATGTCTTGCTTCAACCCATCCTTTTTGCCCGCGATATAGGCTCTGAGAATGGTAAAGAGTTTGAGCCCGCAGGCGCAGGAAATGAGCAGCGCGGGAATTTCAAAGATACAGTGCGGCAACAGCAGTGCCAGGTACTGCCCGAAGCTGCCTCCGAAAAACTTAAAGGCAACGCCGATTACACCGATGCTGCCGGCATCGAACATCAGCATCGGAAGGCTCAAAATGCCGCAGCCTGCCGCGCAGACTACGCAGTGCAGCAGGTTATTGAAGAACAGGGAGAAAAAGCTTTCCCCTTGGTATAAGTCCTCCATACTGCCCGCTTCCAAAGAGCCGGAAAACAGCGAGCCGATGCCGAAATAGCACAGTGCCCATACCGCGCAAAAAACGGCGGTGGCAATGAGCAGATATTTTCTGTCTTTTTTCTTAAGAAACCAAAGCATCAGTTATATACATCCTGTTTTTCAAAGGCAAAGATACTGCCGGCGGTAAAGAGCACCGCCCAAATTGCCGTTATGACCAATGTTACCGCTAAATCTTTCGAGGTGCGCGAGGTGGGAGAAAGTAAAAGATAATTGTCAATTAAATTGAAGAAAGTGTATTTCCAAATCACATTGTTGGTAATCTTTTCGCTGGTGACCACCATCGGAATCAGGAAGAAAGCGACGGGTGTCATAATCGTTACCACCACATTTTTGGTGATTACGGAAATGAAGCAGATACCGAGCGCCACCATAAAGGTGCTGAGCACACTCATGCCGAAAATCAGCAGCAGGCGCGCAACAACATTCATTGTGGTGAGTGTATCGCCGAATTTCACTTCCTTCATGCAGTTGAAGGGCTCGGGGTTGGTCTTGCCCACTGCCATAAAGTAAATGACACTTTCAATAGCGCACAAGAAGGCGGTAATGAGCAAAAATTCAATAATAACGGTGAGAACGCACAGCAGCTTTGCCACAATAATTTCACTGCGTTTGTGCGGTGAAAGCAGGCTGATTTTAATGGTGCTGTTGTTGTATTCCTTGGCAATCACCGCAGAAATAATCACGGCTATGAAAATCATAAACATGCCCATATAGCCGTTGGCAAAAGCGTTTTCAATAAAGGAGGGAATGCCGAAACCGGAGTTGATATTGTGTTCAATTTCGTACTTTGCCTGCTCCTTATCGTAAGTGAAGATTTCGCCGGCGCGGATGCTCTCGTAAGCGGCTCTGTCCTCTTCACTCATGGCGGCAAGCTGTTCGGGCGTTGCCCCGTCGCGCAGGATAGTTTGCCACTCGATTTGGGCTTTGTATTCCGCCTGCTCTTCCTCAGTCATTTCGCTCATAATTTTTTGCTGTTCTTCCTGGGAAGGCACGGTGGCGGGAGTCAAAAAGGCATCTGCATGCACATAGTTGATTGCCATGCAAATCAGTACAAACACCGCCAGGCATACCCAAATTGTCGCGGAGCGGTGGATTTTTTTCATTTCAAAGCGATAGAGCTTAAACATGCTTGTTGCCTCCTTTCGCATCGGTAATTCTAAAGAAGGCTTCCTCGAGGCTTTCCCCTTCATTGGGCGAGATATCCACGGTGGAACCGTCCATAATCATAATGCATTCATCGCAATCCTCCTCAATTTCTTTGAGAATGTGGGAGGAAATCAAAATCGAAGTGCCCTTTTCACAGAGTTTGGGGAAGAGCTGGTGCAGCTCGCGCATACCGATGGGGTCAAGTCCGTTGAGCGGTTCATCCAAAATCAGGATTTTCGGGCGGTTAATTAAGGCCAGCGCAATGCCCAGTCGCTGCTGCATGCCGAGCGAATAGGTGCGGGCTTTGTCGTCAATATAGCTGTCCATATCCAGCAGTTGGATAATTTCTTCAATATAGTCATCATCGGCATCTTCGCTGATATCGGCAGCAAGGTAGAGGTTATCTCTGCCGGTAAAATCCTTGTAAAAGCTCGGTTTTTCGATAATGCCGGCAATGTTCCCCATTGCTTTTTTGCGGTTGCTGAGCATATCGTAGCCGCAGATTTTTATGCTGCCGTTATTGGGGGTGATTAAGCCCATAATCATGCGCATAGTGGTGGTTTTGCCGGCACCGTTCGGTCCGACAAAGCCGACAATTTTGCCCTCTTCAATTTGAAAACTCACACCGCGGACAATGTGCTTGCCCTTGATGGTTTTGCTCAAATTTTTCACTTCAAGACATACTGACATTTTATTCTCCTTCGTATGAATCAAAAATTAGGAATGAGACATAAAGGTGGCGTTGCCACCGCAATGATTTACCATTCATCAATATTCATTAAAACAGCCTTGCGGCTATGATAATACCAGGGATTGGGTGATGCTTTGCGTGTATTTATTGATATATTTTACCTGTGCCTCTAAGCCGATGTACCAACAGAACACCAAAATCACCAGCACCGGCAGGGTAATAAACAGCGAGAGCGAGGCATAGCGCGAATCGAGCAGCGCCTGGAAGCCCACGCCAATCAAAATACCGATGCCGTAGATAATGATGCGCTTGAAAAAATCTATTATCATATTGACAACGGCTTTGCGCTTGCCGTTTTTGATGATTTTCATTTTTGTGGTAACCAGGTTGCGGTTGAGAATCATTGCCATAATAAAGGCATAGCACAGGTACAGCAGGAACCACAGCCCCATTTGCTTAAAGCTGATACCGCCGCCCCAGAAGTGCAGGTAAATGCTCATCGGGAAGAAGAAAATCACACAGGAAATCAGCACCACGATATCTTTGGAAAGCAGAATGTATTTGCGCGGTACCGGGGAGAGCAGTGTCACCCACGCGCTGTAAGAATCGCCGGCAAACGGGCGCGAAAGGATGTTGGAATAGATTTGAATAATCACGCCTACATAGCACAGCGCAATAAATTCGTGGTCCAAATATGCCGGCAAGTCCATTTTTGTTTGGTATTTGGTCATCAACCAGGCAATGAGCACCCATATGGCGATGTTGATGCACAGCCCGATATTGCTGTGAAGCATTACGCGGTAGTCCTTCATAATCAGCTGTTTGAGGGCGCCGCCCGGCAGGGTGTTGATGATTTTGACCACAATATTTGAAGTGGAGACCATCGCCGAATCGTGGCGGAAGCGCTCCAGGAATTTGCGCGGTATTTTGAGAATGAGAATATAGGCGCCAATGCTCATGGCAAGGGCAATAGGCCCCATATACCAGTGCGAGTGCAGCGGTTGATAGGACCAAAACACAATGCTCCAATATTTGCCGAAGAAGAACGGCAGAACCGCCATCGCCGCAGCAATCACAATGAGAATTTTGTTGAACAAATTTCCTTTGCCGGCGCGTTCTTTCCACAGCTGTACATCTTCAAATAAGACCAGGTAGCCGGCAGTCATTGTCAGCACACCGATGATGTGCAGAATATCCGTAAAAAAGGCGGGATAGGAAAGGACAATACCGGCAATAAACACCGCCGTTGCCACAAAGGAAGAAGGGTTTAAAAAACGGCGCACGGTGCGCAAAAACAGCACTTCGCCCGCGCTGACGGGGAATTGAGCCATAGAGGTGTAGTCGGTAATCTCCTTTTCGCCGGAAGCCAACAGCGCGATGACTTCAAAAAACACCGCAAAGTGGATATACCAGCCGATACCGAAATCCATAATGACGCGGAAATAAAAGAGCAAAAACGGCACAATAACCGGGATTAAGTTTAACACCCAGTTTGCCAGTAATCCGCCCACGCCATGGTCGCGCAGCGGCGCGCGGAAGGATTCGATGATACCGATGTCAATGACAGCTTTAATCTTCCGCTTCATCCTCATCCTCCGTTATTTCCTCCTCGTGGGCAATGTTTAAGGAGTTGACCAGTTCGAAGAATTCATCTTCCAGCGAGCCGTCAAGCGTGTTGATGCTGCTCTGCCGGATGATTTCGCCTTTATTCATCAAAATAAACTTGTTACAAATATTCTGTACCGTGTCGAGCACGTGGCTGGACATAATGACCGAGCCGCCCTGCTCTAAGTAGGTCTGTAAAATCTCCTTCATTTTGTGCTGTGAAATCGGGTCTACACTCTCGAAGGGCTCATCGAGCACCAGTAAGTCGGGTTGGTGCAGAATTGCCGCCGCGAAGGCGGTTTTCTTTTTCATACCGGTGGAGAGTTTTTTAATGCTCTTTTTCTTCCACTCGGTCATTTCCAGCTTTTCAAAGAGATTGCTCATGCGGTTGGCAGAGGTGGTATCGTCAATTCCGTACATCGCTGCCAAAAATTTGAGCAGTTCTTCGGGAGAAAACATCTCATAGGTGGCAAGTTCGCTCGGCATATAGCCGATTTTTCTTCTGACATCGGCTTGGAAACCTTCCACACCGGCACCGTCTACAAGCACTTCGCCGCTATCTGCAGCCAAAATGCCCACCATTGTGTTCATCAAGGTGGTTTTACCGGCGCCGTTGGGGCCGATTAAGCCGATAAAATCGCCCTTTTCAACCACAAAACTGACATTGTCGAGCGCTTTGAATTTTCCATAGGAATGAGACAGGTTTTTGACTTCAATCATTGTTTTTCTCCACGGTAGAGAGTAGCTGCATTGCAATAGCAAAAACTACTCCATTATATTATTATAATAATTATACTATGCAGGCGTATTCTTTTCAAGAAATAAAAACATTTTATGCAAGTTTACTATGAATTTGCACCGCTGTTTATGCATTATTTTTTTGCCGGCAGTCAGCAGACAGCAGTCGGCAGTCAGCGAGAGCTGCCATTTACTGCGCAGCGCAAAAAACGGGGAGTTTTTCTCATTTAATTTTAGGGGAATGGCAGGCACAAACGCAGCAGCACCGAGCAAATTCTTTCTTTTGTGCAGTTTGTTCAAATGCGTGTGCAGGCAGTATCCGCCCTTTGGCTGTCTGCCGACCGCTAAGCGTAAGCGCCAAAAATTCTGATTTTGCCGCAAAAAAACTCCCGCTGCCGAAACAGCGGGAGAAGGTATCTTATGAGTTGGGTAATTGTGCTTATTTATTTTTCATTACTGTAATATATAAGCTTTAAGGTGTCGGGTGCGAATGGTCCCGACAAAAGTTTTATTCGCAAATCAGCCGAATGTTATAGGGACTTCGGCTCATACTAAAATTTTAGTATTGCAGTTTGCGCTTTTGTAATCGTTGAAGATTAAAGAGCAGCGAGAACCTTGGAGATGATAGTGCCAACGGGGCCTGCCAATACAGCAAGTACCGGGAACTGAGCAGCAAGGTAAGTGCAGAGAGCCTGAAGACCCTTTTGGATAAGGAACTTAAGGATAGCTTCTGCAACGGAAGGAGTTAAGTACTT
>JAFRLX010000095.1 GCA_017430965.1 Clostridia bacterium | reverse complement strand
TAGCAGTTTTTGCTAAGTAGTTTTATTCGAATAAGGGAGAAAATTTTTCTTGCATACTTGCCGTATTCAAGGGAAATTTTATCACTTAGGCGGATGAAAATACAACGCAAAAACCAAACTTCGTTACGGGGACTCACCTTAATAGCAGTTGTTGTTTTGATTGTCACCATGTGAAAATTGCCAACATTTGGCAGACAGTCTGTAGGAGAATTCCTTTTCGTGAACTCCGTAATTGGCTTTGTATGGGATTTTTCATGTTTGTGCGCTAAATGCATCGTGTGGCAGGCGGATTTGAAGTAAAAATATTTTCATTACCTATTTGATTAGTCTGCTCTTTAATAATTGCATGGTTTTACCTATTGTGCGGAACGAATATGGTGGCGGATGTACCTTCTGTTGACGACGATATTGTATTTTGAATTATTCAAAAGTCAAGAAAAAGGGCTTGACATTTGAAATTGATGGTATATAATATAGTTGGTTAGCGGCGGCTAACTATTATATTTGCAATGTGAGTTAGCCATGGCTAACTTTATATTTGCCATATGAGTTAGATATATCTAACTCATGCTTCTTCCTTATTCCTATTCCTGTTCCTTCCCCATATTTATCAGTTAGCCACCGCACTGTGATAAGGAGAAATGCTATGAACAAGATTACATTAAAAATTGACGGTATGATGTGCGGTATGTGCGAGGCACATATCAACGATACTATCAGAAAGGTTTATCCCAAAGCCAAGAAGGTCGCCTCCTCTTATTCAAAGGGCGAAACCACTTTTTTGCTTGATAGCGAGGCTGACGAGTCTGCTCTCAAGGCAGCAATAGCCGAAACGGGATGCCAATTTATGCCAAATTAAGGGCAAAAATGAGCAACCTCACAATGAACAAAACCAAGTTATACCGGGTTATACCAACCTATGTGTTTCTTATTGCAGTAATCCCGACAATGAAACCTTTTTGCTTTAACCACAAAAATACCACAATTTTTCAAAAACACATAACAAAACAAAAGTCACCCTGTTCCTGATAGAACGCAGGGTGACTTTTTTCTTATTGTAAATCCATTTGGAAGCTCCGGTTGGCGACAGACTTTTCATCAAATTCAAGCCTCTCTTCTTTTATAAGCGAAAATCCGTTGTCAAGATAGAAGTTGACATTGTTTTCGGAATTTGTTGTTACCGTAATCCGTTTTCCGTTATGCTTTTTGACTAACGGAATCACGAAGCGGCGGATGGCATCCGAGCCGAAACCTTTCCCCTCCCCGAATCCGATATAGCAGGCATCCTTGCGGATGGTTGCTTTAAAAATTCCTTTCATAATCTTCCTGTAACAGGAAAGGAACTCCTCTTTCGTTTTGAAATCATCTTCAAATATGTTGTAAAAAAGCGGATAGTTGACAAAAGCCGCCGTAAACACTTTCAAAACTTCCTTTTCGTATGCACTGCTGTATTTTTTTACTTGAGCAAGCTCTCGTTCATAACGGTTCTCCCCATAAAGATTTACTTTGTCTTTTCGTCGATAAACTCCCATTCAATAAAGCGGTGCTGCATCCATTGGTCGGGAGCTGCTTCATCTACCAGTTTTCCGAGCTTTGAATTTGTCGCGGTGTGGTAATGCCTTTCGCTCCAGCGCACAATGCAAACGGCTGTTAAACAAAGATTGATTACCATCAAAACAGACAACACAATGCATAAAAGGTGCGTTTTTTTGCCTTTGAGTTTGCAAAAAAGGCGGTCAATCTTGTCAAACAGCAGGCAAAAGGCCAACCCTGCGCCGCCCCAACCCAGAGAGAAGCTCAGGCAAATGATTCCTCTGTAGTTAAACATAACTTTGCTGTAATCCCACGCTTTCATGCCGAGGCCATCGGCAAGCAGAATGCCGCACAGCAGTTCCAAAACGGTGGCAATGGCGGTGATTAGCGCCACTTTCAAGACGATATTTTTGTCTTTGAGCAGGGCGGCAACGGAATAAAACAGTACTGCTCCGGCACCGTAAAGCGCATTAAACGGACCGAGAATTGTCACAACGTGGCTTTCCCAATGCCCTTTCAAAATCAGGCAAAAAAGCCCTTCAAGCACTACCCCTGTAAGGGAACCTGCCATAAATAACCAGAAAAGTTTATCATATGTAATCTTGCCCTGAATACTTTCTGTGCTTTTCATTTAAAACCTTCTTTTCCTCCTATGGGACCTGATGTATTGCTGTTTGCCGATACCGGCGCTGTGCGCATGAATCCCCTTTCCCATGCGCGCTGTGTAAAAAATGCCGCAGACAAATTTTTGTGTGATTTTTTCACTGTTTATCAGTATAGCAAAAACAAAAGCATTTGTCTATATCCCTCACAATTTGTCGAAGTTTTTTTACTGTTTTTGCGAAAAAGTGCGCTCAGTTCCGTAAAAAAAACAAATGACCCGCAAAAAAAGGATGTGTTTGATTGTTTTTGCAATCAAACACATCCTGTTATTTTCCGAACTCTTTGGCGCTTAGCGGGTTTGACAACCAAAATCCGTGTAGACAATCACCCGGTCTTCCGCTTCCAGCGAAACATTAATTTCAGACAAATCGCCGCTGAAAATAACGGTTTCCCCATCGGCTTTTACATAGCCGAGAACCAGTGCGGGATAGCGCTTTTGCGCGCCTTCGGCGGAGGAAACGGAGGCTTCAAAAACAGCGCAAACCAAATCATAAGCCGTGCACGGAGGCGGCGTTTGAGTGAAGAAGGAGGAGACCTTTACAAGCTGCGGTTTCTTGCTCAGCCCGCCCGGTTGGTCCGCATCGTAACGCAGCAACTCTTTATAAAACTCATGTATTGCCTCTTTTTCTCCGATTTGTATGATAATATTGCCTGTAAAGCGGTTACTGATGACCGCATCTGCCATATCGTAGCCCCTGACAATGTCATAATGCCCCGGGTCGGTGATTTCCACGATTGTTTTGAGCCCGCTTTTATCATAGCCGGGGTTTTTGCGCAGCATCTCCTTGATAAAGTCCTGGATATACGCCAAATACATCAGGGCTGAAGAATCGGCATTTTCATCCAGCTGCGTATCATCGGAGAGGATGAGGATGCATGTCGGCTCCGGCGTTTGAAAAAGCAGGCGCCCCATTTTTTCAAACGTTTTCTCAACATGGTAAATATCCACTTCAATCGTTTCCTCAACAAAAGCGTAGCGCCGGTAATGCCCCATCCTCTTCAGGTTGTCGGCAGCATCCATAACAGTAACTTTCAGCGGGCTGCTTTGCCCCTGACAGCTTTGAGAGGCTATGTAGGCTTCGTAGCTGTGCATAATCTCTTCGACTTGGCTGTTGTGACCGACCATAATCACTCTTTTGCATTCACTTTGTATGCTGTTGAGCTTCACGCTGCAGCTTGTGCGATTCGGCTTTTGCTTATTCTGAATGCTCTTTTGCGTTTCCGCCGCAAAGCAAAAGCAGCTTTCGCCGTGCTGCGTGAGCAGCGTGAGAGGTATGGCATTGGTGTGTGCGGCAAGGTACTCCCGAATATAGCCGATTTCATCATCGGTCTTGACAGGCTCGGTATAAATCGCCGCTCCCTTGTTGGAAAACAAATCGTCATATACAGCTGTCATTTGAGGCGTGATGGATAATTGCGCCAGCAGCTGACCGAGGAATTCTTCAACGGAGAACAGCACAATATTGCATTTATCGCCGAGCTCTTTACCGCGAATAATTCTTTGAACAATATCATATGTCCACACATCGGTAATCTCGATGATAATGGTCTGATGCTGCGCGGCTTTTCCCGCCGCCACAATATCTGCCGCCTGCATCAGCGCTTTGACAGCCTGAGGGCTGCCCTCATCCGCATAACTGCCGTCTTCTGCAGCCGACTCGGAGGGGTCGGTGCTGAGGATAATGACAGATTTTGCCGCATCGATGCGAATATCCCTGAGCTGCTTTTGAGAGAAGATATTGCCTTCAATAACTATAAACGAAACATTGTTGCCGAGCTTGTTGTTTTTGAGATACCGCCTGCGGGCAAAAAAGGGCATGGTTTGCGCTTTTTGTCGCACAAGCGCATTCTCTTTTTCAATGGTAAGATAGAGTCGTTCTTCAATTTCCTTTTTGATATCGTCTCTGCCCGATTTTACCAGAGCCACAACCATTTCCTTGTTGTCGCTGTAAAGCAGGTCATTGACAATTTCGGGCGCTTTTGCATTCCAGTTGAGGATAACCGTGTGGTTGGACAGGTACAGGCGCGTATTGCCTGCGCTCGCATTTTCTATAAAATTATTGAGAATGTTTGTCAGGTAACCGATTACCGCTCCCGTGAAGGTAATCATACCGATGATAATCACCGCAAGGCAGGTTAAGGTTAATGCCACGCCTGCGGTGCCTATATCCGTGATGACAGCCTCAATACACCCCGCGTCAAGAATCATTGTCACCGTGTAATACGCGGCGTGGAAGAAATTCATTTTCTCGGTTCCGCTCAGAGAAAGCGAACTGATTACCGCAGCGGAAACCGTGATAAAAAGCACATTGAACAAGATAATAAAGACCAATACCACGCGGTTCGGGTGCTGCGCCACCTGAACGCTGAACCATCCTCTGAACTTTTTCATACAAACCTCCTGCCGTTAACCGAAAAAAGAATGCTGTTTTAAGCTTTATTGTACACCCTGACACTCATTAATGCAAGTCATCCTCACCTTTTCTTATAAAGAAAAGCAAAACGGCGCAAAGAACCCCCGCAACAGGTTTTCCGTTTCGGGGGTTGATACATTCTGCTGTTTTTCATTCTCTTGCTTGAAAGCATCATTCAAGAAGTGCCGCACACAACCATCGAAACGGATGCGATGACCTTTTTCAATGCGATTGGTGTCAAAAGCCGCAATCACAAAAAGCTTGTCGATTACTTCCTTGAACATTCCAAGCAATCTTCCCTTTATAACAAGGTAAAATCCACTTTAAAAGCCGCCATTTTAGAGCGCCTGAAACACAACAACCAACAGAAAGTAGACAATGCGTATATCGTAGAGTATGTTGTCAGCGGCTTGCTCAATTCCTATATTGAATGGAATGTGCAGCAAGAGCTGAGTTTTGAACAATACAGTCTACTGATGACAAAGCTGTGCACCGGCGCTTTTGCATTGCTCAGTTAAAAAAAGAATTGAAAAGGGACTTGCGGCGCAAGTCCCTTTTCTCTGTATAGTAAATTTACTTTACAAACATAATCGTTGACATAATCACAAACTGTGAAGCGTAGTAGGCAAAGTGGTTGGTGAAGTAATCGACCGGTCTGTCTTTGCCTTCGCCGAAATATGTGCCGCTCAAAATCAAATCCGAGAGCATAAAGAGCACACCGCCGACAACAAAGACAATGTAGGCTCTCTCAAACCCGCTTGCGAACATGGCGGCGACGGCAAACGCGACAGTCAATGCCAAAATCACGGAATAGAGAAAGACAATCAGTTTATATTCACCAAAGTGCAGCTTCATCAGCTTTTCGCCGAGCAGGTTGAGGATGCCGAACACAAGGCAGACACCGACACAAATGAGAATCGTGACAATGCTCAGGTTTGCTTTGAGTAAAATCGCCGCCTGGTAAAACAAATGCCCGATTAAAAAGAAGATAAACCCGCTGTACATAAACGGCTTTTTATCTTGCTCGTAAATGCCCTTTAAATCCAGTGTAATATCGCCGCACATCCCCAGAGCCCCGCCGAACAGCAGCAGCGCACCGTAAGTGGTGTTTTCGGGGTGAGTCACCAGCGCCGCAACGCCTGTCAGAAGAAAACAAAGGCTGGAGGCGATTTTCCACATCAGCGTTCCCACGCCGAAGCCCTTTGCGCGCTTACAGCAGAAAATCAGCGCCACAACCGCGCCGAGAACTAAAGTGATAAGGTAAAACATAGGCAAACTCCTTTCATCCTTCTTCTATTACCATAGCACACATAAGTGAAATTGTAAATGCTTGTTTGAAAACAGGCAGTCACACACCATTTTTCTTCGCAGAGCCGAAATGTGACAATATTTCAACACCGAACACTTTATTACGCTAAAGCGTTTACAAAGCGCGCAAAGGTATGCTAAAATAAATCATTATTCATAATTATTATGGAGATTCCTAATGCAAGAAACAAAACCTCGCTTAATTTTAAAAAGATACCGCTCCATTTTGATAGCCTCCATGATTGTGGAAGTGGTCACCTTTATCGTTTCGCTGACCGATTCCATTATTGCCGGGCAGCGGTGTGGGCATGTGTATCGAGGACCTGCTCTGTTTAGTGATGGAAAAGAATGCGCCTGCCAAAAAGCCGCTCTTGGCGGAATGCACGCTCATTTTTGAGAAAAACGGTGTGCGCGTTATCCTGCGCGATGAAGGAAAAACCTTCACATTAACGGATACGGATGCGAAAGTGGATTCGATTTTGCAGTACATTGTCGCCAATGAGTTAAGCGCCGCGCAAAGCAAGGTCTACATCACCACCACCGGCTATAACCGAAACGAATTGTATTTTGAAAAATAGTACAGTTAAATCAGCAAAAAACAACCACTCGTTGGAGCATTCTCAATATTGAGGGTGCCCCAACGGGTGGTTTTTATCTTTACTCCAAAAAGCGCTATTGCGCATCTGTTTGAGGTGCGTTTTCTTCGGCTTCGCCGCGATACTCAATGCAAACCATTGTCAAATCATCAAACTGCTCCGCCTCTTGCACAAAGGCATCCACTGCACTGCGCATATTTTCCAAGGTCTCGCGCGGTGCCGCATCGGGCACGGAATTGAGTGCCTTCAGCATTCTCTGCTCGCCGAACAGCTCTTTTTGACTGTTGGTCGCTTCCGGTACACCGTCGGTATACAAAAACAGTTTGGAACCGGGTTGCAGATGAACGTCATACTCTTTGTATCTTGCGCCTTCCATACCGCCGATTACAAAGCCGTGCCTATCCTGAAGGCGCCGGTAGTCGCCGTGCGGGGATTTGATAATCGGGTATTCATGCCCCGCATTTGCCGCGGTCAGCTTCCCGGTGGAAATTTCCAAAATACCGAGCCAAACGGTCACAAACATTTCTTCGCGGTTGTTGGCGCATATCGCCGCATTGGTGTCCTGCAAAATCTGTGCCGGTGTCTTCCCCATCTGGGCATTGTTTGCCAGAATAATCATGGAAGCCATCATGAACAGCGCTGCGGGAACGCCTTTGCCGGAAACATCCGCAATAAACACACAGAGGTGGTCCTCATCAATCAGGAAGAAATCGTAGAAGTCGCCGCCGACTTCCTTTGCCGGGTCCATCGAAGCATAGATGTCAAACTCCGGCCGCTCCGGAAATGCGGGATAGAGGTTGGGCAGCATATCCGCCTGGATGCGCGTTGCCAGCGAAAGCTCCACGCCGATGCGCTCTTTTTCCGCCGTCACGCGCTCGACTTCGGAAATATACTTAACCGTTTTGGCAGAGAGGTTGGCAAAGGACTCTGCCAACACCTCGATTTCATCACGGGTGCGGTAGCTGTCCTCCATGTGGAACTGCAGGTCGTTTTCGCCCAGTGACTCTACGCGAGCGGTCATCGCTTCAAGCGGTTTTACTATCCGCTTTGAGCGAATGAGTGCAGCCGTAATCATCACGGCAAGCACAAGCAGCAGCAACACTGCGATGGTGATAACGGATTTCGACCAGCCGCTTTTAAACGAATCGGTCGCGCCCTGCTGAATACCGTCTAACTGTTCAAGCATTGTAGCGGCGGGTTTATCCGCAAGGGCTTTCGGCACAAAGCTCATCACTGCCCAGCCGACATTTTGTATTGGTTTGCCGACAACGTAGTATTCTGTCCCGTCGGCTTCAATCAACTGCAGTTTTGTGTCCTCTTTTAGTGAGGCATTGACAAAATCGGCAAGCTTTGCATCTTTTGTCTTTCTCAAATCCGGCGCCTTATCGGCAGGCATCACTTGGAAAGAACCCTCTTTTTGCGGGGAGAAGATAACATGGCCGTGCTGATTGACAATGCAGATAAAGCTTCCCTCGCGCGCCGTGTTGTCAACGGAATTGGCAATGTCATTCAAGAACATATCGCAGCCGATGACCGCAACCAGCTTTCCGCCTTGGTACACGGGAAGCGAGCACATAATACTGATTTCGCCCGTAAACAGGTCGTTGGTGACATCGGTGTAGTGCAGTTTTTTCGTTTCAACCGCGCCGGTGTACCAAATCCTGTTGCGAATGGGGATGGGAATAATGTTTCCGCTCTCATCAAACTTGGTGCCCGCGTGGTCGTCAACAAGCAGCATCACGCCGCTCGGCAGCGCCACATAGCAGGAGTCCACCTGCGCGTTGTTGTACACCGCCATCATCAACTCCGACAGGTTGCCGATGAGCCCCAGCTCTTCTGCCACCGCGGGGTCGGAAATGTCCACGCCCTTTTCTGTGAGCACCTGCATGCTGACCTTTCCATCCATTGCTTTGTCGGGCAATGAGACCGCGCGGGTCGGAAACGCCTGCGGGTTGGCAAACAGCTTTTGGGTATAGTCCGCCACAATGTTCACAACCCTCTCCGCATCGCCGAAAAGGTCGCTCGCAATGTACGCCTGCAGCTGTGCATTCTGAGTCATATTCGTGTCCAGAATTTCCCCCATTGTCTGCTCGGAGACTTGGGTAATTGACTCTTTTTGAGACTTGTTTGACTCTTTGACAATGTCGCTTAAATTTCCGGACTGGTATATGAGAACGACAGTAAACACCGCTATCATCAGAATAATCGTGACAAACACGAGGTTGAAAATCTTATTTTGGATACCGCCAATGGTGATGTGCTTAAATTTTTTCATAGTTCTTTCCCTGACTATTGCTCAATCGGTTTTTTGCGCTTGTCCCGGTTTTCTCGTGTGCTGTCGTGCAAAACACGCATTCTTTTGTTTGAAGCGCCGCCGAAAGGCTGCGCCTTTCGGTGCACAAGCGCGCGAGAAGAGACGATTCTATTATGACATATTTCCTCACCAATATCAACTGTTGTTTAATAAATTAATAATATATATTTAACAGCCGGCAGAGGTCGAGAAAGTGAGATAAAAATTTCTTTTTTAAAGCCGGAATACACCCTTCATTACATTACTCAAGTATCCATTTACTTTAGTTTTAACAAACAAATCATTGTCGTGTGGCTTTAGCCGCTTTATCGACACTCTGAGGCAGCCGCTTGTGCGGCTGCCTTTGTCTTATTATAATTTATAAGTCTGCCCTTTTCTTTTATGGCGTAATGTGGTATGATACTACCATCGGTATTTTTCACCAAGCCCTTTGAAAGGTTTTGCATCATCCATGAAAAAAATCATTATCAGCATTGTTGTGGCTGTTGTGATTGTGGTTGGTTTTGCTCTTTTGAGCAGGAACCGGCAGCGCACCATCACGGTGCCGCCGACCGTGACCTCCACCACCCAAACCACACAACCCACCACAGCCACCACCCTTATCTCTACCACCAAAAAAAAGACCACGCGGGCAACCACGAAACCCGCTAAGAAAATCACCATCCCGCAAGAGGGCTTCACCAAGGGTGTGCCCGGTGAATATTTTCAGGCTTCTTCCCGCCCCGGCACCGTTACCCGCATCGAATACGCCTCGGCGGACTATGCCGACAGCGGCGAGAGCATCACCCGCGTTGCCTATGTCTACACGCCCTACGGCTATGATGAAAACAACACAAAACAGCGCTATGACATCATTTACCTGATGCACGGGTGGCGCGGGGAAGCCGGCGAATACTTTGAGTATGAGGGCGCCAAAAACATTTATGACAACCTGATTGAAAAGGGCGATATCCCGCCCATCATCATTGTCTCCCCTTCCTTCTACGATGATGAGAGCGACAAGGAAGACTACAACGGCTCTGTCAATGAGTTTCGCCACTTCCACAAGGTCTTTGAAAATGATTTGATGCCTGCCGTGGAGGGCAGATTCCACAGCTATGCCAAATCCACCTCTGCAAAAGATTTAAAGGCTTCGCGCGACCACCGCGCTTTCGGCGGCTTTTCGCTGGGCTCCGTGACCACTTGGCTTGAGCTTTGCTATAACTACGACTACATCCGCTACTTCTTGCCGATGAGCGGCTCCTGCTGGTACTACGGCGGCTACGGCGATTGGCAGACCGAGCAGAATGTGGACTACATCGAACAGCTGGTCAAAGACAACAATCTCAACAAGCGCGGGTACTTTATCTACCACGCCGTCGGCACCGAGGACTATGTCAAGGAGCAATCGCTGCTGCAGGCGGAAGAAATGCTCAGCCGCAACGATTTCTTCACCTCTCAACACTATGTGTTTTACCAAAAGCAAGACGGCGTTCACAATGCCGTGGCGGTAAAGGAATACCTCTATAACGCCTTGCCGGTTTTCTTCGGCGAGGAAAAATAAAATCACCCAAACGAGGAACTTTTTATGAACCGAACATTAACCAAACGCAAAAAATTGGGGTACGCCTTCGGTATCTTCACCGAGTCGCTGTACTACAATATGTTTTATACCTACTACCTGACTTTCTTAAATGAAATTGTCGGGATACAGCCGCGCTGGAGTGCTGTCATCATTTTCATTTCCATTGCGTGGGATGCCGTCACCGACCCGATTATCGGCAACTACACCGACAAGCCCGGGGTAGATAAGCGCAAGGTGATGCGCGGGTCCATTCTCCCGCTTGCCATCACCTTTATTGTCGCGTGGACCAGCATCGGCGCGGGCTTTACTTCGCAAACGGCAAAAATCCTGCTGTACACCGTTATCTCAATGGGGATTTGGATTTTCTACACGCTCTATTCCATTCCCTACTACGCTGTCATTGCCGAGCTGACCGAGGACTATGATGAGCGCACCTCGATTCGCTCGCTCTCTTCGCTTCTCAATGCCGTGTGTGTCGGGCTCGGCAACATCCTGCCGGCGCTGGTGCCGACTGTCGCCGTGCTGCTCGGCAAAAAGTTTGAGAGCAATGCCTATGCGGTGATTGCGGCTGCCATCAGTATCCTCTCGATTGTGCTCGGCTATGTCTGCTGCCGCTCGCTCAAAGGGGTGTACACCCCGAAGCAGCCCAAAGCGGGTGAAACGGTCGAAAAGGTAAGCATCGCATCCACCTTTGCGGCGTTTCGCGATATCCTTAAACTGAAACCGACCAAGTGGTTTTTACTCTTTGTGTTCCTGTTCCTTGCCATGAGCAGCATGATTCAATCCAACCTCACTTACATGGTCATTGACTGCATCGGGATGGAATACGACACCGGCATTGTGTTTGCGATTTTATCACTGGTCATTACAATGGGCATCACCGTGCCGATTGTCGAAAAGGTCGCCCAAAAGAAAGACCGACGCTTTGCGTGCCTGCTGTTTTTGAGCGCCGTGTTTGTGCTCGAAATTCTCATTAAAATCATCGGGCTGGATGTGCGCATCGGCTCCTTTCAAATTATGTGCATTGTCAGCCCTGCCGTGCTCGGCATCGCCATCGGCACATTTTGGACCCTCTTTTACGCAATGGGCTATGACCTGGTGGAGCTCAACGAATTCAAAACCGGGCAGCGCCGTGAAAGCACCATTACCGCTCTGCCGCAGCTGACACAAAAATTCGGCTCGGCATTCGGCATTCTGATGGCAGGGCAGCTGCTCTCCGCCTACGGCTACGACAGCTCCAAAGACATTGCCGGCAATGAGAGCCTGTTTGCCAAGGTCACGGACCCGCACATCATCAACGGCATGGAGAACATCTCCACCATAATTCCCGCCGTTGTTTTGGGCGTTGCCATCCTCTGCCTTGCTCTCTACCCGATGACCCGCAAGCGCTTTAACGCGCTGATGGTGCAGCTGGAAAAGAAGCGCAAAGGCGAAGCCTACACCACCGAAGGGTTTGAGAAACTGCTATAACGGCAGCGCAGAGATAAGAATTAACCGAAGGGTGCATTGACACAATGCACCCTTCAGTTCAGACTGTCGAAAAAGTGGCTGAAACCACGCGACTATTTATTTTTCTTAATAATATCATTTTATTTTTAAATTGTATTAAATCATTCTTTATAGATAAGTAATTTAAAGCATAATAT
>JAFRLX010000094.1 GCA_017430965.1 Clostridia bacterium | reverse complement strand
GCTGACAGATGTTGAAAGAGTGAGATGAAATTTGCCAATCTCTGCGCTGAGCTGTACGATGGTACCGCAAGCAGAGATTGGCAAAAACGCAAAATCGCCGTATTTACGGCGATTTCGTAATATTATGCTTTAAATTACTTAATCTATAAAGAATGATTTAATACAATTAATAATAAAATGATAGTATAAGAATGATAAATAGTCGCGTGGTTTCAGCCACTTTTTCGACAGTCTGAGGGCGGATTTCAATGCTTTGAAATCCGCCCTTTTCTTTTTTGGTTGAGAAAGTTTCGTCACTATTCGCTTGTTGCGCGTTGCTCCGACCAGACCTGCTTTGTCAGGCAGGTGATGTGCTCGGTGCGGATGTCATGCATCAGCGCCCACTCCACATTCTCTCTTGTGTACCGGTAGCGAAAGCCGCACTTCTCCTGCACCCGCTTGGATTGGGTATTGCCTTCAAAATAGCCGCACCAGACTTTTTCCAGCCCCAAGTCTTCAAAGGAGTGGCGCAGCAGTGCATGCACCGCCTCGGGCACCAAGCCCTGCCCCCAATAGGGCACACCGATCCAGTAGCCGATTTCGCCTTCGCTCTGAGGAAGGTCTATATTGCTTGCCGCGCCAATCATCAGCCCGATACTGCCGATGGGCTGCGCACTTTTTTTCTCCACCAAAGCATAGGTTTCCGGCGCGGAAAGCACCGAGCGAATGATGTCGCGGCTGTTTTCAACGCTTGTATGCACCGGCCAGCCGGCAATCGGACCGACCCGCGGGTCTTTGGCATAGCTGTATAGCGCTTGCGCATCCGCTTCTTCCCACGGGCGCAGAATTAGGCGCTCTGTTTGCAGTTGATTTTTCATTTAATGCCCCTTATGTTTCTGTTTTTTCTTTTCTTGTTTGAGAGTGAATTTCTTTTCTTTTTCGGCATCTTTGCGTGCCTTGGCGCGCTGCTTGCGTGCCGCTTTATTCTGCTCATATTCCTGCTGCAGCGCCTGTTGCGCCTTGGTGCCTCGAAAGGGTGTTTCCAGCGCTTTTCTGGCTTCGCGTTGGCGGCGCTTCGGGTTGTCGGCACTGTGTTTTATCGGCGCTTTTAGTGCCCGCGTAAACGGCAATGTGTTGTAATGCTTTAAAATAAAAGCCTCAATTTGCGCATCGCTCGGCTCGGCGCCGAAGGTCACTTTTGCTACAGAATAGTGTTTGCCGTCGCTTCGCTCAAAAATGCCTACCCAAAAGGGTTCTTCAAAGAAAACAGTCAATTTGCTTTGCATCGCTATTTCCCCGCCAACTGCTGCACGGTGCCGATGATGACCAGGTGCAGCGGATAGTAGATATAAAACACCCACTTCATCACGCGATTGACTGTCGGGTTGGCGCCGCGCTTGCCGTTATACAGCCACAGCACGGGAATGGAAAGCGCCACCGCTAACTGAACCAATCCGTAAACAAAATTGATAGAGAGGCAATAGACCGCCGCATAGGCTGCCACAAATACCATCATGCCCGCCATCTGTTTTTTGAAATTGCCGCGGTTGGTGCCGATGACAACAATGCACAGCGCCGCAATGCAGCTCCAATCTGCCGGAAAGCTCAGCACACAAGCGAGCAGGAGCAGCGCCCCTTGCCGGATGCCCTTGATTGTTTTGCTGTGCGCAATGCGCAGCATGACTAAGCCCCACGCCAGCGACCACATCACGCTTGTCTGATTGAGCACATTTCCGCCGCAAAACGGAATAAAGGATTTCCAGCCGGAAAAATCGGCAGAGGCAAATACATACGCAAAATGAGAAATCACCGCAAAGATAAACAGGCGGGTGGTATATTTGCGGATGTTGCTTGTGTAGTGGTAGCCCTCCGCTATGCAGTAGCACATTATCGGGCAGGTCAGGCGCCCGAGGATGTGCAGCAGAAGCGGCAGCGGTTTGAGCGGGTAGCCGGGAAAGACTGCCCACGCAATGTGGTCTGCCGTCATTGCCAAAATGGCGATGAGCTTGATTTGGTTGGAATTAAGGCATTTTTGAATGTTCATCGACTCAAACCGTTACAAAATAATGGGAATAACTTTATGCTTTACCTTTTGTTTATACTCTGTGGAAGCTTTGAACTCCTGCTCCAAAACCTCCTCTTCATTGCGCATGCGCCCGGCAATGAGCGGAGTGTTGAAAAGCATCACGGCAAAGGAGATGACACTGCCGAGCTGGAATGACCCCTTGCAGAATGCGCTTAGCGTTCATATTCCGTTTTTGCTTTATCTGTGTATACCATCGGGGTGAAGCGCAACCCGTTGACAGACTGCTCTTTGTCGGTATCGGCAAAGCCGAGTTTGCGGTAGATTTTTACGGCATAGGGGGAGGCGTTGACGGTCATGCCGTCGCATTTGGCTTCTTCAAACAGCTGCCTGCCGATTCCCTGCCCCTGGTAGGCTTCCTCCACAAAAAACAGCGCGATGTGTTTGCCTTCCTTGCGCGTTGCCAACACCCCTACCAAGTGCGTTTTTACAAAAGCGCCGTAGAAGGTGAGTGCCGAGACATAGGCGTTATCGTGAATGCTTTTGTAAAATTCATCCACGCCCTCTTGCGTATAGTCGGGTGCTTCAAACTGCAAAAATACCTGCCACGCCAAAGTTAACGCCGCGGCAATTTCTTCTTTATTCAGCTTGCGCATTGTCATGTTCATTCTCCTGCGGGAAATGTTTCCACGCGTAAAAACCGGTGATTGCCTGGCACAGCCCGAACACAAAAAAGATTGTGGACATCAGGTTAAATTCAAACATATAAAATTGAATGCAAATCCACAGCATCAGCGTGATGCCGAAAATGCCGCCGAGCAGTGTTCCGATTTTTTTCTTTTTGAATAAGAGGATGGCGGCAATCAGGTTTGTGATACCGTTGACAATCACCAGCGCAAAGCCCGAAAAGAAAAAATCTTGGAACAGCACATTCGCAAAGGGCAGCACTTGAAAGTAGGGGAGCATGGCATCCATCCCCAAAGATTTTCCGCTCGGGTCGATAATCATGCTCAGCCCGCCTGCAAAGGCGCCTATCGAAATAAAGAGTGTCCAAAAAATGAGCAATTTGCGGGCAAATGAGTAGTGTGAAGTTTTCTGTTTCATTGGTGGTCCCTTCTATCGTTAAATCTTTTGGTTTTACGAGTGTGGATGTCTTTTCCGCTGTGGATACAAAGCCCCTGCCGTATCGCACACACCGGCAATGGAGAATGTTAAAAACCGGCAGAAAGCGGCTCAACAAATAACAGCGCGATACCGCAAAAGATTCTCAAGGCGGTGATGCCGTTTACAAGGGCGATTTTTCTTTTACTTCTTATGGTTGTTCAAAAACTGTCGACTGAAGGCTTCAATCTGCGCGGCGGCTTCCGGAATTTTCTCCGGTTCTCTGTCGCACAGGTGGATGAGCGCCGTAATCGGTGCGGTGTAGGCGAAGGCAAGCATGGCGGGGTCCTCGCGGCGCAGCAGCCCCTTTTCCACCATGCCGGCAAACACGGGGGTGAAGATATCCTGCAGACCGGTTAAGAAATGCTTTGTGGCAAGCTGTTGTGCGCGCGCATCGCGAAACTGCTCTGTCACCAGCAGCTTGCGGGTCATCACGATGTTTTTATCGTGAATGGTAAAGTCCGCCATGCGCCGGGTCATGGTGACCATTTCCTCTAAAGAATCGGGCACGGGGGGCAAATGCTCCGCCGAACCGAAGTGCGCATCATAGTAGGCGGTCATTTCATCCAAAAGGGTGTTCCAAATTTCCTCTTTGCTGCAAAAATGCCTGTAAAGCGAAGATTTGACCAGCCCGAGAGAGGCGGTCAGCTCACGAATGTTGGTGCCTGCATAGCCTTTTTGAGAAAACATTTCCAGTGCAACTGCAAGGATGCGCTGCTTGGTATCCTTTGCCATAAAAACCTCCGAAAAAAGTTTAGTGACCTATCGTTCACTTATAGTATAGTGAACGATAGGTCACTTGTCAACTGTTTCTTTTGTTGGTGTGGTTTTTCTGGGCTGCGGGGAAGGGTGCTTATGGTCTATAGACAAGAGAAATGGTGTTGTGACAAAGGTGAGTCCCCGTAACGAAGGTTAGCCCTCAAATCGCATCTTTTTCGCCATAATTGCATTAAAATAGTCGCTTAGGCGTCAGCCTTAAGCGACTATTTTGCTTTATTCTGACAAAAAATTTGCCGATTTTAGGGTGCATAGCAGTTTTTGCTAAGTAGTTTTATTCGAATAAGGGAGAAAATTTTTCTTGCATACTTGCCGTATTCAAGGGAAATTTTATCACTTAGGCGGATGAAAATACAACGC
>JAFRLX010000093.1 GCA_017430965.1 Clostridia bacterium | reverse complement strand
TGGCGTTGCTCCGCAACGCATTTAAATCGGGTGCGGGTGTCCCGCCCGCGGCTGGCTGCCGCCTGCCGGCTGCCGACTGCTGAGCGACAGCTCGACAAATCCTTATTTGTCTACATCTTGTGCGGCGCGGCACAGCCGGCACAAGATATCTATTATATATAAATAAAGAGAAAAATAATTTAATTTTTTGTTGACAAGCGGCTTTTGTTGTGGTAAACTATCTCTACCTCGAAGAAGGGGCTTTGGGGTGCCCTTTATAAGGAGGTACCGGTTTTTGCGGTGTTCTTTCATCCGCCTAAGCGATAAAAAATCCATTGAATACGGCAAGTATGCAAAGCATTTTTTCTCACTTATCCGAATAAAATCACTTAGTAAAAACTGCGTAGCACTCAAAATCAGCCTATTTTTTGGTAGAATAAAGTATAAAACTGCCGCCTTGGCTTGGCGCCAGGCAGCAGTTTTTACTGCGATTATAGCGAAAAAGAGGCAATTTTGAGCGGCACATCCTTATTAAGTGCACCCCTTTCTTGTGCCCGTTTTTTTGAGGTAGGCGAAAGTCGATACAGCAATGTATCAACAAAAAATTAATTCCGTAAAACGGGAGGTGCCGCGAAATGCAAACAAAGATTGTTTTGGCATGCACAGAGTGCAAGCAAAGAAACTACGACAAGTACAAAAACAAGAAGAACACTCCTGATCGCCTGGAGATGAAAAAGTATTGCAGATTTTGCAAGAAACACACACTCCACCGCGAATCTAAGTAATTGAAGGAGGAAGAAGAATGGCAAAGGATACCGAAAAGAAGGCTGCTGACAAGAAGTCTTCCAAAACTGCCAAAAAGCCTAACAAAATTGCTTCCTGGTTCAAGGGCTTTTGGAGTGAAGTCAAAAGGATCGTTTGGCCCGACGGTAAGACTGTATTCAGAAACACCGTCATCGTTATCGTTGTTGTTGCGATTGCAGCAGCCGTGATTTATTTGTTTGACCAGGGTATGTCCTTAGGTTTAAAGGGTATCAAATCCCTGGCAAGTGAAAAAACGACCGCCGCAGAAGACAGCAGTGATGCACAAACATCCCAAGAAGCTCTCGACGAAATGACAGAAGAGACAACGACCGAGGCGCAGACAAAAGCTGCCCAATAATTCTCTACAAGGAGGTTTGTATGGCAGAGCAAGCGAAATGGTATGTGGTACATACCTATTCCGGTTATGAAAACAAAGTTGCCACCAACATTGAAAAGGTGGTTGACAACCGCGGTCTGAGAGATTTAATTCCGGAGGTGAAGGTGCCTACCGAAACCGTTACCGAGATTAAAGACGATAAGACCAAAGAGGTAGAGCGCAAGTTATTCCCCGGTTATGTGATGGTCAAAATGGTCATGAACGATGACACCTGGTATATTGTGCGCAACATCCGCGGCTGTACCGGCTTTGTAGGCCCCGGAAGTAAGCCCGTTCCGCTTACCGATGAAGAAGTGGCGCGTATGGGCGTTGAGAGCAAAGTGGTTGAAGTTAATTTCGCAGTCGGCGACACTGTCAATGTCATCGACGGTACAATGGTTGGCTTCAGCGGAAAGGTTGCCGAGATTGATGTGGATAATAACTTTGTGAAGGTCATTATCTCAATGTTCGGCAGAGAAACTCCGGTAGAGTTTCAACTCAATCAGCTTGAATTAGCCAAAAGTGAAGACTAATCAGGCAAAAAAACAAACATAAGCGCACAGCGCTTAAACGGAACATCAGTTCCTTGTGGGAGGGGTTATCGCAATCGGTACTCCCGCCACTACCACGAATTATGGAGGTGCTATAAAATGGCTCAAAAAGTTGTAGGCTTAATAAAGCTTCAGATTCCGGCAGGCAAGGCAACCCCGGCTCCCCCGGTAGGTCCTGCTCTTGGTCAGCACGGTGTCAACATCGTAGCTTTTACAAAGGATTTCAACGAACGCACGAAGAATGACGGCGGTTTGCTTATCCCGGTGGTTATCACTGTGTACGAAGACCGTTCCTTCACCTTTATTACCAAGACTCCGCCCGCAGCGGTGCTTATCAAAAAGGCGTGCGGTATCGAAACTGCTTCCGGCGAACCGAACAAAACCAAGGTTGCGTCTATCACCAAAGAGCAGATTCAAAAAATCGCTGAAACCAAAATGCCTGACTTAAATGCTGCTAACATCGAATCCGCTATGTCGATGATCGAAGGCACAGCGCGCAGCATGGGCATTACCGTTGCTGAATAATACGGTAATTAAGTTTTTAATAATATACTCTCAAGCCGCAATCGGCGGCTGATAGTGGGAGGATAAATCCGATTAACCACTTTATGGAGGAAAACAAATGAAACATGGTAAAAAATATGTCGAGAGCGCAAAGCTTGTAGACAGAACAAAATTATATGATTGTGACGAAGCCCTTGATACCGTTATCAAAGCAGCTACCGCGAAGTTCGATGAAACCGTGGAAGCGCACATCAGACTCGGTGTTGACTCTCGTCACGCTGACCAGCAGGTCAGAGGTGCAGTTGTGCTGCCCCACGGTACCGGTAAAGATGTCAGAGTTGTCGTCTTCTGCCGCCGTGATGATCAGGTAGAGGCTGCAAAGGCTGCCGGCGCTATCGAAGCCGGTGCAGACGACCTCGTTGCAAAAATCCAAAGCGGTTGGACCGATTTCGATGTTGCTGTTGCATCACCGGATATGATGGGTCTTGTCGGCCGCCTTGGTAAAGTCCTCGGTCCCCGCGGATTGATGCCCAACCCGAAAGCCGGCACGGTATCGCCTGATGTCGGTAAGGCTGTTGAAGAAGCAAGAGCAGGTAAGATTGAGTACAGATTGGATAAAACCAACATTATCCACTGCCCCATCGGCAAGGTTTCTTTCGGTACGGAAAAACTCCTTGAGAACCTCAACACTTTGCTGGATGCCGTTATCGCAGCGCGCCCGGCAGTGCTTAAGGGTCAGTATATCAAAACTTGCACAGTTGCTTCCACCATGGGCCCCGGTGTGCGTTGCAACCCCAACAAACTCGGCTCCAAGGCTGCAGCAGCGGCAGAATAAAATTTTCGGTATTGACACGGCGCAGGTCGTGTGATACAATACATCTGTTCTACCAAAGACAGTAGGTGAGCAATCGTAAAACTGTTTTCAGTTGCCTACCGAGGATGAGCATACAATAATATGGTATTATATTATTTATTATGTGTATGTCTGCTTTCCTCGCTCTTTGAGGAAAGCATTTCTTTTGTAGATCAAGAAAACAAGAGAGGAGAAATTAGATTGGCAAGCGAAAAAATACTTGAACTCAAAAAGCAACAAGTTGCCGAAGTAACCGATTGGTTCAAGGGTGCCATTGCCGGTGTGGTCGTAGACTACAAGGGTATCAATGTAGAAGATGATACCAAACTGCGTAAAGAATTGCGCGAAGCAAACGTGCACTATGTGGTTCTCAAAAACACCATCCTTCGCAGAGCAGCCGAAGAAGCTGAACTTAGCGAACTCAATGATGTCTTTAAGGGCACAACCGCTGTAGCTTTCAGTGAAGATGATTACACGGCAGCGGCAAGAATTCTCGGCAAGTATGCAAAATCCGTAGAGTCCTTCTCGATTAAGGGCGGTTTTATGGATGGCAACGTTGTTGACCTTGCAACCGTTGAAAAGCTCGCGACTCTTCCTACCAGAGAAGTCCTGCTTTCCATGCTTTGCAATGTGCTTAACGCTCCTATCGCGAAATTGGCAAGAGCTATTCAGGCTGTTGCGGATAAGGGCGGTGAAGCAGCACCGGCTCAAGAAGAGGCAAAAGAAGAAGCTCCTGCTGAGGAAGCTCCCGCTGAAGAGGCTCCGGCAGCTGAGGAAGCACCGGCAGCTGAGGAAGCTCCTGCAGAAGAAGCCCCTGCAGCCGAAGAAGCTCCCGCTGAGGAGACTCCTGCCGAATAAGAGAGCAGGAAACAACAAATTGACATTTAACTTTATTTTGGAGGTAATTTAAAATGGCATCTGAAAAGATTACAGCGATGATTGAAGAAATCAAAACTCTTAGCGTTATCGAATTGTCTGACCTTGTCAGCGCAATTGAAGAAGAATTTGGCGTTACCGCTGCAGCAGCAGTTGCAGTTGCAGGCCCCGCAGCAGGCGGCGAAGCAGCAGAAGAAAAGACCAACTTTGATGTTGTTCTTGCTGATGTTGGCGCTACCAAGATTAAGGTTATCAAGGTTGTTCGTGAAATCACCGGCCTTGGCCTTGCTGAAGCAAAAGCACTCGTTGACAGCGCTCCGGCTACTTTGAAGGAAGCTGTTGCCACTGCAGACGCTGAAGAGATGAAAGCAAAACTTGAAGAAGTTGGCGCTAAAATCGAACTCAAATAATTTAATTTTTTCTCAAATAGAAGCTGTCTCGAAAGAG
>JAFRLX010000092.1 GCA_017430965.1 Clostridia bacterium | reverse complement strand
GCTTGCAGTTTGGCTGCGTTAATTTTCTGTAAATACAAAGTAAATAGCGAAGGCAGGCTTTCTCCTGTCGAGATATTTACTGCAGTAGTTACAAAAAGAAATCAGCCAAACCACATTATCCTTGATTATTTTTATTCCCTGACTCAGCGCAGAGATTGGCAAATTTCATCTCACTCTTTCAACATCTGTCAGCGTGTAGAAAAACAAGTTTTTCTACACGCTGAAAAGCGGTGCAAACAGCACCGCTTTTCTTGTGCTTGAAGGCACAAATTGCTCCCGTTTTTTTTGAAAGCTTTTTTGACTTGTTTTTTTATCACCTATTTATAGGTGATATTTTTTTGTGCAAAAAAAATTCGAAAATTACGCAAAAAAAATCTTGAAAAATCCTGCCTCACTCACTATACTATATAATTGCGGCAATATTTGTGCCGGACCAAACGAAATGAAGTGTGGCGTTTTATGGAAAAGATTACGAGCAGAAACAATCCGAAAATCAAATATGCCTGCTCGCTCAAAAATGCACGCGAAACGGCGTTTGTGTTGGCGGAAGGATTGCGCCTGTGCAGGGATGCAGCGGAAAACGGCATTGCCATTTCCACCTGCTTTTTGACCGAAAAGATGTACCAATCGGGTGAGTGCGCGGCAATCCTTGAAGCAAGTCAAGCGAGCTTTTTGATTGAACAAAGCGTCAGCGAAAAGCTGGCAGAGACAAAAAATCCGCAAGGCATTTTTTGCATTTGTCAAAAGCCGCAGCTATCTTGCGAAATTGACAGCAGCGGTAAATACCTGCTTTTGGAGCAGGTGCGCGACCCGGGTAATTTCGGCACCATGGTGCGCACGGCGGAGGCCTTCGGACTTTCCGGAATTCTTGCCTGCGACTGCTGTGATGCATTTAGCGCCAAAGCGATGCGTGCCTCTATGGGCGCCGTGTTTCGCTTTCCGGTCATAGAGATAGAACAAGAGGAAGCGTTTTTGCGCGACATCATCGGTAAAGGTATGAACCTTTACTGTGCGGTGGTGGAGTCTGCTGCGGCAGATGTCGGCACATTGGCACGGCAGCAAGGTATCATTACCGCCGTGGGGAACGAAGCAAACGGCTTGAGCCGGGAAACCCTCGCCTTGGGAACCCCTGTTACCATTCACATGGCAGGCAGGGCGGAGAGCTTTAATGTTTCTCAGGCAGCTACCGTGATTATGTATGAGATGGCAAAATGAGCACTACACTTTATTGGTTATGGTTGCAGGAAAAGCTCGGCTATGCCGCCAAGACAGAGAAAGTCCTCGCGGAATTTGACTTCGATGTCAAGCGCCTGTATGAATGTACCGCTTACCCGCCTTCATTTTCCAAGCTCAAGAGAGATAAGCTGGCGGATAAATCGTTACAAAAAAGTCAGGCACTTTTAGAATATTGCAATCAAAAAGGTTATACAATAGTAACACCGGACAGCCCGGAATATCCGCACGCATTGCGGGCAATGCCCGACTTTCCCTGCGTGCTGTATATGCAGGGGGACTTTGATTTTAATGCGCTGCCGATGCTTGCCATCGTCGGTGCAAGAAAGGCGACTTATTACGGGTTGAATGTTGCCACCAGGCTTTCGTACTCTTTGGCAGCGGGTGGTGTTGCGGTGGTCAGCGGCGGTGCGCTGGGTATCGATTCTGCCGCGCACAAAGGAGCGCTGCTTGCCGGCGGCAAAACCGTGATGGTGCTTGGCAGCGGTCTGGACAGCGGCAGTTTGAAAGGCGCAGAGGCTCTCAGAGCCGCAACCGTTCAAAACGGTGCCGTTATCAGTGAATTTGCACCGCAGTTTAAAGCCAATCGGCTCTCTTTTCCGATTCGCAACCGTATCATTGCCGCCTTGACATTGGGCACCATCGTGGTGCAGGCAAGCGTGAAATCCGGTTCGCTGATTACAGCGGATTTTGCCCGGCAATACGGCAGGGATGTTTACGGTGTGCCCGGCGGGATCTACAACACTGCCTTTCAAGGCGTGAATGAATTGATTCGCGACGGAGCGGGCATCGTTGTCGGCGTGGAGGATGTGCTGGAGAATTACCGGGCACAGTATCCGCAGCTCATTGATGTGCAAAAAGCCGCGGCATATGACATCCGCGACCATGAAGCGCTGTATCAGGACTTACCCAAGACCAAAGTGGAAGCGGTTGACGGTGAGATAGAACTGAATTTAAACGAGAAAAAGCAAGTCAAAGGGCTGTCTCCGAAAACCGGGTTGGTGTATGACAGCCTGGAGACAGGACCAAAGCATATTAATGAAATCAGCACGCTGACCGCACTTTCGCAGGCAGAGGTGCTCTCTCACCTGACAAGCCTGGAGCTGATGGATGCGGTGGAAGCGCTGGAGGGAAGGGTGTACCGGCAGTGCTGAACCGCCTGTATTACCCGACCATTAACAATGTATTATATTCTTTTATTATAGAGGTTAGTTTATGTCAACACTGGTTATCGTTGAGTCACCAACGAAAAAAAGCACAATCAAAAAGTATTTAGGGAAGGACTACACGGTCGTCGCTTCCAACGGGCATGTCAGAGATTTGCCCGGTTCCAAATTAAGTGTGGATGTAGAGCATGATTTTGAGCCGAACTATGCCATTGTCAAGGGCAAGGGCGAGTTGGTCAATAACCTGATAGAGGCGGCGCAAAAGAGTGACAATGTGCTGCTTGCCACCGACCCTGACCGCGAAGGAGAAGCGATTTCCTGGCATTTGGCGACATTGCTCGGCTTGGATATGAATGCGGCGGACAGAGTGACCTTTAATGAGATTACCAAAAGCGGCATTGAAGCGGGCATGAAAAAGCCCAGAGCCATTGATATGGATTTGGTCAATGCCCAGCAGGCAAGAAGAATTCTGGATAGGCTGGTCGGTTACCGCCTGTCACCCTTTGTTTCGCAAAAAATCCGCAGAGGTTTAAGCGCAGGCAGGGTGCAATCGGTTGCTTTGCGCCTGATTGTGGACAGGGAAAAGGAAATCAGAGCGTTTAAGCCGGAGGAGTATTGGTCGATTACGGCGAAGCTGGTGCCGCCCTCCTCCAAGCGCCAGTTTAAAGCGGCTTTTTACGGCAAAAACGGCAAAAAGCTGAAGTTGACAAATAAAGAAAAAACCGATGCGGTTTTGGCAGATTTAGAGGGAGCGGAATACTTTGTGCAGACCGTTACCAAAAGCGTGCGCAAAAAGTCTCCGCAGCCTCCGTTTATCACTTCTACCATGCAGCAGGAAGCGTCCAGAAAACTTGGCTTCCAGTCCAAGCGCACCATGAAGGTGGCGCAGGAGCTTTATGAAGGTATGGATGTACCCGGCTTCGGCACCCTTGGTGTGATTACCTATATGAGAACGGACTCTCTGCGCATTTCCGAAGAGGCGCGCGCGAGCACCAAAGCTTACATCACCGAACATTTCGGCAAGGAATATGTGCCGGCAAAGCAGCGCTATTTTAAGCAAAAAAACAAGGTGCAGGACGGCCATGAGGCAATCCGCCCGACCAATATTTTAATTACCCCCGAAGTCTTTGCGGCATCGGGAGCAAGCCGCGACCAAGTCAAGCTCTATAAGCTGATTTGGGAGCGCTTTGTCGCCGCGCTGATGGCAGACTGCCTGCAGGATACGGTGAAGGTGGATATCACCGCAGGCGACTGCTTATTCAAAGCATCCGGCTATACCGTGAAGTTTGACGGCTATACCAAGCTCTATGAAGAAGCGAGCGATGAAGAGGAAATCGGCGGTGCGTTGCCGGAGCTTCATGAAGGCGACAAGCTGCGCCTGAGAAGTCTGGACGGCGCGCAGCATTTCACCCAGCCGCCCGCAAGGTATACGGAAGCAACTTTAATTAAAACTTTGGAAGAGAACGGTATCGGCAGACCGAGTACCTATGCTTCTATTTTGAGCACCATTTTGTCCAGAGAATATGTGGTGCGCGAAAGCCGCCACATCAAGCCGACCGAGCTCGGTGAAGCGATTACGGATTTGCTCGAGCAGAAGTTCCCGAAAATTGCCGATGTGAAGTTTACGGCGCAGATGGAGCAAAGCCTTGATGATATCGGGCAGGGCGAACAGGACTATGTGGATATGCTTCATACCTTCTATGATGATTTTGAGGAAAACCTCAGCAAGGTCAAGAAGGAAATGGAGGGTGTCAAAATTAAGCTCAAAGAGGAAGAAACCGACATCAAGTGCGAAAAGTGCGGTGCCAATATGATTATTAAGGTTGGCAGATTCGGTAAGTTCCTGGCGTGCCCGAATTATCCGAAGTGTAAGAACACCAAGCCCTTTGTGGTGAACACAAACGGCAAGTGCCCGCAGTGCGGTGCGCAGGTGGTTACCAAGAAATCCAAGAGGGGCTATAAGTTTTACGGCTGCTCCAATTACCCCAAGTGTAATTTCATGACTTGGGATGAGCCTACCGATGAAGTTTGCCCGGACTGCGGTTCTTCTTTGTTTAAGCAAAAGGGCGGTGTGATTGCCTGCTTAAAGGAAGGCTGCGGCTACTCTAAAAAGATAGAGAAAAAAGCGAAAAAGTAACGAAAAAGGGAGAGAATTCTCTCCCCTTTTTCATTACAGTGTTCCGCATCGGCGGTGCAGTGAAGCAACGCACTTTCTTACGCAGCGCGGCTGCGCCGCCACCATTCACAAGTCACATTCTGTTATTCATTTGTCTAAAGGGATTATTTATGTCAACAACCGTCAGTATTATCGGCGCCGGGTTTGCCGGCTGTGAAGCCGCCTGGCATCTCGCCGAGCGCGGGGTAAATGTCACATTGTATGAAATGAAGCCCGTGGCGTATTCTCCGGCGCATAAAAGTAAAAACTTCTGTGAGCTGGTGTGCTCCAATTCGTTTAAAGCCAAGCGCGTGGAATCGGCAGCGGGTTTGCTCAAAGCAGAGATGAAGCGGCTCGGTTCGCTTTGCGTTGGCTGTGCCGAGCAAACAGCGGTGCCTGCGGGCGGTGCTTTGGCGGTGGATCGGGATGCTTTTTCCGCTTTGGTGAGTCAAAAAATCCGCTCGCACCCACGCATTGAGGTTGTCTGTGAAGAATTAAAGGATTTTCCGGAGGGAATCGTGATTGTGGCAACAGGACCTCTGACAGCGCAGGCGCTGGCGGAAAAAATCAGCTGCAAGTGCGGTGATGCGCTCTCTTTCTATGATGCCGCTGCACCGATTGTCAGCGCCGAGAGTGTGGATGAAGCTTTTGCCTTCCGCCAGTCTCGCTATGACAGGGGCGGGGAGGACGATTATTTGAATTGCCCTCTTAATAAAGAAGAATACGAGCGCTTTCACGAGGCGCTCATTCATGCCGAAAGCGCCTTGGTGCATGAGTTTGATGTGTACGAAGGCTGCATGCCGATTGAAAAATTGGCCAAGCGCGGCAAGGATGCCATTCGCTTCGGGCCGATGAAGCCGGTGGGGCTCAGAGACCCGCGCACGGGGCATCGCCCATGGGCGGTGCTGCAGTTGCGCAAAGAAAACAGCTTAGGTACATTGTGTAATTTGGTCGGTTTTCAAACCAATTTGAAATTCGGGGAGCAAAAGCGGGTGTTTTCCATGATACCTGCGCTGCACGATGCCGTGTTTGAACGCTACGGAGTGATGCACCGCAACTGCTTTATCCGGTCCCCGCAGGTGCTGGCACCGACCCTGCAGCTCAAGAGCGAGCCGCGCCTGTTTTTTGCCGGGCAGATTACCGGTGTGGAGGGCTATATGGAGTCGGCTTCCGGCGGCATCTTGGCGGGCATGAATGCCTGTGCCTACTTGGAGGGAAGAGAAGGCATTGTGCTGCCCGAGGTGACTATGATGGGGGCACTGACCGCTTACATCACCGATGCTACTGTCAAGGATTTCCAGCCGATGGGCGCCAATTTCGGCATTTTGCCGCCCATTGAACCGAAAATTCGCGACAAGAAGGAACGCTATGCCGCACTTGCGGCGCGTTCTTTAGCCTATTTTGATAAATTGTCAATCACTGAAAACTGAACACTGAAAACGGAAAACAAAAATCCCGGTGCAGCAATTTAGGTGAGTCCCCGTAACGAAGTTTGGTTTTTGCGTTGTATTTTCATCCGCCTAAGTGATAAAATTTCCCTTGAATACGGCAAGTATGCAAGAAAAATTTTCTCCCTTATTCGAATAAAACTACTTAGCAAAAACTG
>JAFRLX010000091.1 GCA_017430965.1 Clostridia bacterium | reverse complement strand
TTTTGTCAGAATAAAGCAAAATAGTCGCTTAAGGCTGACGCCTAAGCGACTATTTTAATGCAATTATGGCGAAAAAGATGCGATTTGAGGGCTAACCTTCGTTACGGGGACTCACCTTTTGCTGCAGGCGGTTTTATTTTTGAAAAAATTGAAAAGCTTTTTTGCTGATGCTTCATAAAGCCGCCTCCGTTGGAAATACTAAGAGAGATAGTTTGAAAAAGGAGAGGTTTTTATGTTTAAACACGAAAAGCAACTGTTCCATCCTGTGGCGGTGGAAAAACCGAACCCGCAGTATGCGGCATTGCTACATGAGCAATTAGGCGGCGCCAACGGAGAGCTTAAAGCAGCAATGCAGTATATGGCGCAAAGCTTTCGGATTAAAGACCCGGAGATAAAGGATTTATTTCTTGACATTGCCGCAGAGGAATTAGGGCATATGGAAATGGTGGCGCAGACCATTAACCTGCTCAACGGGCACGATGTGGATGCCGCAAAGGTCGATGCGGGCGAAGTGCAAAGCCACGTGATTTTGGGCTTGAACCCGGGGCTGATTAATGCTTCCGGCTACTCTTGGACAGGAGACTATGTTTCCGTGACAGGTGATTTGTGCGCGGATCTGCTCTCAAATATTGCTTCCGAGCAAAGAGCAAAAGTGGTCTATGAATACCTCTATCGGCAGATAGAGGATAAAAAGGTCAGAGAAACGATTGATTTCCTGCTCAACCGTGAAGAAGCGCACAACAAGCTCTTTAGAGAAGCCTTTAACAAGGTACAGAAAACAGGTTCAAACCGCGATTTCGGCACCACAAAAGCGGCAAAGATGTATTTCAGCATGTCGGAGCCTTCACCGGAAGACAGCGATTTTGATGCCGGAAAAACCGACCCTGTTTCGTTCGAGTAATCGAAAAAAACATTGGCTGAGAAAGAGAAAAAACCTCCTGCTCAAAGAGCAGGAGGCCTTTTTTACAAATAGAGATTATTTGTTGTAGTTCTCGTCATACGCAACTCTTGCAACGCCATCCTTGAAAGCAGCTTCATACACTGCCTTGGAAACAGCTTCCTTAACGCCTTCATCAAATGCGTAAGGAATGATGTGGTCAGCGGTAAGCTGGTCAGCCGGAATAAAGTCAGCCAATGCATAAGCAGCAGCAATCTTCATGCCTTCGGTGATGTCGCTTGCGCGCGCATCCAAAGCACCTCTGAACAAGCCGGGGAAGCAAAGCACATTGTTGATTTGGTTCGGGAAGTCCGAACGACCGGTACCAACGATGGCAGCACCTGCTTCTTTGGCAAGGTCAGGCATAATTTCGGGAGTCGGGTTGCTCATCGGCAGCACGATCGGGTCTCTGTTCATGGAGCGCACCATATCCTGGCTGACAATGCCGGGCCCGGAAACGCCGATAAAGATGTCAGCGCCCTTCATGGCATCGGCAAGAGAGCCCTGTCTCTTAGCGCGGTTGGTGAACTTGGAAACCTCAATCTTGGAATCGTTACCCTCTAAGCGCGGGTCGCCTTCGCAAATCATGCCTTTTCTGTCGCACATGATAACATTTTCGCCCTTCAGACCAAGGCTGATGAGGAGCTTGCAGATAGCAACGCCTGCAGCGCCTGCGCCGCTCATAACAGCGGTGCAATCCTCTAACTTTTTGCCGGTCAATCTCATTGCGTTGATGATGGCAGCGCCGCAGATAACGGCAGTACCGTGCTGGTCATCATGGAAAATCGGAATGTCGCACTTCTCTTTGAGCTGTCTTTCAATTTCGAAGCAGCGGGGAGCTGCGATATCTTCGAGGTTTACACCGCCGAAGGAGCCTGCAAGAAGCTCAACGGTTCTCACGATTTCATCTACATCTTTGCTGCGGATGCAAAGCGGGATAGCATCTACATCGCCAAACTCTTTAAAGAGCACGCATTTACCTTCCATAACGGGCATACCGGCTTCGGGACCGATGTCACCGAGACCGAGAACAGCGGTACCGTCAGTCACAACGGCAACGGTGTTCCAGCGGCGGGTAAGGTCGTAGGACTTGTTGATGTCCTTTTGCACTTCCAGGCAAGGCTGTGCTACACCGGGGGTGTAAGCAAGGCTCAAAGCCTCTTTCGAGTCAACCTTCGCGCGCGCGATAACTTCAATTTTACCTTTCCACTCTTCGTGGAGTCTTAATGATTCTTTTGCGTAATCCATTGTTTTCCTCCAAAGTTTGCTTCGCAAGCAGCGGGCAGCCGACAGCGGTCAGCGGGCGGCAGCTCGCTATGCGAGCACTGATATAATCAAGCGCGAATGTGTCGCCCTTAATTATTTATTCTTCATTCTTCATTCTTCATATGAAGACTGATTGCCGCAGGCAATTAGTCTTCAAAGGGGAAGTGGTAGTCAAGACCGAACTCGTCGCGAATTGCGATAAATTCTTTTTGTACACTTTCATTAATCGGAACACCGCCGTTTGCCTTTCTTTCAAGGTAAACATTGTATTCTTTCTCGTTTGCAGTGTAAATTCTTTCCTGACCGGGTGCTTTCTTGGACGCTCTGATTTCGCGTAAAATGTTACCGGCAACCTTGCGGCACATCTCTTCGCCCAAGAAGTGGTTTGTATCAATGGCAATAAAGAAGTGACCAAGGTGATACGGTCTGAGGTTGCCCTCTTCGTCTTTACCGTCAAGGTCTTTTAAGAACATACCGTTTTGCAGCACAGCACTGAGAAGTTCAACTACCATACCGTAACCGTAGCCCTTGTAACCGCCGAGGTCTTCGCCGATACCGCCAAGAGGTGTGAGAGCGGCAGTGCCCTTACGGATTTTTGCAAGCGCGTCGGTCGCGTTGCCTTCGCAAGCAGTACCGTCTTCATTAATGATGGTGCCGGGGTGTACATCTTCACCGATTCTGGAATAGTATTCGATTTTACCGTTCTGTGTAATGGAAGTAGCACAGTCAATGATGAAATCAAATTCTTCGTCGGTGGGGATACCGATGGTAAGCGGGTTGGTACCGAACATACCTTCTACACCAAAGGTCGGTGCAACGGAGGGACGGGCGTTGGTACCGGTAATACCGATGCAGCCTGCATCACAAGCCATGCTCGGGTAGTAACCGGCAATACCGTAGTGAGAAGAGTTGCGCACGGCAACCATACCCATACCGTATTTTTTAGCCTTTTCGATAGCCATGCTCATAGCCTTGTGAGAAATCACATGACCCATGCCGTCGTGACCGTCAATCACAGCGGTGGTTTCGGTTTCTTTTACGATTTCAATTTCGGTTACGGGGTTTACGACTCCCGCCTTAATTCTGTCAAGATAGATGGGCTTAAAGCGGTTGACACCGTGGGAATTAATGCCTCTCTTGTCAGATTCAACCAGTACATTTGCGATGATAGCAGCATCATCTCTCGGGATTCCGTATTTTTCGAATACATCGGTCATAAACGCTTCAACATAATCGAAATCTACACAATTTTTGTTAGCCATTTTTACATCTCCTATAAATAAATTTTTTCAAAATTTATAGTGTTCAGTTTTCAGTTTTTAGTTTTCAGTTGTGCCGCTTCGCGGCATATTCTGAACACTGAACACTGAACACTGTCAACTGCTGAAGATTGATACAATCAATCTTCAGCCTCAATCCACTTAAACGAGCGCTCAACAGCTCTCTTCCAGCCGTGGTAGAGTTTATCTCTTTCTTCGACCGGCATTAAGCGGTTAAAGACTTTATCTACCTCACGGTTACGCTCAATTTCATCGGTATCTTTCCAGAAACCGACGGCAAGACCTGCCATGTAAGCCGCGCCTAAAGCGGTGGTCTCCACATTCTTCGGTCTGTTGACTTCGCAACCGATAAAGTTTGCCTGAATTTGCATCATGATGTTGGAAACGGAAGCACCGCCGTCTACACGCAGTGACTGCAGTTCAATACCGCTGTCATCCGTCATCGCTTCAAGCAGGTCTGTCATTTGGAAACAGATGCTTTCTAACGCCGCGCGGCACACATGCTCTCTGGTTACGCCGCGGGTGATGCCGACCATAACGCCTCTGGCATACATATCCCAATACGGCGCACCCAAACCGGTGAATGCCGGTACTAAATACAAACCGTTGGAATCTTCTACCGTTTCGGCAAATTCATCGCACTGCTTCGGGTTATCGACCAAGTGCAGGCTCTCTTGCAGCCATTTAATCACGGCGCCGGCAATGAAAGCGGAACCTTCAAGAGAGTAGGTGACTTTATCACCGATACCCCAAGCCACATTGGTGAGAAGGTTGTTTTTGGAATTGACTCTCTTTTCACCTGTATTCATCAGAAGGAAACAGCCTGTGCCATAGGTATTCTTTGCCATGCCGGGTTCAAAACAGCCCTGACCGAACAAAGCGCCGGGTTGGTCGCCGATAGCGCCGGCAACGGGAACGCCTGCCAATTCTTCAAGACCGAGGATATTCGGTGCCACCTCGCCGTAAACCATGCTGGACGGTACGGGCTTGGGTAACATTTCCATCGGAATATCGAGTTGTTCGCAAAGGTAGGGGTCCCAATCGAGTTTATCAATATCAAAGAGCATGGTTCTGGAGGCGTTGGAATAGTCGGTCACATGCGCTTTACCGCCGGTGAGTTTCCAAATAATCCAGGTTTCAACGGTACCGAAAAGCAATTTGCCTTCTTTTGCACGCTCTCTCGAACCCGGAACATGGTCCAAAATCCATTTAATCTTGGTGCCCGAGAAATACGCGTCGATAATAAGACCGGTGTGTTCTCTGACATAGTCCTCCAAGCCTTCTCTTGCTTTTAAATCTTCACAAATATCTGCGGTTCTGCGGCATTGCCAAACAATCGCATTGTGAATGGGCATACCGGTTTCTTTATCCCACACAATGGTGGTTTCTCTCTGGTTGGTGATACCGATAGCCTTAATATCCTTGGCGCTGAAGCCCTCAACTCTCTTGGCTCTCTTCAACACCTGGGTAACGGCGTTAAGCTGGCTGTAGAGAATATCCATCGGGTCATGCTCAACCCAACCTGCCTTCGGGTAAATTTGAGGATACTCAAGCTGACCCTTGGCAAAGGCATTACCTTGTTTATCAAAGATAATGGCACGGGAACTGGTGGTGCCTTGGTCTAAGGATAATACATATTCTGCCACGACATTTTCCTCCTAAAACATTAAAATTCGTTTAAATAAGATTAAACATAATATAACTATATCATATATTTTGGTTGTTTTCAATAATATACCCATATAAAAAAGCCGTTTTTTTGCCCTGTTTTTAGGCAAAAAGACGAAAAAATGCGCAAAAAACAGGGATTTTGCTTTTTTTCTTGCTTAATATGGTTTTTAATTATATAATAAATTGTTAGCAAACAGAAAATTAGCCGGCTGACACGTTTCGGCTCTCAGGTTTGAGTATAGGTACTGAGCACGGAACGCTGAACACTGAACACTGTTTTTGCTGCGCAAAAACAACCGGAGGTCTCTATGATTGACATTCATGCCCACATACTCCCGCAGATTGATGACGGCGCACAGAGCAAAACCATGGCGTTTGAAATGTGCGAAATGGCGGCGCGCAGCGGCGTGACCGATATCATTGCCACACCGCATATGATGGATTTATATGCGAGCGATGAATTCTCGGAAAAAGTGAATGTGAGAGTCGACTTTATGAACCGCCTGATGGAGGAAAAGGGCATTGCCCTGCGCATCCACAAGGGTGCCGAGGTCTTTGCTTCCGGTGACATTCTCTTTTCGCCGGATTTGCACCCCTTTACCTTGGCAGGCTCGCGCTACCTGCTGTTTGAGTTTGATTTCGGCGAGGCAACGCTCAATTTTGCCAAAGAAGTAGCCGGCATTATTCTTTCGCAGGATTTGATTCCCGTTTTGGCACACCCCGAGCGCTACCGCTTTACACTGTCCAACTATGAAAACATCAACCGCCTGGCGGATTGCGGCGTTCTTTTCCAGTGCAATATCGGCTCTTTAACAGGGGAGCTGGGCAAGAAAGAAGCGGTTTTGGCAAGAGAAATGCTGAATGCGGGCGCCGTTTCTTTTTTGGGTTCGGATGCCCACCGCGTGAAATTCCGCAACACCGATATCCGGGGCATGTTAAGCAGCATCAAAGAGGGCAAAAAGAAAGTGGATTATGCAAAAATAGAACCGCTGTTAACCGAAAACCCTGCCAAACTGCTGCGTGGAGAACATGTGGAGAATCCTTCGTTTGCAACGCTCAAAAAGAAACTGTTCTAACGGAGAGTGCCCTCTCATAATTGAATGGTAGACTTAAAATATGGGACATCTGCACCCGTTCCGCTGCGCTCTGTTTACAGGGCAGAGGCACAAGTGTTTCTTTCGGGGCAAAGCACCTCATTTTGAATGTAAAACCGCGTTTTGCCACCTTTTGCTAACGGCTGATTTGCCAACAGGCTCATTGTCAGGCATGGTCAACACTTTGCACTGATTTTGTGCAACTTTCACAAATAATTTCTAAAAAACCGGCAAAAACAACAAAAACGTGCATTGTGCAAAAAGTAGAAATTTTATCGAAATTTTTGTGCAAATATTGTGCATTTGAACAAAATATTATTCCTTTGGAAATTTTTTCTTGACTTTTATTATATAGGTGAGGTAGAATAGTCACGCTGCTCTGCGTGGCTATATTTATTTATATATAGGGCAGAGCAAGATATGCGTTGATTCGGAAGGTGGCAATCCTGTAGAGATTGGGAATTTCCGAGGAGTATGTCCGATTTTAAACCGGGCGCAAAAGTCGGCGGAAACACTAACCCGGTTTCCTGCCGCGGGCTAAATGAATCCGGGAAAACTTGCGGTTTCCGGACTTTACAAATCACCGGGGTTGAAACACACGGGTGAGTTGTTAGTTTAGCCGCCCCGAAACTGCCGCGAGGCAGAATTAGGAAAGGAGCCAAGACAATGGCAAAGAATGTAAAAATCAGAATCAGACTCAAAGGATACGACCACAATATCGTGGATCAGGCATCCGAACTCATTGTTGAAACTGCAAAGCGCACAGGCGCAAAGGTCAGCGGTCCGATTCCGCTTCCGACCGACAAGGAGATTATCACCATTCTCCGCGCCGTTCATAAGTATAAGGACAGCCGTGAGCAGTTTGAGCAAAGAACCCACAAAAGGCTTATCGATATTGTCAGACCTTCCAACAAGACTTTGGAAGCATTG
>JAFRLX010000090.1 GCA_017430965.1 Clostridia bacterium | reverse complement strand
TTTCAGTTTTCAGCTTTCAGTTTTCAGTTCCACCCACCGCGCGCTATGCGCGCACCGCCCTTGATAGGGCGGTTTCATAAAATGCAAGGCGTAGCCTTGCGACTGAACACTAAACACTGAACACTGAACACTCAAATAAGGATTTGGGAGCCGCAAGGGCTCCGCAAATCCTTATTTTTCGCTTTTTGACAAATTGCAATAAATGTGCTATAATCATAAAACCAAAAATCGGCTTTAACGGCAGAAAGGTGATGCAGATGCAATTAGCTCTCTTAATAATTCTGATTGTTTTCAGTGCCTGGACTATTTTTGTGTTGCGCAGTGCGATTGTTTCTCTGCATGCGGCAGGGAAAAGCAAAGAAGAGCTTGCCAACATCAAAAAAGGCTATTCGTTTATTCAGCGCTTACTGCTTTTAAATGTGAAGGATGCCACTGCCGGCACCCCGAAATACAACGGCTTTCGCAAGAATATCGAAAAGTTTTTGTTCGGCTATATGATTGCGATTTTGGTGCTTTGGGTGTTGCTCATCCTTTCTGTGATTTTTGATGGAATGACTGCCTTTGTCAGTGTCCTTATCATCGGCAAAACCGTGATTGTCGACATTGTCGTGATGGCGTTTTATTTGAAGGCTAATACCGTGATTGATAAGAAAAACAAATTAATTCGCTGGAAATGGGCAAATAAAAATTAAAAAATACTTGATTTTTGTTTGCACCTGTGGTATTATGCCATTGTTATTTTTCTATGTTTAGGTTGAAAGAGGTGAAAATAGAATGAAATCAGGAATTCATCCCGAGTATAAAGATGCGGAAATCAGATGCGCTTGCGGCAATGTGATTAAGACAAAGTCTACTGCCGGCAACATGTCTGTTGATATTTGCTCGAACTGCCATCCTTTCTTTACAGGTAAGCAAAAGCTTGTAGATACCGGCGGTCGTGTAGACAGATTCAATAAGCGCTTCGGTTTATCTCAAAAATAAGAAAAAATAAGAGCAGGTTTCTACCTGCTTTATTTTTTACAATTCGTATTGAGTATTGCAAAAGGTTAAAGAATAACAGGATGACCGGCGGCTGCCGACTGCCGGCGGCAAATTGCAACAATGAAAGACTACAAAACAATCAAACAGAATACCGAAGCCACCTATGTGGTGGAGCGCTCCAAGTTCATTGCGCATATCCGGCGCGTGGAGAGCAGGGAAGAGGCGGAGCAGTTCATCGCTGCGGTCAAAAAAGAGTTTTGGGATGCCCGCCACAATGTGTATGCCTATGTGCTCAAAAGCGGGGAAAGCCGCTGCTCGGATGATGGCGAACCCTCCGGCACCTCCGGCATGCCGACCTTGGATGTGCTCTTAAAGCAGGGCTTTTCGGATGTGTGCGTGGTCACCACCCGCTACTTTGGCGGCATTTTGCTCGGCACGGGCGGTTTGGTGCGCGCCTACTCGAAAGCGGCGACCATGGCGCTTGAAGCAGCAGGCAGCACCGAGGTTTCGGAGTGCAGTGTGTTTGAGGCGGTCGTGCCGTATGCATTTGTCGATAAAATGAACCGCTTTTTGGAAGACAACGCCTGTGTGAAGGAAAGCGTGGAGTATGGGGAACAGGTGCAATTTCGCTTTTATTGCAAGAGTGGGGAGAGCGCGCAAGTGTGCGCGGCGCTCACTGACCGCTTTCACGGAGAAATACGGGAAAAAATTATCGAAAATGCTTACAAAGAGCTATAAAATTGCAAATTTTGTGTAAATTGACTAAAACAGTGCCGATTATTTGTTGAATATCGGCGCTTTTTTATTCAAAACATCTAATTTTTCTATTGCATTAATTATTTTGGTTTGCTATAATGTTATTAATAATTTGGTATAAAGGAGAAAAATTATGGAATTCGTTTCGTACATTGCGATTTGTGCGGCAGTCCTCGCTTTGTTCCTTGCTTTTATTAAAGCGGCAAAAATCAACAAGGCACCTGTCGGCACAGACAGAATGAAGGAAATTTCAACTGCTATCAATCAGGGTGCAAAGGCATTCCTGTTTTCCGAATACAAAATCCTTGTATTCTTTGTAGCAGCGGTATTTATCATCATTATGGCAGTAGGGTTTGTTCCCGGTGGCGAAGAGAAGTACGGTCTCGGTTGGAAAACTGCGATTTGCTTCCTTTGCGGTGCATTGTTCTCCACTCTCGCCGGTTACTTCGGCATGAATGTGGCGACCAAAGCCAATGTGCGCACTGCCAATGCTGCCAAAGAAGGCGGCATGAACAAGGCGCTTGCCATTGCCTTTAAGGGCGGCTCCGTGATGGGTCTCTGCGTGGTCGGTCTCGGCCTCTTAGGCGCAGCGACTATTTATAAAATCACGGGTGATGGTAATCTGCTCACCGGTTTCTCTTTGGGTGCTTCTTCCATCGCTTTGTTTGCGCGTGTGGGCGGCGGTATCTACACCAAGGCTGCCGATGTCGGCGCTGACCTTGTCGGTAAGGTTGAAGCCGGTATCCCCGAAGATGACCCGCGTAACCCCGCTGTTATCGCTGATAACGTAGGCGACAATGTCGGCGACGTTGCCGGTATGGGCGCTGACCTCTTTGAGAGCTATGTTGGCGCTATCGTTTCCGCTATCATTCTCGGCACAACCTTATCTGCAAAAAATGCCGAGTATAAAAACGCTGCTATCTTCGCACTTTTGATTGCCGGTTGCGGTATCATTTCCGCCATTATCGGTCAGCTCTTTGTGCGCGGTAAGGAAGGCGGCGACCCGCATAAGGCACTCAACATCGGTACCTACACTTCCAGCATTTTAGTGCTCATTGCAGCAGGCGTCGGCTCTTGGTTGGCATTTGACAACCTCAAGGCGTTTGGCGCGGTTGCTTCCGGCGTTATCGTCGGTACCCTCATCGGTATCCTCACCGAGGTGTACACCTCCGATGCTTACAAATCCGTTAAGCATATCGGTAAAGAGTCCGAAACCGGTCCTGCTACCAACATCATTGCCGGTCTTGCTGTCGGTATGAAGAGTACAGTGCTTCCGATTATCCTGATTGCGATTGCTATCGTGATTGCATACTTGTTATTTGATATTTACGGTATCGCTATTGCGGCTGTCGGCATGCTTTCGACCACCGGTATTACCGTTGCGGTTGATGCTTACGGCCCGATTGCCGATAATGCAGGCGGTATCGCTGAAATGAGCGGTCTTGACGAGAGCGTTCGTAAGATTACCGATACACTCGATTCCGTGGGTAACACCACTGCTGCAATGGGTAAAGGCTTTGCTATCGGCTCCGCCGCTTTGACAGCTCTTTCCCTGTTTATGTCTTTTGCAGAAAAAGCAAACATCAGCGGCGACCTTGCCAAGAGCTCCGTGCTCGATTACAAAGTTGTGGTTGGTCTGTTAATCGGCGGTATGCTGCCGTTCATCTTCTCCGCACTCACCATGAACAGTGTGGGTAAGGCAGCTTCTCAAATGATTGAAGAAGTGCGCCGCCAGTTCAGAGAGCACAAGGGTATTATGGAAGGCACCGAAAAGCCCGACTATACCTCTTGCGTTTCCATCTCTACTAAGGCTGCACTCAAAGAAATGTTGGTTCCCGGCATCATGGCTGTTGTGGTTCCGCTTGTGGTCGGCTTCGGTCTCGGCGTAAGCGCGCTGACAGGTATGCTTGCAGGCGCTTTGGTTACCGGTGTGTTGATGGCAATCTTCATGTCCAACTCCGGCGGCGCTTGGGATAATGCAAAGAAGTACATTGAAAGCGGTCACTTCGGCGGCAAGGGCTCCGATGCTCACGCTGCAGCCGTTATCGGTGACACGGTAGGCGATCCCTTTAAAGATACCTCCGGTCCTTCTATCAACATCCTGATTAAGTTGATGACCGTTATTTCCCTTCTCTTTGCACCGCTGATGGCACAATCCGGTTCCATTCTGGATATGCTCGGTAAATAAGATGACAAAAAATAGGGCTTGGCAATGGAATTGCCAAGCCTTTTTTTGTCAGTTTTCAGTTTTCAGTTT
>JAFRLX010000089.1 GCA_017430965.1 Clostridia bacterium | reverse complement strand
TTTCAGTTTTCAGCTTTCAGTTTTCAGTTCCACCCACCGCGCGCTATGCGCGCACCGCCCTTGATAGGGCGGTTTCATAAAATGCAAGGCGTAGCCTTGCGACTGAACACTAAACACTGAACACTGAACACTCAAATAAGGCTTTGCGAGGTCGCAGACCTCGCCAAATCCTTATTTGCCGAGCTGCGCGAGCATCTTTTCCTTGCCGGCAAAGTCCATCAGGCTGACAGCCGCCTGCGCCTGCGCAGCAAAATCCGGGTTAAAGAAGCCTTTTTCATACAGCTCCATCACAAACTGGTTGTGCGAAATCTGGTTAAACGGCGACTGCTTTTGTGCGCTCACCTTAATGTCAAACACCGGTTCGCGCGCGCCGAGCGCCACGCCCATAAGTTGGCGCTCCACTGCCTGCATGGCGCTGTTGTCAAACTGCAGGAAGGCATAGGCGCCGTTGGGCTGCGCAATGCGAAACACCCTGCCCTCGGCATAGAACTGGCGAATGAGCTCAATCACCAGGCGGCATTCCTCCACAAAAGCGCGGTAAGAAGCCTTGATACTGTCGCGCGACAGCTTGTTGCCTGCCTCCTGCAGCATGGAAATGGCGGAGGCTGCCGTCACCCCGCTCACGGCACCGCCCTGGTTGAAATCGCGGTTGCCGGTGGTTTCTTTAAGCTCCATAATCTTGCGCTCGCGAAAGTCCACAATGCCGGCGCTCAGCTGCTGCACCGGCAGCTGGTAGATTGCCGCCTCGGGGTCGCCGGTGACCTCGACAAAATCCTTGGAGTAGTCCGCCAGCTCCGCCATGTTCACGCCGCTGCCCGCCTTGGTCAGGTAGCGCGGTTTGGCGAGCAGGCGCGCGTGAAACTGGATGGTGGCATCAAGTTCATCAATCGTCTCCTGCGTGTCCTTCATCACATCGATAAAGCCGAAACCGACAGGCGTGCCTTCCACGGCATAGAGCACATCCGCCACAAAGGGATACTGCCCGTGGTTATAGTAGCCGCTTTCGCGGTAGGCTTCCTCATTTTCGGAGGCGTAGAGAATGGTTTCGCCGGTAAACTTGCAGTAGTGCAGCACTTGCTTCCCCTGCCGGTTCGGCTTCTTGTAGTACCAATCCACCACAGCGCATTTGCGCGAAGTGTCCACGCTTTCATCATAGATGTACTTGCTCACATCAAACTGCGGTGCCGTGCTGTGCAAATCCAATTTCGGGTAAGCGCTTTCCAGCACATCCAGATTCACCAGCTCCACGTGAAAGAGGTGCTGCGACTGCTGTAAATGGGTAATGCCCGGCTCCCAAAAGAGGTTGAGCAAATCAATGCGCTTGATGCAGATGTCATCCTTCGCGGCATCCCAAAACACCCCTTTGACACCGGTGCCGTGTTTGAGCTTGTACCACCAGGCATCGGAATAGACCTGTTCATAATCATTCATCTCCAAAACCGCCGGCACCACCTGCGAACGGAGCTTGGCGGTATCGCTGTCGCTCTCCTCGCGCGGCAAAATGGCAGGTTCGGGGTAGTTGTCCATCGCATCCGCGTGCTTGTTGAGAATCGAATTGAACAGCCAACCCGAGCTCGGCAGCTTGCCGCCGTCACGGCGCTTGTAGTGCTGCCAATGGCGCAGCTTAAACCACTGTTCATTCTCAATGATTTTTTGTTCGAGCGCAGCTTTTGCGCTTTTGTAGCTTTGCAGTGTTGCCGCTGCTTCTCTGATTTCTTTTACTGTGATTGGCATGGTTTACTCCTTTTCTCGGCAGCCGGCAGTCGGCAGCCGTCAGTCAGCGAGTGGCAGCGAGGCTTTGCCTCGCATTTTTATTGCGCGCTGTGCGCGCCACCACAATGATTCATTATTCATTTAGAATATAGTCGCTTTGCCGCATAAACGACTATATTCTAAAAAATTCCGCTTCTTTTTTGTGTTCCTTCAAATTCAGCGGGTCATAGGTGCTGATGAGCGCTTTCTTTGTCTGCCGCGGTGTAATCGGGTTTGCCATGAGCACATAGCGGCACTCATCGTAGATGTGGTCCTCCTGGGTCGTGTCAATATCCTCAACATCGGCTTGCGCATACACCAGGTTCGGAATGGTGCGGATGAAATGCTTACAGCTGCGAAACACCTGAAAGCGCGGCGTTCCCTCGTCATCAAACGCAAAGCGGTAGTGAAACTGCATTTTGCCGGCAATGCGGTGGTTATCGCCCGGTTCCCACACCACCGGGTGTGCGCCCTTCGCCATAATGTCCGCAATGCTCTCCCCGCGCGAAGCATCAAAAATGCTCGGGTCGGCAATGCCGATAATGCGCCTGCCTTTGAGGTTTTCATCCTCACTTTCAATGCGGACTATTTGCGCAGCCACATCCGCCATGTTCATCTGCACACCGTGGTTGGGCGTGCCGTCGCAGCCGTAATACTCACGAATGCGGTAGAGCATGCCCTCGGGGCTTGCCGCGTACCAGCCGACACTGAAAGGCTTTTGGTAGCCGAAGTCAAAGCCGCGGTAAATGCGCCAATAAGAGGGAATGCGAAAAGGCTCAATCACATGTGTCCACTTTTCATCGCGGTAGTGCTCCGGGTCGTTGCGCCACTCGGTAAACACCTGCCCCTCGAAGCTGTCCCAGGAGCCGTAAAGCAGGGCGTTTTTTTCCGCTTCCGGCAGCATGGCAAGGCTTGCCAGATACCCCGGGTCATTGTCCAAAAGCTTTTGGTTGTCAAAAACATTGCTGGGCACAAAAATGCGGCTTTTTTTAATCTCGATGTTCTTGCCCTGCGGTGTCGGCACAAGGTAGGTATCGACAATGGGTGTCAGCGGCGGTGCCGCCGTGATAAAGCGCTGCTTTACCCACGCATGCCCGATGCCGCCGGGGTTGGTGGTCGCCCGAATGTAAACGCGCGTGCCCGGTCCTGTCGGGCGGTTGCGCGAAAAGAGGTAAGAGTATTCATCATACGTAAAGTGTGTCAGTTCATCAAAGCCGATGAAGTCATACGCCTTTCCCTGATAATTGGTTCTGTCTTTGGTGTGCTGCATGGAGCCGAAGTAGATTTTTGCGCCGCTCGGAAACAGCCAGCAGTGCGCCTGCGCATTGTAGTGCACACCGGGAAAGGCAGGCACATAAATTGCGCGCGAGCGGTCCACCAGCTCTGCCAACTGCGGGTAGGTTTTGCGCAGTATCAGCGCCTTGTAGTGCGGAATGTGCACCTGCCGCAGCGCCTCTGCCAACAGAGCATCGCTCTTGCCGCCGCCTGCCGCGCCGCCGTAGAGCGCCTCATACTCCGGGCGCTCCTGAAACTGCCGCTGCTTGGGCTGCGGCTGCCAGATAATGTTACTCATAATTTTCTTTAATTGCGATTATTTTCGTTTTTGTAGGGAACGATGCCTACATCGTTCCGCCATAGAGCGCTCCGCGCGCATTTTCATTGCGAAGCATTACTTCGCCACCACTAATTTCGCATTCCGCACTCCGCATTCCGAATTACTCAGCGCCATCCGCCGCTGCCACTTCCGGCAACACCACCACCCCGCCGCTTTGCGCCGCCCCTTCGCGGCGCTCCAGCTTGCTCTGTGCGAGCTCCAGCTTGCGCTTGGTCAGCTCATAGCTGCGCTCCTCTTTGATATTCGGTAAATCATTGACATCGCGCAGCACCGCGGTCACATTTTTGAGTGCCGTGGTGAGGTTATAGATGCTTGTCGGCTTCTCTGTATACTCACTGCTCAGCGCGATGTTTTCCAGGAGCTTGTTGGCTATTTCATTGATTTTGCGCTGCTGTGCAAATGCAGGCGTGCGCGGCGGTGCCGGCGGCTGCGTGCGGATGGGTTCCGGTGTTTGGGCAGGTTTCGGTGCGCTTGCAACGGCGGCGCTTACCGCTTGCTTTGCGGCATCTGCCGCCTGCTGCCTGCAGCGTTGTTTTTCCCGAAACCAGCCTTCCTTTGCCGATTGCGCCGCAAGGGCGCTGTATGGCACGCCGCACTGTTTGGCGAGCTGTTTGAGCGTGAGCTGCGGTGCATGGATGTATTCTGTTTTCAGGCTCTTCCAATCCGTCGACACCGTGTTCTCCTATTCCTGCTCCACAATGCGGTAGACACTGCAATGCACATAGCCGTTGGAGCAGCAGTACTGTTTCTTGTGAGCATTTTTGGCTGCTTTGTCCTTGAAAGAAAGGCTCAGGCACTCCCAATCTCCGAAATCCTCACAATAAATGTTGTTATAGATATCCTTTTTAAACAGCGGGCAGCCGCAGTTCTCGTGCAGCTTTTGGCGGTTCAAATCCACGCGCTCGCTTTTGAGAATGTTGTAAACAGTCTGCTTGGAAACCCCGAAGTGCTCGCAGAGCACCTGCAGCGGCAGCTCGCTTTTGTAGGCTGCTATTAACTTGTCTTTATCGATGTTCTTTTTCATGTAATCTCCTTGGCAGATAAGCATTTGCAGAGCGGTTAGCATATTCGCCGTTAGCGATGGGGAGAGGAGAAACAAACGAAATAACACGCAAAGGATTTTCCGGCAAAACCTTTAGCGTTATGGAGTTTGTTTGGACAAGGGTGCGGGCAGAGCCCGCCCTATGTCCGGCTGCCGACTGCCGGCTGCCGACCGCTAAGCGTTAGCGCCAAATCCTCATTTGCCGCTCACCTTGCTGATGTCATTCTTGTAGTCATAGATGCAAATCCACCCGCCGTCATATTTCGTCTTGACCCAAATGTTGCCGTTCGGCTTGGTGCAGACCTTTTCCGCTCTGATGTTGGCGCCGATTTTGAGCAGCGCTTCCGCTTTGACATTGAAGTTGGAAAACGCGCAAATCTTTTTCACACCGCTCTTGGAATCGGCAGCGTTGTAGAGCCTTGCGCCGCGTTTGAGTTTGAGGGTTTGCCCCGCCTTCACAGCCGGCTTGTTGCGCTTGCCGCTAAAGCTGACCAGGTAGTAGCTCGGCTCTCTGTCTATCGTCGCCTTGCCGATTTGCGTTAAGGTGACCCACACCTCGTTGCCGCTGACTTTGACCACGCGGTTGCAGCGCGGCTCCCCGGCAAATTTGCCTTCGTAAAGGTAGGGGTCAAGGCAGCGGATGGTCTCGCCGCTGACCACACTGTGGCACGCCACAAAGTGCCCGGAGTTGCTGAACACATTGTAGCTGTCCCCTTGGTTGATGACTGCCATCCCGCCCGCTTTGAGGTGGGCGAGCAGCTCCTTGTTGCTTGAAGAAGTTTTGTAAGTGATAGCATATTTGCGGCACAGCGCCGCCAACAGTGTCGCCATGTCGGTGCCGTCGTAGCCCCTGGCGCCGCAGTCTTTGGAAAACTGCGCCATTTGCGCCACGCTCATCACCTCTTTGCCGTAGAGGTTATTGAGCACCATCAGCGCGGAGCACACACCGCAGCCGCCGGTGGCGACAGTGGCAGGGCTTTTGTCCGGCTTTGCATAATCCACATTTGCGTAGTTGCGTTGGTTGTAAAAAAACATAGTTTCTCCTTTAGCAGTTAGCAAGTTCGCTGCGCGAACAATTTTGAATTGTGAATGTTGAATTTTGAATGTTGAATGAAGGTGGTGAGGCTTTGCCTCGCATTTTTATTGCGCGCCGAGCGCGCCACCTATAATTCCGCATTCCGCATTGGAAGATAACACTTTGCTGTTTTAAGATTTCTCCGCTCCGGTCGAAATGACATAATCTTTGTCACCTCGAGCGAAGTTCCTGTCATTCCGAGCGCGAGCCGAGGAATCTTTAGAGCGCAGCGGAACGAGTAAGGGTGTCCCTTCCTCAATGAAAGTTGTCAAGTTTTTTGGACACATAGAAGAGTGAAAAATTCATTTGGAATCATATATCCGATACCTGAATGAAGTCTGTCGGAATTGTAGTAGAGTTCTATATAACTCGCTATCGTTCTTGATGCTTCTT
>JAFRLX010000088.1 GCA_017430965.1 Clostridia bacterium | reverse complement strand
TTTCAGTTTTCAGCTTTCAGTTTTCAGTTTCACCCACCGCGCGCTATGCGCGCACCGCCCTTGATAGGGCGGTTTCATAAAATGCAAGGCGTAGCCTTGCGACTGAACACTAAACACTGAACACTGAACACTCAAATAAGGCTTTGCGAGGTCGCAGACCTCGACAAATCCTTATTTGTCGCGCAAAAAAATTATCGGGCGCAATGCCCGATAATTTATTTTGCATAGTCCGTTGCGCGGCTCTCACGAATCACATTCACTTTAATTTGACCCGGATACTCGCACTCCGCTTCAATTTGCTTGACAATATCTCTGGCAACAATCGCCATGCCTTCATCGTTAATGACTTCGGGCTTTACCATGATGCGCACTTCTCTACCTGCTTGAATGGCAAAGGAATTTTCAACACCATTAAAGGAATTGGCAATGCTTTCGAGTTTTTCAAGCCTTTGAATATAGTTTTGAATATTCTCGCGCCTTGCCCCCGGTCTTGCAGCGCTAATCGCATCTGCAGCCTGTACCAGGCAGGCAACCACGGTTTTCGCTTCCACATCGCCATGGTGTGCTTCAATCGCATGAATCACAGCCTGGCTTTCCTTATAGCGCTTGGCATATTCCACACCGAGTGCAATATGGGTGCCTTCAAACTCGTGGTCAAGCGCTTTACCGACATCGTGCAGGAAGCCGGCGCGCTTAGCAAGCTTAATCTCATTTTCGGGAAGCCCCAATTCGGTTGCAAGCAACCCGGAAATGTAGGAAACCTCTAAGGAATGTTGCAGCACATTTTGCCCGTAGCTGGTGCGGTATTTGAGCTTACCCATCAGCTTAATGAGTTCGGGATGGATGCCGTTTACGCCGGCATCAAGCGCTGCTTTTTCACCCTCTTGTTTAATGGTTCTGTCAACCTCGCGACTGGCTTTTTCAACCACATCTTCGATTCTGGCAGGGTGAATTCTGCCATCGGTAATCAGTTTTTCAAGCGCAACTCTTGCTTTTTCTCTCCTGACAGGGTCGAAACAGGACAGGGTGATTGCTTCCGGTGTGTCGTCAATAATCAAATCACAGCCGGTCATGGTCTCTATCGTGCGGATATTTCTACCCTCTCTACCGATAATTCTGCCCTTCATTTCATCGTTCGGAAGGCTGACAACACTGACAGTGGCTTCCGTTGCATGGTCGGCGGCGCAGCGCTGAATGGCTCTGCCGACAATTTCGTGAGCGAGCTTGTCGCTCTCATCCTTTAAGCGTTGCTCATAATCGAGGATTTTGACTGCTTTTTCATGGGTCAGTTCCTCATCAAGGGCACTGAGCAAGTACTCTTTTGCCTGTTCCTTGGTAAACCCGGAAACACGCTCAAGCATTTCAAACTGGCTTTTCTTGATGCTCTCTATTTCAGCGTTTTTAGCGTCAGCCTGCTTTAACTTGTTTTGCAGGATTTCTTCCTTCTTCTCCATCATCTCCACCTTTTTGTCAAGGTGTTCTTCCTTCTGGACAAGACGTCTTTCGCTTCGCTGTACTTCGCTTCGTCTTTCTCTGATTTCTTTATCGGCATCCGAACGGAGCTTGTGGATTTCATCCTTGGCTTCAATCAAGGTTTCTTTCCGCTTTGTCTCCGCTTCCGCCATAGCGTTATTGATAATATTGGCAGCTTCTGTTTTGGCATCGCCAATCGCTTTTTCGCTTGTCTTCTTGAGCAGCGCTCTGCCCAGCACAAAACAAGCAGCGCCAAACACAACCGCGCCAATTGCTATACCGAGAATAAATGTGACAGGATCGAAATTCATAGAGCAGCACCTCCTTCATCTTTAAATTTTTTCATCAATCATCAAAAAAATTGTTACTTGGTTCGCACCAAAAAAGAGTCAGTTGGAACTGTTGATTTTGAAAATAGCGAAAATTTGCAAAAAAAAGCAAATGTTCTTTTTCATTATACAAAATATTGAAAATATAGTCAATAATTTTGTGAAATATTCCTCAATATATTTTGAAAATAGGGTATTTTCTATTCCTTATCGCGTTTTTTTGCGCGCAAAAATTGCCGCTTTCGGGCGAAAACTTGATTTTTTTTAAAAAATATACTATGATTATCAAAATACTTGGGCAAGCAAAAGCAGCGGATTTGTGCGCCCGTAGAATGGAGAAAAGTATGCGCATACTTTTTGTCGGTGATGTTGTCGGCGAAGGCGGTTGCCGCTTTGCGGAAAAGAACCTGCTCGCCGTAAAAAAGCATTACCAAATCGATTTTGCTGTTGTCAATGCGGAAAATTCTGCTGTCGGCAACGGCTGTACCCCTTATTCCGCCGACTGGCTGTTTGATTTCGGTGCCGATGTGCTCACCTTAGGCAACCACGGTCTGCGCCGCAAGGAAATTGTGCCTTATTTGGACAATGAAAATCACCAAATCATCCGCCCGCTCAATTACCACCGTTCCGCACCCGGCAGAGGTTACACCATCATCGAAAGAGGCGCACTGCGGCTCGGTGTCATCAACCTGATGGGCATGGTCGGCATGGAGAGTATCGACAACCCCTTTAACTGCATTGATGCCGCTGTCGAGCAGCTGCACGCAGAGGGCTGCCACACCATTTTGGTGGATTTTCACGCCGAAGCAACGGCAGAGAAAAGGGCAATGGGCTTTTACCTTGCCGGCAGAGTCAGCGCCGTGCTCGGCACCCACACCCATGTGCCGACTGCCGATGAACAGATTTTATCCGGCGGCACCGCCTACATCACGGATGTCGGCATGACCGGTCCTTTGGATTCCTGCATCGGTGTCAAAAAAGAGTTGGCAATCGAAAAAATGCGCACCCTGCTGCCGGTAAAATTTGAAAACCCCGACAATCCCTGCTCCATGCAGGCGGTCATTGTGCAAACAGACAATGCAAGCGGCAAAGCCGTAAGCATTGAAAGAATCGAGGTAACATAACTCGTGATAAAAACAAAGCTTTTAAGTATTCTTCTCATCCTGTCCCTTTTGTTGACATTAGGGGCTTGTTCTTCCTCTAAAAAAAAGGAGACAACGGCAAGTCCCGCAAATTTTCTCCTACCCTTTTCCGGTGAGGATTCCACAGACCCCTATGCCTGCAAAAGCGACTGCAACGCTTTGCTCAGTGAGCTGATTTATGAATCGCTTTTTGTCATCAATGAGCATCGCGACCCGGAAAACCTGTTGGCGCAAAACTATATTGCAGAGGATAAAACCATTACCGTTACCCTCAAACCGACTGTGTTTTCCGACGGCAGCGCCTTAACCAGTGACGATGTGATTTATTCCTACAACCGCGCCAAGCAGTCCGACCGCTATAAAGCGGCGCTGGAAATTATGGATAATGTGCAGGCAAAGGGTTCCTCGGTTGTCCGCTTTACCTTGCGCAGCAAAAATGTTTACGGTGTCAATGCCTTAACCTTTCCGATTGTCAGCCAAAAGAATAACCTGCTCGGCTCCGGTTACTATGCGCTCACCGAGCAAGACGGTGCGCATGCGCTCATCTACAACAAAAACCATGAAGGCGACAAGCCCGAGTTTGAAACCATCTCCTTGGTAGAGTGTGCCGATGAAATGCACGCTATCAAGCTGTTTAACCAAGACAAAATTGACTTTGTCTTTGAAACCTTGGCAGACGGCAACCGCCGCACAACCGCCATTCAGTCGCAAAAGGCAAAGCTGAACAACCTCTTGTTCCTCGGTTTAAACTCAAAAAAAGGTTTGCTCAACAATGCGGATTTCCGAAGGGCGCTCACCTTCAGCATCAGCCAAACCGCGCTGTGTGAAGAAGCGCTGGAGGGCTTTGCAGAGCCGACAGCCACACCGTTTGATGCTTCCTGGAGCGAAATGGGTTCCATTGTTGCCAACACCGTTTCCGAAAGCAAAAAGGAAGCCAAAGCGGCGTTTCTCGCCTCGGGCTGTACCTACGACAAAATGGGAATCAACCTGCTTTCCGAGGAAAAACCCATTACACTGACACTCCTTGTCAACAGCGCCAATAATATGAAAATTGCTTTGGCAGAGGCTGTCAAAACCCAATTAATCGGCTTCGGCATCAGTGTGGAAGTCAAAAAAATGCCTTTAGATGAATACAATATCGCGATTGAAAACGAAAACTTCGACATGTATGTCGGCGAAGTAAAAATACCGAATGATTTTAATTTAGACTGCTTCTTTACTTCCAACGGCGGTGCGGACTTCGGTATAGATTATTCAACCGTGCAAAAAACCTATGTGCAGTTTCGCGGCGGCAACGCCACGCTGCAGGATTTTGTGAGCGCATTTTGCGAGGAAAACCCCTTGATTCCCATTGGCTATAAATACGCCAATGTCGGCTTAAATGCCGGCTTAGAAACCACGGGGACAATGCGCGAAAACTGCGTTTTCCCGCAAATTCAGGAGTGGAGCAAATGAGCGAGCGCACTGATAAAATACAATATATCAAAGGAGTCGGCGAAAAGCGCGCGGCTCTTTTTGCGCGCTTAGGTGTCGAAACCGTGGATGATTTGATTCACTATTACCCGCGCGCCTATAAAGATTGGAGCGATGTCAAAAGCATTGCGCAAACCGAACCCGGCGAAATTGCCTGTGTCAAAGCCACCTGCATTCGCGAGGTGCAGCAATTCACCTCCTCAAAAACCGGCATCAAAGTGTTTTCCACGCGCGTGAGCGATAACGAAAGCCTGATGGATATCACGATTTTTAACAATCCCTTCTCCGCAGGCAAGCTCCAATTCGGCGAGGACTACTACTTTTTCGGCAAGGTCGAAGGCAATTTAACCGAGCGAAAAATGGTCAATCCCGAAATTCAAAGCAGCTCTGCCGATGCGGCAATCCAACCCATTTACCCGCTGACCGGGGGCTTAAGCTCCAAGGTAATCGGCAAAGTGATGCAAAATGCCCTCCAGGCGCTCGAACCGGTGGAAGAACCGTTCCCGCCCGGGCTGCTCGAAGCCTATGATTTAATCGGTGAATGGGAAGCGCTCAACCAAATCCACTTTCCGCAAAACCGAGAAACGCTCGAACAAGCCAAACGGCGCTTAATTTTTGATGAACTGCTTTATTTACAATTAGGGCTTTTGAGCATGAAGGCGCACACCGCGGTTTCACACAGCCCGAAAATTCAAGAGGATTGCAGCCTCGAATTTGCCGCCCGCCTGCCCTACACCCTCACCGGTGCACAGCAGCGCGTGATTGCCGAAGCGGTAGCCGATTTGCAAGCCGAAGCGCCAATGAGCCGCCTGGTTCAAGGCGATGTAGGCTCCGGTAAAACCGCGGTTGCCATGAGCCTGATGTACTCGGTGGCAAAAAGCGGCATGCAGAGCGCGATGATGGCGCCGACCGAGATATTGGCAGAGCAGCACTACGAAACCATCCGCCAATACTTTGAAAAAGCGGGTTTTTCGGTGGTGCTCTTAATCGGCTCCATGACTGCCGCTGCCAAGCGCAAGGCAAAAGAAAAAATCGCCTCGGGCGAAGCCGCAGTGGTAATCGGCACACATGCGCTCATTCAGGGGAATGTCACCTTTGCCGACCTGGCGCTGGTCATTGCGGATGAACAGCACCGCTTCGGTGTCAAACAGCGCAGCGCCCTTGCCAAAAAAGGCGAAAATGTCAATATGCTTGTCATGTCCGCCACCCCGATACCGCGCACCCTGGCACTCTTTCTTTACGGAGAGCTGGACATCAGCGTGCTGGATGAAATGCCGGCAGGCAGAAAACAAGCGCAAACCTTTGTGGTCAATTCCACCTACCGCCACAGGCTCAATAACTTCCTCAAAAGTGAAATAGACAACGGCAGGCAGGTCTACATTGTCTGCCCGCTGGTGGAAGAAGGCGAAAACGAGCTGCTCAGCGCCACCGCCTATGCGGAGGAACTCAAAAGCAGTGAATTTGCCAACTACCGCATTGCTGTGCTGCACGGCAAAATGAAGGGCAGTGAAAAAGAGCGCATTATGCGCCGCTTCAAAGCCGGCGAAATCGACTTATTAGTCGCAACCACAGTCATTGAAGTGGGTATCGATGTGCCCAATGCCACGGTCATGGTGATTGAAAACGCCGAGCGCTTCGGGCTTTCGCAGCTGCACCAGTTGCGGGGCAGAATCGGCAGAGGCGAACACCAATCCTACTGCATTTTGGTCAGCGACAATGATTCCAAAAAGAGTGTACAGCGCCTGGCGATTATGAAGCATTCGGCAGATGGTTTTAAGATAGCAGACGAGGATTTAAAGCTCAGAGGCCCCGGTGATTTCTTCGGAGAACGGCAGCACGGCTTAGTGAACCTGAAAATAGCCAACCTGCTCACCGATATGGAAACGCTCCGGGAAACCGGCGATGCCGCCAGAACCATTTTAGCGGCGGACCCGCTGCTGCAGGCACAAAAGTATGCAGGGCTCAAACAAGGTGTGGAAGCTTTCTTCCGCGAACAGAGAACAGATGTAAATTAAGACTTCGGCAGCGCCGAAGTCTTAATTTACATCTGTTCAGTTTTCAGTGTTGAGTCAGCGGTTCGGTAAGCCCGACGGGAGTCGAACCCAAACAGGTTTCTATCGCCTGTTTTGTGTTAATACTGCGTTAAAATGCCTCACAATACGACAGTATTCTTTCACCATTTTGCCTTGTCTTAACAAAAACCAGGCAGATAT
>JAFRLX010000087.1 GCA_017430965.1 Clostridia bacterium | reverse complement strand
TTCCCCCCTAAACTGCGAAGCTGCAGAAATTTTCAGACGCTGCGCTGTAGAAAATTTTACCTGCAGCTTCTTAGCCTTCATAGAAATGCAAAGAAAGAGATTTGTGCAACTTGGGATGGAAAACGAGAGGGAAATAATGAAATCAGCATGAATTATTATGGTAATCTATTTACAGGTAATTTGAATCAGTAGGCAAAAATAGACAGCCGCACGCGGCTGCCTGAGATAGTGAGCGATATTCAGTTTTCAGTAGCCCCTTTTAGGGGCTCAGCCTGTAGGCGGCCCTTATAGGGCCTGTGCAAACCACTAGTTACTAGTGGTACTGATTTTTGTTATAATAACTGAATGCCGCGCTTTTTGCATTCGGCTTTGACCTCCGGCTGCCAAACACAGCACTGCACCTCACCGATGTGGAGCTTTTCAAGCAGCAGCACACACAGTCTTGATTGCCCGATACCGCCGCCGATGGTCAGCGGAAATCTGCCTTCATAAATACCGCTGTGAAATTCCATACTCAGCTTTTCCTCTTTGCCTTCGGCTTTGAGCTGTTTTTCAAGGCTCTCGGCATCCACGCGAATGCCCATGGAAGAAATCTCTATTTGTTCTTCAAGCACCGGGTTCCAAAAGAGCAGGTCGCCGTTGAGAGTCCAGTCGTCATAATCCGGGGCTCTGCCATCGTGCTTGATGCCGCTTTTGAGCTTGCCGCCGATTTGCATAATGAAAACCGTGCCGAACTGTTTGGTTTCTTCTTTTTCTCTTTGCTTGGGGGTTAAATCGGGGTATTTATCCTCTAAAGCCTGCGTGGTGATAAAGTGCACCTCGCGCTTGATTTTGTTTTTGAGAGCCGGGAATACCTTTTGGACATCCTCTTGCGTGTCGGCAATGGCACCCACAATGGTTTTGACCGTTTCCTTTAAGTAGGCTTCGTTGCGCTGCTCTTTGGAGATAACCTTGCACCAGTCCCACTGGTCGACATACACGGAGTGGATATTGTCCATATCATCATCGCGGCGGATGGCGTTCATGTTGGTATACAAGCCTTCGCCGACGGCAAAACCGTATTTATACAGTGCATAGCGCTTCCACTTGGCAAGCGACTGCACAATTTCATATTCGCCCTCCAATTCTTTTAAATCGAAGTGAACCTTGCGCTCAACACCGTTTAAATCATCATTTAACCCTCTGCCTTTTCTCAAAAACAGCGGAGCGGAAATATATTCTAAGTTGAGTGCTTTGGATAATCTTTGTTGAAAGGTATCCTTAATCAGTCGGATGGCTTTTTCGGTTTCTCTGATGGAAAGTGCGGATTGGTAGCCCTCCACATAAACCGTACTCATACGCGAACCCCCTTGCTTTTTCAAAAACTTCTTTAATACTATACTATCTTGCGCGGAATAAGTCAATAAAACTGTATTGAATTTTTAATAAAATGTGCTATGATAGATTTAGAATCTTTTTCAATTGTGAGGGAGGAAAACTTATGTGGTTAAAACTGTTTGATAAAATTGTGTGGGACACGGCAAGAAAATCCGATGGCAAAAACCTTGCAAGCCAGGTAAAGCCGGAAGGTGTCACAGAGGTGTGTGACCTTTCTTATATTGACGACGGCACCTGGCAGCACAAATTAGATGTCTACTATCCTGAAGGAAGCGAAGATAAAAAACTGCCTGTTATTATTGATGTGCACGGCGGCGGCTGGATGTATGGGGATAAAGAATTAAACAAATTCTATAACCTCTACCTTGCCGCGCGCGGCTTTTGTGTCTTTAACATGAGCTATTCACTGGTGCCGGATTGCGCTGACCCGGCAGTCCAGTTGCGCGAAGTGATGCAGGCGCTCAAGTGGATTAGCGAGCACATGAATGAGTACCCGGCAGATGAGAGCAGAATCATGCTCACCGGCGACTCGGCAGGCGGCATGCTGGCGGGCTTTGCAGCGGCACTGCTCACCAATGCGGATTTGCGCAAAGCGTATGACACGGTTGATGTCGATATGAAGCTGACCGTGCTTGCTTTAACCAGCCCGGTCGCATATATGGACTCCAAGGGTGTTATCGGTTTTTACACCAAAAAGATGTGGACACAAGGCTACAAGGACAAACCGACTTATCCCTACATGAACCTGGATAAGGTTATCGAACATGCACAGATTCCGCCCACCTTTATGGTGACCTCCAGCGGCGATATACTCGGGCTCAAACAGACCCTGCGCGCGGCAGAGGATTTCCGCAAAAAGGGCATTGAAATCGAGCTGATGAATTGGCCGGAATATGAGGGAGAAAAGCTGCCTCATGTGTTCTCGGTGTTGGGGCCGACTACCGTGCCGGGGAAGAAAACCATCGATGCGATGTGCGATTTTTACAGAAAACATTTTTAAATGACACAATCAAGCGGGAGCCATGTGCTCCCGCAGCCTTATTTTTGCACTCAGTACGCGGCGGGTAAAACGGAACAGCGAAAAAAAGGGAAGTTGGCAAAAGGTGAGTCCCCGTAACGAAGGTTAGCCCTCAAATCGCATCTTTTTCGCCATAATTGCATTAAAATAGTCGCTTAGGCGTCAGCCTTAAGCGACTATTTTGCTTTATTCTGACAAAAAATCTGCCGATTTTAGGGT
>JAFRLX010000086.1 GCA_017430965.1 Clostridia bacterium | reverse complement strand
TTGCCCACGTGCTGTTAAGGATAACAAGGTTCAAATTGCCTGACTTCACTCACCTTGGCAATTCTAAAATGCACTAATACACAAAGTATCAGCACATTTGATAATTGCCAATTTAAGCAAATTCAGACAATTTGAACTGCGCTGCACCTCATTTTTAAGATTTTTCGTACAAGCACAAGGCACCAACCCCTTGGCAAGGCTGACGCCTGCCAAGGGGTTTTAACGAAGTTGTTGTGCAAAAAGATAAAAATGAGGCTTATTATCCTTATCAACACGTGGGCTTCGCGGTAGGCTTTTTTACTTTTTAGTGTTCAGTTTTCAGTGTTCAGTTTTCAGTGTTCAGTAAAGGCGAGTTCTAACGAACTCGCCTTTTTTATGCGCGCTGCGCGCGCCACCTCTAATTCCGCATTCCGAACTCCGCATTACTTCTTGATGCCCATTTTCTCTTTAATCTGCTCGGTATTCTCCTGCACTTTTTCTTTGATGGCATCGGTGTTTTCCTGCACCTTTTCTTTGAAAGCATCGGTGTTTTCCTGCAGCTGCACTTTGAGCGCTTCGGTGTGCTCCTGCATTTTTTGCGCCGCGCTCTCGGCAGAGCCTTTGAGCTTTTCATAGTAGTGTTTTAAGTGCTCTTGCATATTGCCGCGAAAGACAAATGTAAACTCGGTTTTCTCTTTTTTCTGCTCGCGCGAAGCGACAATGTCTTCTTTTAAATCGTCATAGAAGATAACGATACCGTTTTCCTCGGCGAACTGCTTGACTTTTTTGACCATTTGCATGGAATACGCGTAGTCGACAAAGAAAATGCCGTAAAACACACCGAAAATAAAGAGGATGTAGTTTTGCGAGATAAAATAATCGACCACATCGGGCAGCCACGAATGGAAAAGAAAATAGTATGTAGCACCGACCACGCCCCAAATGCAGGAAAACAGCGGGCAGATAATACCCTTGTAGTTGCCCCACTGGCGCGAATAATCCCAGAGCCTGATTTTCATGCGAATAATGAAGATTTCGCCGGCAATGAGTTCGACCAAGGTCATTATCACCGCTTCACTGAGCACAATCACAATCGCCTTAAGCCACGCGTTTTCAATCGGCAGCATATCGCCGAAATACGACATAAAGTAAAGGATAGAAAGCCCGAAGCCGTAAATCGGCAGACAGGGACCTGCCAAAAAGCCGGGGTTGACCCAGCGGTTTTTGCCCTTGGCGAGCATCATAAAGTGCCTGAAAAAGAGCTCGACCACCCAGCCGCCGGCAGAGCCGATCATAAAGAAGGTGGCAAAGCGAAATACATATGTCATTCCATCACCTGTAAAGTTTGATTGTGCCTCACTTCCTTCATTATAACACTTTCCAATATATAATCAATCGAAATATAGCACAATTTATCCCGCGCAAAAATGTACTTTTCCATTAAGTTTTCATAGAGCCGGAAAAAAGAGATTCAGGCAGTTGCCTGAATCTCTGTTCATTTCACATTAAAACTCTTCGTATTCTACAGAGCCGTCGGAATAAATAATGGTGTAGTAGCCGTGAGACTGGTCGTCGCAGTTATAAGTCGGGGTTTTGCTGACAATGGTCTTCTCGCCGCTGCTGTTATCGGAAGCGGTGCCGACCAAAATAATCTCATTGACCGCCTCTTTGGTGACCTTTTCCGAAAGCGCTTTTTCGCTTTCTTTCTTGCCATCGGCGTACTTTACCTTATAGGTGACTTCCTTCTCACCGTCCTGCCCGGCTTGCTTCACCTGGGTTTGCCCGGCAGCGAGCGAATCGGTGTTCTCTTTGGTGGTGGCATAGGGCACCTTTTCGGTTCTCTTTTCGGTTTTATACTCTACTCTTTTGATGACAATTTTGGCGCCGTCTTTGAGTTTGGCATCTTTCTTGGCGCTGATTTCATCGTCTTTACCAAGGGTGATTTTTTGCTCTTCCAAAAGTTTTTCCACCGTTTTTGTCTTGGTGGTAACCTTGTCGGTCTTGCCGTCGTGCACCAAAGTGACGGTTATGGCTTTTTCGATGGTGATAGTCATGCCGTCTTTCAAGAAATCGGCGGGGTCTGCATCGGGGCTTTCGTCTTTTTCAAGTTTAAAGCCCGCTTTTTGAATTGCCTGCTCCACCGTGCCGCCGACAAGTTCAACTTCTTTTTTCTCCTTGCCCTTAACGACCGTCACCTTAGCATAGCGCTTGATGATAATTTCAGTAACATCTTTTGTCAGTTTTGCATCGAGCGCGGGCTCGGTTTCATCCTTTTCGCCGATGGTGATTTTTGCTTCTTCCAACACGGCAGCAATCTTCTTGCCGGTTTTGGTCTCCACTTTGGTGGTTTGCGCGCCATCGCGCACTGAAATGCTGACGGCAGTGCCGCAGGCGCAGAATGTCGCCGCCATCGCGGCAATGAGTAATAACGAAATAATGGTTTTGGTTAGTGTTTTCACTTTACTGTTTCCCTCCATAGGTACAAGTTTTGGAATCTATTTGATAAAATTCACTTTCTTTTTCGATTAATACGCTCACTTTGACCGCTTCGCCCGCTTTAAACATATCGCTTTTGAGGTATGCCAAATAGCCGTTTTCCCCGCCTTTGGTGAGGTAATTGAAGCAGCGGAAAGTGCGCGCTTGCCCGCTCTCGCTCTCCAGGCGCACATACACCGGGGAGCCTTCTCTCTTATCATACTCCAAATTGCCGGAAATTTCAATGTATGCCGGCGAATATTCACAAGCTTTTAACTCCAATCCGGTATCGCAGGCGCTGCCCGCCTGCACTTCGTACACCATTAGTTCCGGGGCACTGACCACCGGCGGCTGTGTTAAGAACCAGTTGATATTTCTTTCCACAATTTCAAAAATCACCGTGTCGGCAGAGCCGCCCGTGACATCGTTTTCCAAAATCATGGGGAAACTCTTGGTAAAGGTGGCGCTTTCATAAGCCGTGGCAAAGAAGGGCACCAGCGCATTGCCGAAAGAGTCGCGGTACATATAGAGGCTCCCTGAAGCCTCGCTGCGCGTTTGAATGAGCGAGTCCTCGGTGCTCTCGGTATTTGTTACATAAGAGAACAGCGCATCTGTCGGGTAGTAGAAATTATACTCCGTGTCATTCGCCGCGGGGTAGAGCATTTTGCTCAAATCGCCGCGGTGGTCTTTTGTTCTTGTCACTTGCGCGGATGCAAAGTCTTCATGGGGTTTGCCTAAACTGTCAAGCACCGCGTTATACGCGAGCAGCGCACCCTTATTGTTCCAGTGCGAGTCGGTTTGCAGATACAGCGTTTCCTGCTCGGCTGCCAATACATCGAAGAGGTTGCAGTAGGCAATATCACTGCCCGCCAGCGCCTTGTGCAGCAAATCGCGGTTGCGCGGCGCGGTGGCACCCGGTGCGTAATAATACGCCATATGCTCCGGGTAAAGAGTGTTTTTGTTGGGCGCCACACACAGCAAGAATTCGCTGCCGCATTTGGCGGCATAATCGCGCAAAATCTCGATATTTTGCACCAAGCCCTGCATTTGTGCTTCGCTTAAAGTATTTCTGCCGAGGTAATCATCCAAAGTAGATGTATAGTAGAGCCACCCGCCTTTGCCGACTGCCACACCGGCGATGTCCGAAACGCCGAAGAGGGTGCTCATCAGGCGGTTGTCGGCAGTAATTGCCGCGCTGCGCAGGGCAAAATTCTTTTCAAAATAATTGCCCCACTCGGGGAGATACTCTGTATTGAGTGCGCCGGCTTCTGTTTTGATGCGCGGCTTTTCGGTTTTGATTTCATTGCCTGCACTCTCCTCTTCTTTGCCGAAGAGCATTCCGACCGAGGGGATGAGGCACAGCGCCATGCACAGGCAAATAAAAAGAATGGTCAGTATTTTTTTCATCTGTCCTGCCTCCTAAAACCGAAAGTAAATAAAGGGATTGTAACCGCCGGGCGCCAGGTGAATGAGGCAAAACAGCAGCCCCGCAAACGCCGCGGCATACAGCGCAATCTGCACCGCGCTTTGCGCTTTGGTTTTTTGCAGCAGGGCGGCACCGGCTCTGCACCTGTCGGCAAGCGGTTTTATCGGCGCGCAACCGATGATGGCTGCAAGGAGCACGACAATAAACCATGGTGTCAACTGCTCGAGCGCCAAGGCGCCTGCCGCGTGTGAAAACGAAAAGCCCGTAAACATCTTCCCGATGTAGCCGAGACCGTAGGTAATCGAATCGGCTCTGAAGACCACAAAGCCGAGCGTGACCACCAAGAGGGTGTAGAGTTGCGAAAGCCCTTTGGGCAGTTTTTTGAGCGGCGGGATATAGGTCTCCAAAATCAAAAACAGCCCGTGCCACATGCCCCACAGCACAAAGGTCCAATTCGCCCCGTGCCAGAGACCGGTGAAGAAAAACACAATCAGTTTGTTGATAACGGTGCGCAACTTCCCTTTGCGGTTGCCGCCGAGCGGAATATATAAATACTCTTTAAACCAGGTGGAAAGCGAAATGTGCCACCTTCTCCAAAACTCTTGAATATTGTTTGCCCCATAGGGGTAGAGAAAATTCTCTTTAAACTCGAAGCCGAACATCAGCCCCAAGCCGATTGCCATATCGGAATAGCCGCTAAAGTCGTAATAAATCTGGAAGAGGTAACTGATAGCCCCGAGCCACGCGCTCCAGGCGGAGAGTTCCCCGGTCGCGGTGCCGAACATGATATCGGCTACACTGCCTAAAGTGTTGGCAATAAGCACCTTTTTCATCAGCCCGCAAATAAAGCGGCGCAAGCCGCGCGCGATTTTGTCTCTATCCGGTTGCCGCGCCTCGATTTGCTCATGAATATCGCGGTATTTGACAATGGGCCCTGCAATCAGCTGCGGGAAAAAGGAAATATATAAGAGCACGCGGAAGTAATTTTTCTGCACTTCCACCGTGCCGCGGTATACGTCAATCACATACGAAAGCGCCTGAAAGGTAAAGAAAGAAATGCCGATGGGCAGCGCTATTTCCGGCACGGGGATGTGCACCCCGAGCGCAGAGTTGAGCGTGCTCACCAACATCGCACTGTATTTGAAGACAGCGAGCGTGCCGATATTGACCACTACGGCAAAAACCAGCGCGACTTTTTTGCGAGAGGCTTCTCCCGCTGCCGCCCACCTGGCAAAGAGGTAGTTCAACAGGGAAGAGCCTATCATCAACAGCACATAAACCGGCTCGCCGTAGGCGTAAAAGACGAGGCTCGCGATAATTAAGAGCGCATTTTTCGCTTTGAGCGACGGTATGATGCAATGCAGCAAAAATACCGCCGGCAAAAAGATGCACAGAAATACAAAAGAACTAAATACCATAGATTACCTAAATTTTTACTCTCATCCAGGAATAACCGGCGGAAATGGCGCCTTTATAGTCATTGCCGCTGTTGACATCGTAACTGAGCGCATAGAAGCTTCTGCTGTGGTGCATATCCCACTCGGGGTCATAGACAAGACCGTTGACTTCCGCCCAGCCGTGGCCGCCGCTGTTGCAGGCATACGCCGTGTCGTAGCCGATGGCTTTTGCCATAAAGGCAAACGCCGCGCCGTAACTCATGCAGTTGCCCTTGCGGTTTACAAAAATATCGTTGGCATAAATCAAATACCAGTCGCCACCGGTGTAGTGCGGGATTCTGGGGTTCATCTCGGTGGTGATTTTTTGCAGGTAGCGGAAAGAGGCATAGAGCTTTTGCTCTTTGGTCATGGAACTGTTGGTGCATTCCTTGAGCAGTTGAAACGCGCGGTAGAGCGTTTTATCATACTCGGTGGTGACTTTTTTGGCTTTACCGTTTAAAATCAGCCACAGGCTGTTGTTGTATTTGATGCCGGCGCGCACACTAAGGTCAATCACACCGCTCTTATTGGCATAATAGTAGCCGGTTTTGCTGTTGCCGACAATGCCGTTTTTCTGTAAAAATCCCGTAGAATTATAGAAGTAATACTTGCCGCCGCGCTTGATTAAGCCCTGCAAAATCTCGCCGTCCGTAAAGTTGAGGGTTTTGCCGCCGTAGGTGATTTTGCCGTTAGCGAGAGCGCCGTTGTAGTAGTACTTGGTATTGGTCAGGTAGAAACTGAGCACCTTGCCGGCTTTACTATAGTAGCGCAGGGTGTAGGTATATAACTCGTTTTGTTTAACAGTCGTATCCGTAAACGAAGTCTCGGCGGTATTGACAAGGGTGACCCAACTGCCGCCGTAGGTCTTTTTGTAAACGCGGTAAATGTCAATATACGCATTCTCTTCCCAACTGAGGGTGTTGCCGGTTTGGGCGAGTTTAACCGCGCTAAATGCAGGCGGCGCAAAGAAGCGGTTGGCAGTGCCCGCCGTGTTATAGGCGCTGATGTACTTGCCGCTTTTATTCATTGCGCGCACCGTGTAGGTATATTTTGTGTTGTTTTTGAGCCCGGTGTGGATAGCAGACAGCTCTGTCGTGGTCGCAAAGGCTTTCCAACCCGCAGCGGTGTGAACAAAGAAGCGATACTTATACGCGCCGGCGGATTTTTGAATAGAAATTTTGACACCGCTTCGCTGGTTTTCAAAGGCGGTGATTTTCGGTGCCGCGACATAGGTGCCGCTCACACCCATGGTGTTGTGCCAACTGATAGCGGCTTTGCCGCCGTTTTTGGAGCACTTGACCGTGTAGGTATAGGTTTTGCCGGAAACAGCACTTGTATCAAGATAACTGTTGGTGGTGGCAACCGCGATTTGCTTCCATCCGGAGGCAATTTTCACATAGACCAAATACTCGCCGACACCCGGGACCGCATTCCAACTGACCTTCATCCCTCCGTAAGCCGCGGTGGCGGAAATGAGTTTTGGCACAGTGTGAAAAACGTTGGTTTTGCCTGCGGCATCAAACGCGCTGATATAGGCGCCCGCTTTATTGAGGCAGCGCACCGTGTAAGTATAAGAAGTGTTGTTCTTTAAAGATTTGTGCGTATAGGTACAATCGGTAGTATCGGCAAGTTTTTTCCAACTGCTACCGTTCTTTAAAAAGACGCGGTACTTGTAGGCACCGGTGCACTTGCCCCAGCTAATCTGCGTGCCGTCGGCAAGGTTTTTAAGGCCTGTAATTTTGGGCGCGGCAACAAAAGTGCCCGCGATGCCCTTCGTGTCGTGGAACGTGAGGTTATAGCCGCTCTCGGCAACGCCTTTAACCGTGTAGGTGTATTTCGTGCCGGAAGTGACCGCCGTGTCCAGGTAGGCAGTTTGGTCGGTCAGCGCCAGCAGCGCCCATGGCTGCCCGGCGGATTTTGCATACACAGCGTACCAATCAATCGTCGGCACTTTTCCCCAAGTCAATTTCATGCCCTCTTGCGTGCAGGTAAGAGAACGCAGTGCAGGCGGGTTGTAGAAGGTTTGGGTGTAGCCTTCTTCCTCAAAGTCGCCGACTTCGTTGCCGCTTTCATCGAGCGCTTTAACCGCAAAGGTGTAGGCGGTGCCGGAGCTCAAGTCGCTACAGGCAAAAGAAGTGGCGGGTGTGGTACCCAGTTCTTCCCAGCCGCTCTCGGTTTTGGAGAGCACAAGGTAAGCGGCAGCGCCCTCGCAGGCGGTGTAGTTGATTTTAAACCCGCCGGCAATCGGGGTAAGCCCCGTAATCTGCGGCGCGGTTTCGCCGTCCGCAGCACTGAATACTACCACGCAGGAAAAGACCAAAGCAAGTGTGAGTAAAATAACGGCTACTTTTTTCATAATCAAACCTCTGATGTAATGGAATCAATAAAAACTTTATAATATAAAAAATTATACAATATCCAATAACAAAATACAAGAAAGAATGCATATTCCCATTAACTCCCTTGCCGGCACCCCGCCACCAATCAAAAACAAAGTATGGGGACGGTTCCTATACATCGATTCGTTGATGTATAAGAACCGTCCCCATACTTTGCATCTAACACTGTTGTTAGTTATTGGATGACTACCTCTTTTGCGGAAACGGTGGTTTCGCGGCTTTCCAAGCAGCCCCAAACACCAAGAGAATCAATCTCATAGCGGAAGGTGTAATCGCGCTTGAGCATTTGAAGAATTTGCTGTTTTTGCGCTTCGGTGGAATAGTAATAATGATTTTCAAAATCAAATTTTCCCGCACCCGTAATAGTGGTGAAGTCGTTGGATGGAAAATCTACCGTCTCACCGTCCAAACACTCAGGGTTCACAAACTGTTCTTTGTCACGATTGGTGTTTACGCGCACAACCAAAAATTCAACGTCTTTGTCACTGTCAATTACGATTCTTTGTATCACACATTTTTTGCCGTATTGTTCCCGATTGGGGTTATCATCAATTCCCTGCGTTAGTGTTACCTGAAAGCGAACTGCGTCTAACTGAGATTTTTGGACAACATAAGCGTGAATAACTGAACCCAAAATAAAACAAAGTGCAAGCGCCGTAACAGCACAGAGACCTATGAGAATGACTTTGGTTCTTTTTTTCATGGTTTTAACCTCGTTGTGAATCGAATACTCCGCCTGTCTTTACTAATCCAATTATATGCCTAAATGTAAAGGTATGCAATTATTTAGCCATGCAATCCCGATGATGCATACAGCTTTTTTCATTACTTCTGTGCGGGAAGCGGCGCTTCCCCTTCTATCGTGACAGTAGAAATCATTTCTTTTACAGAGTCTAAACTAACTTGTGTAAACCCTGATTCGTAGTGAAACAAAAGCTGATAGCCGTTATAATAATGCACATAATTAATACATTCTGCGCTATTTCCGGCTTGGTCGGTTTGCTTAAGAGATACCACATAATACTCATAGCCCCCGATTCTTTCCACTGTTGTTTTAAGGTCGGAAACACCGCTTGCAGCGGCAAAATCTTCCACCACCTGCTCTTGAATTTCCTGCCGGGTAAACGCTGCGTTGTTAATCTCCTTGCGATTGATATGCTGCTTTTCCTCTTCGCTGACATCTTTCAAAAGGTCAAATGACGCATACTCAACGACCTCGAAATTGGAATGAGGGCATTCAAGCGCCAGCGGTATTTCTTCGGTTTCCAAGTCTTTATTTTCTTCAAATCCCTTCGGAATGGTGAAACTCACCCCCGCTGTTTCATCCGTATAGGTGGTTTCCTGCCCCCTTGCCTCTAAAGTAGCCTTGAGCGCCGGTGCATTTTCTTTGGCAGTCAAATACACATTGAAGCCTGCCAGCACATAGTAAACAAGCAGCAAGGCAACTGCCAAAAGAATTACCTTTGTTTTTTCGCTTTTGGGGCGCTCGGGTGCGGGTGCCGGTGTTTTTTTATTAAAAATGCTTGCGCGCAAATAAGCATCAGAGCCCATATAGATGCGCACCCTGAGGGACTTTGTAAAATACAAATTCCAAATAAAAAACATCAAAACATTGCCGCCAAGCCCGAAAGCGGCACGTAATACACCGGAAAACACAAGGATTGAAGCGAGTGAAAGAACCGATAAAACTATCATCGAAGTTTGCCAAAAGGCAAGAAACGAAGCCTGCCTTTTTTCGATTTTGATGGCAACAACGCAATACAAAACAGCTTTGGCAGCCAACAGCAGGATTGTGACTTCACTGCTCAAAATCGGTTTCAAACTCTCCCAGGTGATACTGTCAAGTTTGATAATGCGCAAAACAGAGGCAACCGTAATAATTAACAATTCAAGTGCCACCAGAATCGGCAAAATATATTTCCAAAGCGCCACCACAAATTGCAAAAATCCCCCTAAGTTTTGGTATTTCTGCTGCGGTGTAAGCGGTTGCGGCACATACGGCTGCGGGGCATACGGCATCTGCGCTGCCCCCGGTGCGGCAGCACCCTGTACCGATGCCGGCGCGGCGGTAAGCTGCGCTTTACAAAACGGGCACGCTGCGCTGCCCTCTGCGATTATCTTGTTACAATTTGGACAAACCATAAAAACTCCTTATTAGTTATCTGTTCAACCGCTTACCGCATGAACTGTCTCTCGTGTTTCTAAATGTATTTTTAGATATGCTGACTATTTACTAAGTAATATATCCGCAACCTTTTCTGAAATCGACATATTCGCGACATTGCCTGCACTGTCTTGACAATCAATCGAATACCCGTTTTTTGTTTGAAGCAGATTGCCGAAATAATAATAAGCGTTCACACCGTTAAACTTAAAGTTAATATTATATGCCTTTGCGGCAGGTACAAGTTCACTGTCATTTTCGGCAGCTTTAACATCGTGTTTTGATGTTTGTCGTAATTCGTTCATCACACTGATTATTTTTTCGGAATCGATTATCACAATATTCTCATCATTACTTTCATTTGTCAGTTCATCGCTTGAAACACAGATTTCCACAGGATACTCTTTTAAATAATCCGGCAAGCTATAACCCTGATCACAATAGAGCCATTTTCCGTTAAAATCTTCATACACAATAAACATTGATAAGTCTTTATCATCGAACACATTTATAGTTACCGTGCTTTCACCCAATGTGCTTTTATACTGAGCATTTGCATTGTGCGTGACATTGGAGAGCGGCGTCCAAATGTCCTTATAAGTAACAAAATCGGCATCAATGTCTTTGTTAGCCGGAATATCGTAAAATGTCTTATTATTATAAATTATATATCCTCGCTCTTCTCCCGTAACAACGGGCTCTGTTTTCACATTTGGGTCGGTTACATAATCTGCAACTTTTTTGGTTAAAGAACACGAACACATTGAAACAGCCATAAGCGTTATTAATAAAAGAGTGAATAGTTTTTTCATAAAACAATCATTGCTCCTTTTCTTCAACGACTAAAGAAGTATTTTTATGGATTTCAAAGCCAAAAACTTTTACTCCGCTTCCCACTTCGTACTGATTTGGAATTTTGTCATCCGCCAGCCTGTGATACTGTATAAATTCGTAAGAAAGCGCGTGGAAAGATGTCGTTCCTCCATCCTTATATTGCACTTTAACAGGTATTAAAAGCACTAAAGCAAAAACACTACTAAAACTGCCTTTTTCACAATGATTCCTCCTACAGGCTCTCGATGGAAAAATACCTTTTGGAAAATTTCTAATTCAATGATAAATCTGTATCTTAAAACCGAGATTTACCCGTACCCGTGGTCTACATGTTCCCAGGTTCCGCCATCCTCTCTGACCAGTAGCCACTTCCAATGGTTATAAGTCGTATTCGGATTGAGGGAACCGTCCCCACCGCTTTCATCTACTTCAAAAGAAGACTCCAGAACAATCATTTCCTGTGCATTTGGGTAAACACCGCCTTTGATATAATAAGCGTTTTCTTGTTGGTTGGTTTCATCGCCGGCATAGTAAATCTCTGTTAACTTGCAGCCTTGCCACGACCGAAACTCCTCAATAATCACTGCGATTGCCGCATCAATATCTTCTTGAGAATACAGTTTGGACTCCACTTTGCGTGTTTTCACTTCACTCACATCACCGTTATATTTCTGACAACCGCAAAAACTAAACAGCAGCCCAAAAATAAGCACAAGACAAATTGCTTTTTTCATCGTTTCCTCCATTTTTTACATCAATCCTGAATCCGACCCGGCGCTATTGATAAGACTGCTTGCGCCAATCATAAGTTTCCTTTTCGGAAAGCTCAAGCGTTTTTCCGTTAATACAAACGCGCTCATTATCAAGCCACTTAATATCTACTGTTTCTTCATGATAGGCATCATAAATGCGTTTTTCCTTTTTTCCGCTCTCGAGATAGACCTTAATGCTAAAATCCGTAGTCGCTCCCGGTTCGGTGCGATAGGCGTTGAGCGTATAGGTGCCATCCGGCGAAACGGATGTGGTTAACAAAGTGTACCGAGAAGTGTTTTCTTTGCGGTTCGTAAGCCAATAAATCCCGAAAACAGATGAAGCAATTAAAACAAAGACAATCACAATTATCCATACGGTTTTTTTCATTGTTCACTCCATATGTAATAAAAGAAATCTAAAAACCAATATCAGGTACATCGGGCTTTAAGAAAACTTCAATTCATCAAGTTGAATGTTATGCTTTCTAATTAAATAATATCTTATTATATTCCGACTGCCGGGCAAGATTAAAAACGAAATCAATATAAAGCAAATCGCAAAAACACACGCAAGAATAATATGGCTATATTCCAAATCTTTTATAGTTCTATAAAAAGCGAGTGCCGCTATTCCCGGTACCGAAGATGCTATTACCAAAAAACCGGAGGGCTTTTTAGGGTTGAAATTGTCTTTTTTCTCCAGTCGCTTTAACTCTACAGATAACATCAGTAAGGCAATTACCAACCAAGCGCTAAAGCCTATCCCGTATATCCGGACAGGCGTTGCAAAAACAAGAAAAAAAGAAAGACCGAAAATCAAACACAACAGGCTTAAACAAAATCCTAATATTGCCATATTAAAATATGTGTTGTACCACTGCTTATCTCTTTTGAGCAAAGAAAACAGCAAAAACACTAATAATCCGATTGTAGCGGCACCTAATTCACAGTATATCACCGCTGTGTTTTTAAACAGAATATAATGACCCGCTAACGAAAACAATAATACAAAATAAAAGATTGCCAGTGTTTTCAGCCGTTCCTTAAAAGCTTTAGGGTAACTTTGATTGACATATTTTATTGCTTTTTCTCTTGATATGGAAATACCCATGGTTTACCTTCTGCAAATGACCTGTATATAACTGTATATCATCTGATTGAATTCATCTCACTATTACTATTTAAATATATTAATAACAAAAATGCAACTGTTTGGGAAAAATAATGAAAATATACGAATAAAAAAGGCGCAGCCGAAGGTCTACTGTCATTAAGGACAGATTTGAAGTGCATGACGAGTAGCATATAATTGAGCCGAGTTTTTCACTCGGCTCTTTTTTCTAATCCACACATTCGACTTGTGTGGATTTTATTTATATAATGCACTCGTGAGAGACAGGAAGGAAGTGCATGATGAAAACAAAATACTATGTGGCATTAACGTTTGAGGAAAAACGGCTGGCGTTGCTTTCGCTTTACCATTTGCGCAATCAGTTGATTGCCGCAGGCAGATACACCGATGCGGTGGATGAACTGATAGTCAAGTGTGAAAAAGCGCGCTTAAAAACATTCAAAGTGAAGGAGGACTGAAAATGAAACAATCATATACCAACGAAAAGACCGGTATCGGTTACACTTTGGTCGGTGATGTATATTTGCCAAACCTTGTGCTGCCGCGTAGCAATGAAATCATCGGGCTTTGGGGGCAACGATATTTGGAGTACATCAAAACTCACCGCAGAGGGTTTTACACCGCTCTAAAGATGCAATGCAAGTTAGATAAGCATTTGCACGAAGTGGACACCCGCGCTAATGAAATGTATGAAAGTCTTGTTGCTTCTATTGCTAAGAAAGAAGGTAACACCGAGGCGCTCAAAGCCGAAGATATGATGGCATGGGTTGCAGCGATGAACGACATCGCAAATCGTGCAAGAGAAATTGTCTGGAATGAAATCACCGGCGGAGGTGAATGAAATGGATATTCTTGAAGAATTATGGTACGGTAACATTCAACCTATGGAACTCAGTCATATTGAAAGCAATGCGGAATACAAAGAAGCGCTGAACTTGGTCAACAGCAATTACGACCGTTTGCAAGAAGGAATGACAGACAAGCAAAAGCAACTGCTGATGAGCTATGCCGAAAGCCGCAACGAGTTTTCCAACATCACCGAGTTGGATGCTTTCAAGACGGGATTTAAACTCGGTGCAACAATCTTGATAGAAGCGCTGATATAAAAGAACGGAGAGGATTTGAAAAAATCCTCTCCATATTTTTTTAGATTATTTCGTTTTAACTTTGACCGCCTTACTCCAAGTTGAGAAGTAGTTAACCTTTGCAATGGTCTTATAGGTGCGAATACGCACATAGTAAACTTTCTTGGCGCTCAACTTCTTCACCGTGGTTTTAAGTGTCTTATTGCTCTTGACCGTCACTTTCTTGGAACCGGAGAAATTCGACTTGGTGCTGTACTCAATCTGGTAGCCGGTGGCGTTTGCCTGCTTTTTCCACTGTGCGGTGAAGGCTTTCTTGGCACCTACGATTTTGCTGATGCTTGTGCCTGCCGGCAAGGTGGGGGAGTTGAGTGTTGTACTCCACGGACTATATTTGTTCCCCTCTGCCGTCTTAATGTAGAAACGCACGCGGAATTTGTAGTTATTACCTGCCGCCAAGCTTTTGAAAGTGGTGTTGGTCACACCGGCTTTAAGGGTAACGGTCTTATCCCACTTCTTACCGTCTTTCGTCGAAATCTGTACCTGGTAACCGGTGGCAGTTTTAACATTATTCCATATCACGGTCTCGGCTGCTGCGGTTCTTGCTTTACACTTGAGGGTGAGCTTGCCGGTAGGTGCCGTGTAGGTATCGACAAAGCTGTCCTCGCAGCGCGAGCACTTGTGCGTAGTGTAGCCGAGGGCTGTCGCTGTCGGTTTGGTGACAGTTGCTTTATAGTCGTGCCCGAGTGCCGGAAGTTCTTCGGTGTATGTATGCGATGCATCATTCCTGCAAGTGTAAGTCTTAACCCCTGCCTCGGTACAGGTGGCAGGCGTGGTAATCGCACCGTCATTCCAATCGTGCCCGCGTGCCTCGGTAGGTGTGTCGGTATAGCTGTCGCCGCATTCACAGGTATGGGTGGTAAAGCCCGCTTCGGTGCAGGTCGGCTCAGTGACCACTGCATTGTACTGATGCACATGTGCGGGGTTGTAGTCCGGGTTAACTTCACCGCAGCCGTTTAAGCAGTACTGCTCGGTAATGACGAAGCTGTGTCCCTTTGCCGCAATCACCACTTCGGTTTTGTCGGCAATCAGGTTTTCACCCTTATCGTCAATGTAGTAGTTCCCGCAGCGCCGACATTCACAGTAGGGCTTGTTGCCCGGCTCGGTGCAGGTCTCCTGTGCGCCGTCGTGAATAAGCATATCGTGCCCGAGAGGCGCAATCGGCTCCGTGTAAGTGCCTTTGCCGCAGGAGCAGGTGTAGGTCATCACACCCGCTTCGGTACAAGTCGGTGCTGTTGTGACACTGCCGACAAAGGAATGGGTATGCACCGGAATAATCGGCGTGTCATAATCGCCGGCATCGGCAAAAAGCGCCGTTGAGCTAAAGCAAATAACCAGTGCCAAAGAAATACAAATAATATTTTTAATCATATTTTTCATTTTGATTGCTCCTTTCTGATAGTGACGCTGAAAATTGCATCTGTTCGCACAAAAAGCGTCTTGAAACTACGGTTGTACCCACATAGCCGGTCGGAAAGTGGCTCCCCTTGTGTTCACGCTCGCGCCGGTATAGCGGATGGTGCCGTCATAATAGACATAAGCAACTTCCTTATTATCACTGCCGGGAGTACGCAACAACCAACAGCAGGTGTGAATGCCGGAATACGTTTTCTTGCTATTGTAAACGCCTTGTTCCACCGCCAATTCTGTCGGGGTTGCCAATCGCTCTTTTAAAGAAAATCGGGAGCAAACGGCACATTGAAGCGCAGAAAACAAAGCCCCGGGGAAAGCCCTGTGAAAACAAATATGCTCAAAAATATTCTGAATGCCTTTTTAGTTTTTCGGCTTGTTTTTTCCCAAGCGCCATAGAAAACATTTGTATCGTGGTTTTGTGCCATAATATGCCTTTCATCAAAAAACAGGAGCAAGGTTATTATGCCCTGCTCCTTTAAAGTTTTTATAAGCCAAAAGGCTCGGTATTTGATTCAAACTGTCCCTGATTGTATGTTGGGTTTTCTACAACTGATGATGTTGCTAAAACATCCTGCGCGGAGAAAATTACAACCTCAAATGTTGGTTCGTTATAAACTTTATTCATTATCCTTTCCTCCTTATGCGTTCTGATTTGCGAAGTATGTATCTGCTGCTGCACCGTAAAGATACATAGCCTTTGCAAGAGTTACCATCTTTTCATCGCTGCTCTTTGCCATCATCTTCATAATAGCATTTGCAGACATTACAATATTGCCCTTATCTGTTACAACAGTAAATGTGTTATCCATATTAGCGGGCTCAATGCCTGAAATGTGAACAACATACCAATCACCGTTAGTTGTGCTTTCAGCTGCAAATCTGCTTGTGTCGGTTGTGTCAATGCTTGCACTTTCAACATTAATCGGAGTTCTTGAAAGAAGATTGATTTCAAGGTCCGATTTAACAACAACGCTGAAGGACTGAATGCAAGCGGGTGCAGAAGCAGATGCGGTTACACTTGCCATATCAAAGTCTGCAACATCGCCGTAGTATGCATTTGAAGCGTTATCCTTTGTTGCCATATTACCCTGATTGTATTCAAAGTAATTCTGAGCTGCTGCTGCATAGTCAAGAGTTGCTCTTGCAAGGTCTTTGATGTCATCCTCATATGTGCCTTCGATAATCTCGCGGCAATATTTATATACGCTGTAGGTAATCGTATCAACAGGATTTGTTTTTGCTTCTGCGTCAGCCTGTGAAGCATAAACATTAATTGTAATCGGCTCTGTTGACTGTGCGGGTGCCTGAATAACAGAAATAATGCTGTTGCCGGCGTAGGCACCGCCGCTGACTTTATCCATTTCAGAAAGCTTCTGCGGGTCATCAGTATTGAAATTAGCAGTTTGACTGAGATTACTATTGTGGTTGTAGTTAACCGTTACATATGCGTCTGCGCCGTAGTAGTTGCCGTCAAGATAGAAATTCTCGCTGATTGTGTCTGCAACGGTGATGTTTGTTCCGTTGTGAGGCTCTGCCGGCTTCGGTGTTGCCGTAAAGGTCGCGGTGTAGGTTGTGTTGCCCGTAATGGCGGCGGGAGTTACATCCCAGCCCGCGAAGGTGTAATAATAATCTGTATCCGCCGCCTTGGTCGGGGTCGCGCCGTGATAGGTCGGGGTCGAGCCTATGGCTGCGCGTGTGTCTTTTTCGAGCTCGTCGCCGTTCCAATTATTCCATGTAACGGTACACTGATCAACGATAGCTGCCTCACCGTTAGACAAACCGACGGTATAATTCGGATTGTCGCTGTAGAAATACTCTCTCGGATCAGCTGTGTTGCCGGAGGTGGTGTAACCTGTAGTGAACACGCCTTTCGTACCCTGACGGATGATACCGATCTTATGAGTCAGCGTCAGTTGATCGGTGACTCTGATACGGTCATTTGCATTGGCTGTTTTTACGTTGCACGGAGTGCCGCCGGTGGTGTCAAGAGTATAGGTGTCGCCGGACTTTGCGATTTTACCGCTTGTGCCGCCGGAGTAGATATAGTTGTCGCTGATGTTTACATCACCGTCAAAAATCATCGTCGCCTGATTCGTACCGAAACCGCCGAATTGTTTACCTGCATTGTGCTGAATTGAGCCTCCGCTCATTGTGAAGGTGGTGTTGGCCTCCAGCAGAATGCCGCCGGTGTAGACGTTGCCCTCGTTGTACTGAATCGAGCCGCCGTACATATGGAATGTCGCGCTGCTGCCGTTAACGTAAGCACCGCCGCCGTTACGGGAGCAGTTGCCCTCGATAGAGCCGCCGTACATGTTGAAATGTCCGCCGTTTGAGATAGCTACGCCGCCGCCGTTTGAAGTGTGGTTAGCGCCTGTGATAACGCCGCCGCCCTCAGGGTCATACAGGTTCAGCGTGCAGCCGTTGCCGATAGTAATAACAGCATAGTTGCCGCCGTTCGCGTCGATTTTATGACCGTTGAGGCAGAGGTTCATCTCTCCCGCGGGAACAGTCCATGTCGCACTTGTAGTAACGTCGCTTGTCAGGCAGTAGTTGCCTGCGTCTTTTGGCAAGCTGTCTGTGTTTGTCCAATCCTTGAACACGATACCGTCGTGGATATGATACGGCACAGCTGTATCGGAAAATACCGCGGTATAGGTTGTGTCGGCTGTTGCGGTCTCAACCTCGGGAGACCAGCCCAAGAAGGGATAATAAGCAGTCCCGTCGGCGGTTTCCTTTTCAGGCTTTGCGCCGTGGTACTCGGGGGTTGTGCCTTTTGCTACATGGGTGTCGGTTTCGAGAATAGTGTCGCCGTTCTTCCACGTTACCGTGAGGGCCTTGTCGTAATAAATGTTTATTTCACTGGTTCCATTCCAATTCCCGCTGCTTGTAGACAAGCTGGTATTGATACAGTAACCGGTTGGTAATGTTCCAAGTTCGGAAACATCCAAATATTGTCCACTTATATAGTGAGTATTAACAATAGTAGTATCATACGTTCCATCTGTTTTTTGCTTATTGTAATTAATCTTCATTGGCGTTAGTGTTCCGAGTGAATCTCCAAGCATTCTATAAACAGTGTAATCGCTAGTGGCATCGCGCATGGCAGACCTCACTATGAAATACGTATAATATGATGTATTTGGATCAAGAGGAACAGCGCTAAATTCAAAATTATTAACGTGTACCCCGGCTGGTGAAGGCGCATTATAAGTTATATCCTGTGTATCTATGCCCACATCCGAAACATTAATTTGAGAACCATTTGGCGGTGTATCCGTGTCACTCGCTAAATAACAGTTATTATAAGTGTTGGCACTTGATATAGTAGACCAACCGGGCATTGCCGTTATTTGTTCTCTGGTAAGTGTTGAAAATAAAAGCCTGACTGTCCTTTGTCTACCCGGAAGATCATCATTCACCAGGATTGATGCGTCGTAGTAAGCTAAATTCCCAACATTATCTAAAACAGGTATAAAATGCTCTAATCCTTGTTGAACGTAAATTGCATGCACTGTCAGCGGCAGAGCAGCGAAAATGCCTGCAATCATAAGTACCGCAAGCAATATGCTTAACGGTCTTTTTAAAATTTTTGTCATTAAAATTCCTCCTTTTAATTTTGATTAAGGCAACGCCGCATAACTCACGGCATTTGCCCGGCTTTCCGCACTGAATCATGCGGTGTTGCCTTAATAATTTATAACTATTGCTTCATTTGGATCTGCCCGCTGACCGCACATTTTTCAATGTCGGGCAATATATTCGGGTTTATTTTATAATACTTCAGTTAATGCTTCAAGGGGAGGTTACAGATTGTCACCACCTGTTACTTGATTTTTTTTGATAAATAATATATTTTTAAGTCAGATAGTTTAAGTTAGATAGTTAACATATTTAATAAAGGGAATCTGTTTATGAGTGATTCATTTGCAAAAATGTTAAGAAAAATAAGAACAGACAAGGGACTGTCCCAGCGGGAACTGGCTGATAAAATCTACGTTACCCGCTCTGCAATAACACACTGGGAAAACGGCAGCAGAATGCCTGATGCCGATACAATAGCACGCCTGTGTCAGTTCCTTGATGTCAATTTAGATTTTCTGCTTGGTAATGACATAATAGCCGGCGAGGGGATCAATGTCATTGTTGTTGATGATGAAAAAATTGCACTGGGCGGTGCCCTGTCAGTTTTGGACGAGGTTTTGCCAAACGCCTCTGTTATAGGTTTTACGCACCCGTCAAAGGCAATTGAATATGCAAAAAACAATAAGGTTGCTCTTGCCTTTCTGGACATTGAGCTTGGCAATACAAGCGGACTTGAGTTGTGCAGCACCCTTCTTGAAATTAATCCACGCACAAATGTTGTTTTTGTTACCGCTTACAGCAACTATTCTCTTCATGCCTGGGGCACGAGGGCGGTTGGATTTATACTAAAGCCAATCACCGCAGGGAGCGTTTCGGAAATGGTGAAAAGACTTCGCTACCCGTTAAAAGGGGTGATTGAATGATTGGTAATTATACTCCCGAAACCGCAGTTTTGATTGCAGTAGGCGAATTATTTGTAGTAATATTACTTGGATTTTCAACAGCTTTGCCGGGTGTTGATCGCATTAGCAGACGCTATTTCATTGCATTTTTCTCCATCCTTGCTGCGGAGGAGCTCATTTTAACATTCGATCTGGCAAATATGATCAGCCCGAAGATAATGGCACTCTCCAAAGTGCTGATATTCTTTGAGTACTTTTTCATATCGCTGATTCCTGTTTTACTGAGTGTTTTTCTGTTGAAATACTGCGGCGTAAAACTAAAGAAAAGCACAATGTTTTGCATAGTTTTGGTAATATGGTCGGCATTTTTAATTCTTCTGATATGTGCTCAGTTTACAGACAAAATCTATTATCTCTCTTCCGATCTTGAATTTCACAAAGGCATTTTGTTTCCTTTGCTTTTATTACCGATTTTAGTAATTATGCTCATCAATCTCATAATACTGATCATTAACCGCTATGTTTATACTAAAAGAATCTTTATTGCTTTTTTAATTGTCATAGTTTCATCGGCTATTGTTACGATAATATATGCCTTCTCTGCAGACCTGGCTATACTGAACATCAGCTTCTGTCTGAGTACGCTTGCTATGTATATGCTAATAGTCACGGAACAAATTAATAAACATATACAGCAGCAGGCGGATATTGCTCACCAGAAGGCAAACATTATGGTTTTACAGATGCGTCCGCATTTCATTTACAACACGATGGCAGACATCTACTATCTTTGCGAACAGAATCCGAAAGAAGCTCAGCAGGTTACATTGGATTTTATTACCTACCTGCGAAAAAACTTTGATGCAATTGTCAGTGAAAACCCTGTTCCTTTCGACGATGAGTTAGAACATGCCCGTGCTTACCTTTCTGTTGAATCTACGCGTTTTAATGAAAACCTTATTGTTGAATACAACATTGAGCACAGAAACTTTTTGATTCCCCCTCTGACCTTACAGCCACTGGTGGAAAACGCTGTCAGGCACGGTCTTGACCCTAACGGAGGCCGGCTGAAAATTAAAATTGAGACACATAAAACAATAAACGGGAGTGTTCTTATCGTTTCGGATAACGGACCGGGATTTGATACTGCAAATGCATTTGAGTCTGCGGGTGCACTTTCAAATATCAAACAGCGACTCGAAATGATGTGCAAAGGCACCCTCACCATTGCGCCCCGCGCAGGCGGCGGTACGGTGGTGACAGTGGTGATACCACAATAGAATATGTTTTTAAGCCGCCGATTAACGGCGGCTTTATTGTTAAAAAATGTGAAAAGAAAAAGCCGCATTTTGCGGCTTTTCACTTTATCTCTTGTTCCAAATTTCTAAATGTCGGTGTGTCGAAAAACTCTGTGATAGAAATATCCAAACCGTCACAAATCTTTTTGATTGTGGTAATGCCCGGGTTTTGGCTTTGGCTGTAAATGATAGATTTGATGGTGGTGTAGGGTATTCCCGAAATCGTAGCGAGTTTACAGAAATTCAAACCACGCTCGGCACACAATTCTTCGATTCTTTGTTTTGTCGCTTCAGCAATTGTCAAAATCCATCCCTCCTAACAAAATAATCTTACCAATTTTGTTAGAAAGGGATAGACGATATATTGTACTAATTACTATTTATAGTCTTTTTTTACTTTGGCACTGCAAAGCGCAATAAATGCCTGCGGGGAAATGTTTAAGCCCGCAGCTTTGATAGCTTCTCGCATTTCTTTATCCACTTCTTCGGGTGTTGTGTGGTATTCCTTTGCTACCTTTTGAAGCAGCTTTTTGTATGTCATCTTCTCACCTCCTTCAACACAATAGTATAATATATAGTCTATCAGATTATGTCGAAAAAAGGAGAAGAGTATTGATTTTTAAAGATTTATCATATATCGGCTCACACCGAAAGCTGTTTCGGTCCAGATAATGCCTTCTACTTTTAACAGCGGCAGATATTTTCTGCCGAACGCCGTTGTGCCGAAAAAAGCATCAAAATTGCTAACAGGCAATACCACCCAATCGGTGTTGTCCTGCTTGTTGGCTATGTAATATTTATACAATACCGGTAAAACCGTTTCTGGCACGCCTTGCGGTGTTAATGCGCTTAACTGCTCTGTTAATTCTTCGGATAGCTCAAATTCTTTGTTTTGCAGTTCTCCCTGTTCCAATGCATCGGCAAGCACATCATCAAAAAGAAGCAAAAAACTGCCCTTTGTGTTCGCAGAATACAGCGGTACTTGGTATTGCATGAGCTTTTTGCGCCACTCTTTTTCAAAACCTTTCAATACTTCCGCTTTTTTGATGGCTGCTTTGGATACCTTTTCGGGATTTGCTTTCACAAATGCGCGGACGTTTTGAATATGGGTGAAAAACCAACCGTTACCCTCGCTGTCTACTAATGCGGGAAACTGTTCGTGCAAACATTTAAAATCCGTTTCACTTTGACCTTCCTTTTTCGGGAGATCTCTTTTTTTATCCGGCACACTGCACCAAGCGAGAAGCGCTTTTCTTGCGCGGTCTGTGTCTGCTTCACCGGTCTCAAACATATAGCCGCGGGCAATGATGGTGAAAACGCGATACAAACCGATAAAATCGGTTAACATTTCAAAGGTAAACCTGCCAAGGAAGCTGCTGTCCTGCTTATTGCAAGCCGTGTAGTTCACCTTAGCGGTGTATGCGAGGAATTCTTCTTTTTCGTTTAGCATCGTTATCTTCCTTTAATTCCAATTCAAGGTAATTGAGTAAAACATCATAGGCAAATTGCCGCTTGCCCAGAGCAATCGCACAGCGAAGCGCGGTGCGCCCCGAGACTTCCTGCCCGCGGAGATAATCCAAAACACTTCGCCGGATAATTTGCTCATAATCTGCACCTGTTTCCTTCTCATAGCTGTACATAATACTGTTTAATAACGCACTGTTCGTGTCTTTGCGAACGGCGTTTTCTTTTTTGAGCCGTGCCGTGTTTCTATCGTCATAGTCACAGAGAATATCACCTAACAGACGGTAGCCGTTATGACTGAAATCCGTGAAAAGGTCTTCATAATCCACAATTTGGTAAGCCGAGCCGAAAACAGGACTGTATATGAATCGGAGCCGCTGTTCCTTGTTCATGAAGTGAAACTGCTCGGTTTTGAGCATTTGCCGTGCCTTTGCAACTTCTTCGGCAGGCATGGAGGCAAACAATCCGTAAAGCTCATCGGCAGTGTATTCGTTTTCCTGCCCTCTTGCAAAGAGGATGCGCTCCACATCACTGTGCCGTTTAATCTCTTCCGCCGATAAGCGGCTGATGCGAATATGCCTGAGTGCCTGCTCATAATCGGCAATCACCGCCTGAATCAATTCTAAATCGCTTTGGTTTAATTGTTTTTTCCAATCTTTAGATTTCGCAAACGGGAATAATTCTTCATCACTTGCCGGCTTTGGCTGTTGTTTCGGTGTGTTCTTTTCAAGCATCAGTGCAAAGTACGGCAGTTTTTCCACATTCGCCGTAACGGCATTCCAATCGGTTTCGGCAAAGAATTTGTCTAACTTCTTTTTCTTTGTTTCTTCAAACCACTGTTTCGTGCTCTCATCGGCGGCAATGCTTTTGTATTTTAAAAAGCGGCTACGCTCCGCTGTTTTGTGAGTAAGATACTCCCTTAAATCGGGCTTGACGCCGCTTTTTGCCGAGTCAATTTCCAAACCTGTTAAGATTTCCAACAATTCCGTTTCTTCGCGGCATGCTCGGCGTTCTTCTTCGCTTCGGCTTTCGTCATAGGCAACAATGCTCCTGTCAAACGCGGCGTTGCAGATTTGCCCGATGCGGGCATTAAAGGTGTTTTTGACCGTTTCCATGCGTGCACGCCAATCGTTGGCATCGCGTTCAAGCGGAGTGACAGACGGGATTTTCAAAACAGGATATTGCTGTGAAAAAGCATCAAATGAACCTTCGCTTGCGTAGTTTCTTGCCACACAGTTGTTAATCAAAGGTGCGGCAATGGTTTTAATCATATCGCCGTCAAAATCCGCGCCTCCCAACCTCTCGGGAATAAGAGTGGAGGAAGCGACCATAATGACATAGTTTAAGTGCGATAAATATTTCTTTCTGAAATAGCCGACTTCGTGCATCGGCTTGGCAACTGCTTCTTCATTTCGTGCAATATGCGGGTTACGCAAAAGCACATATTTATCATTTTGCGGATACTGTGCACAAGGGGCATAAAACTCGCCCTCTCGCAAGCGCTCATATTCCAACTCTCTTACACTTTTATCACTCGAAGAACGCACCAACCATTCAAGGAAATAGATTAAATCACCGGAAAGGTAACGATTATCGCCTGCGGCAATTAACCTGCCGAAAGCATATTGCTCCAACAGCTTTTTGGCTTGGTTGTCAAGTTGTTTGGTGAAATGCGCCTCATCCGCAAAGCGAGGATTGAGTGCTAAAATGTTTCTCCACTTGGCAATGTTCTCTTTGAGGAAGGATAAGCGATAATCGACATCGCCGACAAGGGAATAATAGCGCTGCTCGGTGGCTTTGGTAATCCAATCTCTTTTTTCCAGTTCGGGACTATGCGCCCAACCGAGAGGTAAATCGGCAGGGCGAAATTCATCGGGCTTAATAGAGGCAGTCACCAAGAATTGATAGTTTAATTGTGTTTGTGCATCCGTTTTAATTTGGCTGACTTCGGAGATATATAACGAATGCCTGTATTCACGGCACTTGGCTAAATAGTCTGCCCAAGTCATCCCGTTTTCCGTCATCCAACCAAAGCCCTTGAACATGCTTTTGGTGAGGATAATTTCCACATCCTCGGCATTATGGTATTTGCCCCAAATATCTTTAATTTGAAACACACCAAATCCTGCCAAAAAGCTTTTGAAATCTACTTTATGCAGCACACCCTTGATATATGGCATACGCACCTGAAAGGAAGTGTGCACATCATTCCCGCAAAACAAGGTGTCAATTTTCTTGGCATACTGAAAAGAGATGAAACCTTCACCGTCAAACTCCGTGACATCCACATCCGAAAGTGTTTCCACACGCTTGTATTTACGCATAGCATTCTCCGTACCATCATCCTCTACGGTGATGATATTTGTACCGTAAACAGTGGTGATCGGGTTATCTACCACAATCATTTTATCGCTACTCCAGATAGACATATCATCCGCGCGGTAACCATTGGTTAACATCAGCCCGTTATATGCATAGAGTTTAGATAATTGGCACCTGCCGATTTGCATGTCGAGCATGATTCTTTTTCGGACAGGTTCATAAAAATCTTCACGGATAAAGGAAAGCCTTGCATTGCGGCTCATGCTTGCCGAACGCTCAAAAGCGATAAAACGATAAGCGCCGAAGCCGAAGTCTAAACGGATGCCTTCAGGGCGGAACATATCCTCCGCTTTCTGCCGGCGGTCGGCATATTTCTTTTGTGCGGATTGCCTGTCAAAGACAGCGGAAAAGTCAATATAGATAAGTACATCTTGCAGGCGGTTGGCACTGCCGCCTATGATGTCGGCATCATTTTCTTTGACTTGTTCAATTTGATAAAACAAAGCACAATCATCCTGCGGCGGTGACGCGGGATTAATGCACTTCTTTGTTTGCGCTTCGGATAGAGAATAACGGTACACACCGCTTTCATCCTTCACGGCGCTGCGCATGATTAAACGCGCCGACAATTCATAAATCAAATACTTCATAATACGAGTATTGTAGCATAAAATAATAGATTTTTCAACATATGAATACTGCTCCCACTTTTTAAAGCAGAAGCAGTATATCTTTCTTGAAAAGGAGGTAATATTCACCCAAAACAGAAACTGTTAAATGCAAAAAAACAAAGCAAAGGAGGTAAAAAATGAAAACATTTAACGATTTCAAAATTATCGGAATTGACCACGGTTACGGAAACATTAAAACCGCTAACCATTGCTTTCAAACAGGCATTATCGGCTATGATTCCGAGCCGCTTTTTACAAAGGATATGCTTGTGTATGATGGCAGATACTACCTTATCGGTGAAGGGCACAAGGAGTTTGTGGCAGAAAAGCACACCGATAATGACTACTACTGCTTGACGCTCGTTGCCATTGCAAAGGAACTCAAAACAGAGGGCTTAACCGAAGCCGATGTGGTAATCGCCGCCGGTTTGCCGCTGACTTGGACAAGCGGGCAAAAGAAAGAATTTGCGGACTACTTAATGCAAAGAGAAACGGTGGAGTTTGTTTATCAGCACACCGCCTACCGCGTGAATATCAAAGATGTAAAAATCTATCCGCAGGGTTACTCGGCAATTGTTTCGCACAAATCGGAACTCAAAGGCTTGAATATGCTTGCAGACATCGGCAACGGTACCATGAACACACTCTACCTTGTTAACGGCAGACCGCAAAGCGGGCAGATGTATACCGAAAAGTTCGGCACCTACCAATGCACGCTTGCGATTCGTGAAGGCTTTATGCGCCAAACCCGCAGAGAGTTAAACGACTATCTTATTGACGAAGTGTTGCGCACGGGGAGTGCGGATATCCCGCAAGCGGATTTGGACATCATCACCCGCATTGCAGAGGAATATGTGGCAGATATCTTCCGCAGGCTGCGTGAACACGGTTATGACCAAAACACAATGAAACTCTATGTGTGCGGTGGCGGCGGGTGCTTGGTCAAGAACTTCTACAAAGGCAATCCCGAGCGCATTTCTTTCATTGATGATATTTGCGCTGCGGCAAAGGGCTATGAATACCTTGCCCTAGTGTATTTGAAAGCGGAGCAGGAAAATGAAGGATGAATACAAACTGACCATTCGCTTGCGCTTAAATGATGAAAGAGAACGCCGCCTTGCCGAGTATTTAAAGTCATTTCATGAGAGCGGCTTTAACTCTCGCAATCAGTTTGTGATTGAAGCTATTGCCGCCTTTATGGATGCCGATAAAAAGGAACGATATTTAGACGATATTCGCTCCATTTTTCGCGAAGAAATGGGCAAGCAATTACAAGGCATGCAGTTTCATTCAACCGACAACGACTCTCCCGAAAACACCAAGGAAAGAGAACAGGAAATATTGGAAGACCTCAAACTCTTTGAATGACGGCAGAATGACGGCACATTTAGGGCAGAATACTATTGATTGACGGCACATTGACGGCAGGTATATTTACACACAGAAAAGACAAATATCTTTTGAAAGATTATGGCAAAAGACAAGAATAGGTATGAGGCAGAGAGAAAATGAAGGAAAAATCCTTTGTTTTCCTGTCTCATACCGGAGCAAGCAGGGCACAAATATATGTATTTTTGCCGATTGCCCACAAAAAAGCGGCAATCATTTTAGGGGAATACGTCCCCTAAGACCCTTTGAAGACACATATTGACAATATAACGGTCAGCCGTTATAATATACTAAAAGGCAGGTGAACAACATGGACATTAATCATATGATTGAAGACCGTCATATTTCCAAATACCGTTTAGCCAAAAACAGCGGCATTCCGTATATGACGATTAATGATATTTGCTCCGGCAAAGCAAATCTTGCAGATTGCAACGCAAGAACGATTTATAAGCTTTCCACAGAACTTGTCGTTTCGATGGAAGCTTTGCTTGAGCCAGATTTGCTGCCCCGCCCTGCTGGTGATCTGTTTAAGAGCAATGTTTGTCATCGCTTAAAGGAACTCGGCGACATCAATTTCTTGATTGACACCATTGAAAGTGAAGATATTATCACATACTATCAAAGAAGTTGGTATCCTGAATGTCTTTATCTGCTTGCCATGGTTGACTATATCAGCCGAGAAAATGATGTGCCGCTG
>JAFRLX010000085.1 GCA_017430965.1 Clostridia bacterium | reverse complement strand
TTAAAGCTCAACGGCAAGTTAGCCGTTGTCGGCAGCACCACTTATATGTGGAAGGTGTTGCGGCTGCCGATGGACTTTTTCTCGCAGAGAATGGCGGGAGATATTCTGTCAAGGCAAGCCCAAAATGCCACGGTTGCCTCCGTATTTATTCGAACCTTTACCCCCTTGGTTTTAAAAATCGGCATGGCGGTATTTTATCTGGTGGTTATGTTCCGCTACAATGTGCTGCTCTCCCTTATTGGAATCAGCTCGCTTTTTGCAGATGTGATTGTTGCACGCATTGTCACTCGAAAAAGGGTGGACTTGAGTCGTGTCGGCACCAGGGACACTGCGATGCTCGAGAGCACCACCGCCTCGGGTATTCAAATGATTGAAACCATTAAAGCAAGCGGTGCGGAAAACGGCTTTTTCAGAAAGTGGGCAGGCTATCAAGCAAATGTGAGCAATAACGATACACAGCTTGTCAACACCTCGGCACTGTGGGGCATCATCCCGAGCGCTATCAATATGATAGTGAATGTCATTATCACCTCTATCGGCATTTGGCTTTGCATTAAGGGCGAGTTCACAGTCGGTATGATTATGGCGTTCCAGGGCTATTTAACCGCCTTTATGGGACCGGTCGGAGAGGTCATCGCGGCATCCAACTCCATTTTGGAAATGAGAACCCAAATGGAAAGAATTGAGGATGTGATGGAATACCCCGAGGATGATATTGTCAAGGAGAGCGAAGAGGGAACTACCGAATACAATAAGCTAAGCGGTGCGGTGGAACTGAAGAATGTGACCTTCGGCTATTCCAAATTGGAGCCGCCGTTAATTGAAAACTTCAATTTGAGCCTGCAGCCGGGCAGCAGGGTGGCATTGGTCGGCGCCTCGGGCTGCGGCAAATCCACCATTTCCAAGCTTGTTTCGGGGCTGTACCGGCAGTGGAGTGGTGAAATTTTGTTTGACGGCAAGCCCCTCGGCGAAATTGATAAAAATGTATTTCGCGGCTCTCTTGCGGTGGTCGACCAGGATATCACCCTGTTTGAGGATACCATCGCCAACAACATTAAGATGTGGGACAATTCCATTGAAGACTTTGAAATGATTATGGCGGCGCACGATGCGGGGATGCACGCGGAGATTAACGCAAGAGCGGGCGGCTATAACTATACACTCATAGAAAACGGTAAAGACTTCTCGGGCGGACAGCGGCAGCGCTTGGAGATTGCCCGCGTGCTTGCGCAAGACCCAACCATTGTCATTTTAGATGAAGCGACCTCGGCGCTTGATGCGAAAACGGAATATGAAGTGACAAATGCCATAAAAAACAGAGGCGTCACCTGCATTATCGTGGCGCACAGGCTCTCTACCATTCGCGATTGTGATGAAATCATCGTTTTGGAGGAAGGCAAGGTGTTGGAAAGAGGCACCCACGAGGAGCTTTACGCCTTAGGCGGGGCTTATACGGCTCTTGTCTCCAATGATTAAAAATTGTGACGGAAAGGAGGGATATGATGGGGTGGTTTGAAGAACAGATTGAACAGCGAAAGAAATATAGCGAAGAAGCGTTTGAAGAGGCGTTTTATAAATTATCCGACAGCATCACCGGCAAAAATGTTTCCAAGGCGATGGAAGATGATGCCATAAAGACAAGAGATGCGATTACAGCCGTGCTCAAATATTACGGCATTAAAAAAATAAAAGAAGTGCCGGCGGAGATTACCGATGTGAACGAGCAATTGGATTATTTAATCCGACCCGAAGGGATGATGACAAGGGTAGTAAAGCTCACCGAGGGTTGGTATAAGGATGCGTACACCGCCATGCTCGGCACCCTAAAGGCAGACGGCTCTTTGATTGCGCTCATTCCCGGCAAGCTCGGCGGCTTCACCTTCTATGACCCGACTACGGGCAAGCGCAGGCGCGTGAACCGCAAAAGTGCAGCGCTTATCGAGGAGGAAGCGATCAGCTTTTACCGCCAATTCCCACTCAAAAAGCTGCGTATTGTTGATTTGGGTATCTTCGCGCTCAAAAACTTAAAACCGAGTGATTTTATCTTCTTCGGCATTTTATCGCTCATCGGCACGGGGATCGGGCTCTTGGTTGTCGATATTAACAAAGTCTTAATGTCGGATGTGCTGGAAACAGGCAAACTCGGCGTGCTCATAGCATGCAGTATCTTTTTAATCTGCACACAGCTCAGCCAAATGATTTTCGGCGTGGCAAATGCGCTCTTCAGCCAGCGCTTTAATAAGAAAATGGACTTGGCAATCGAATCCGCCACGATGATGCGCGTTTTATCGCTGCCGCCCGATTTCTTTAAAAAATATTCCTCCGGTGACTTATCGAGCAGAATCGACTACATCGGTTCATTGTGCAACTTAATCACCTCTGCGATTTTCGACACGGGCTTTCAAGCGATATTTTCCCTTGCCTATATCACGCAAATCGGGAAATTTGCGCCCCTATTGGTGGCGCCCTCCATTGTTATTATTGTGATAAGCTTTGTTTTTTCCATCGCCAGCTCTTTGTTGACGATGAAAATCTCAAAACAGAAGATGGAGCTGGGCACAAAGGAACGCGGCTTGAGCTATGCCATCATCACCGGTGTGAAAAAAATCAAATTGGCGGGTGTGGAAAAGCTGGTGTTTTCCAAATGGGCAAACCTGCACGCCGAAAGCGCAAGGTTAGAGTATAACCCGCCGTTTTTCATTAAGTACAATGTTGTGATTTCCTCGGCAATCGGCTTAATCGGTACCATCGTGATGTATTCCTTTGCCCTCAGCTCCGGCGTATCGGTGGCGGATTACTATGCCTTTAATTCCGCTTACGGTATGCTTTCGGGCGCCTTTATGGCGATTGCCGAAATTGCGCTTTCCTTCGCGCGCATCAAACCGATTATGGAAATGGCAAAGCCGCTTTTGGATGCGGAACCGGAGGTGTCGGAGGGCAAGCAAATACTCACCCGCGTTTCGGGCAATATTGCTGTTGAAAACCTCTCTTTTCGCTATGATGAAAAGATGCCGAATGTGATTGACGGCTTGTCTTTCACCATCAAACCCGGGCAATATGTTGCCATTGTCGGCAAAACCGGTTGCGGCAAATCCACACTCATGCGGCTGCTATTGGGCTTTGAAAAGCCCGATAAAGGCACTATTTATTATGACTCAAAGGATATTGCCGACTTAGAGCTGCACTCGCTGAGAAGAAAAATTGGCGTGGTGATGCAAAACGGCAGCTTGTTTGCAGGCGATATTTATTCAAACATTGTCATCTCCGCACCGGAGCTTGGCTTGGATGAGGCTTGGGAGGCGGCAGAGCAGGCGGGAATTGCGGAGGATATTCGCAAAATGCCCATGGGCATGCACACGCTCATCTCCGAAGGCGCCGGCGCTATCTCCGGCGGGCAAAAGCAGCGCATTATGATTGCCAGAGCCATTGCGCCCAAGCCCAAAATATTGATGCTCGATGAAGCAACCTCCGCTTTAGATAATATCACGCAAAAGATTGTATCGGATTCGCTGGATAAGTTAAACTGCACGCGCATTGTTATTGCGCACCGCCTATCGACCATCAAGCAGTGTGACAGAATCATTGTTTTAGATAAAGGGCATATCACTGAGGATGGTACCTATGATGAGCTGATAGCGCAAAACGGCTATTTCGCGGAACTGGTGGAAAGGCAACAGGTGGGTAGTGTGGCAGCGCCCGATGCATGACTTACCACGCCTTAAACTGTAAAAAACATAGTGATTTTTTTACACAAAACAGGAAAAATCTGCTAAAAAACATTGTTTTGGCATATTTTATATGTTATATTTTAATTACAAAAAGCACACAACTTCAAGCAAGGTTGTTATTCATTATAACCCCGCCAATCTTTATCAAATGCGGTGCCGTGAGTGCGGCTTTTTCGGTTGCACAAACAACGATTTAAGGGGTTAATTTTTTGATGAAAGTCAACAGGTTACAGAATGAATTATGAAAGGATGAGAGCGATGAAAGACGAAGAAAGAAAAGAATTAACAGAAGAAGAATTAGACGGCATTGCTGCAGGCGGCGAAGTTAATTGGGTCGATGCCTTACAGAATAGAGACAATAAGGACTGGGTCATTAACAATGCCGATCGCGTCATTCCGCCTATATATTGTTGCCCGAAATGCAGAAGCAGAAATGTGCATAACTACGATTTGGGCAATGCGTTTGTCATGCGTGTTGAATGTCATGACTGCGGCTACTATGGTGAAAGAGGCGCTATATCAGAAACAGAAATAAGATGATAGCATTGCGCCCTATGTTGCAAGGGGACGGTTCCTTGTGTTGACGCTTTAGTGATTAAAACTGCGTGATTGGAAGCTTTTTAATACTCCCGATAAAGTAGCTTTTATCGGGAGTATTAATGTATGATAAGTATATTGAATTTTTCTAAAACAAACCGGTAAAAAACAAACGCACTTACGCCATTTCGGCGCAAGTGCGTTTGTTCTTTTATTACTCAAAATTTACTCCGAGAGGGGTTTCATTGTGGGGAAGAGCAGGACATCGCGGATGGTGTCGCTGTCGGTTAAGAGCATCACAAGCCTGTCAATGCCCATGCCCATGCCGCCGGTGGGGGGCATGCCGTATTCAAGCGCCATCACGAAGTCGGAGTCGAGCATGTTCGCTTCATCATCGCCCGCTTCGCGCAGTTCAATTTGGTGCATAAAGCGCTCGTACTGGTCAATCGGGTCATTGAGTTCGCTGTAAGCATTGGCAAACTCGCAGCCGCAAATAAACAGCTCAAAGCGCTCGGTGAGGTACTCCTTGCCGGGCTTTTTCTTGGTCAGCGGCGACACCTCTACCGGGTAGTCGATGATAAAGGTGGGCTGCACCAAGTTTTCTTCAACCGTTTCTTCAAAGACCTTGGCGAGCAAATCGCCCCACTTGTCGGTGGGCTTAATCTCGATTTCTTCATACTTGGAAGCCACTTCTTTTGCCTTCTCGGTATCGCCGACAAATGCGCCGAAATCCACACCCGCATACTGCTTGACAGCATCAATCATGGTTAACCTTGCAAAGGGCTTGCCCAGGTCGATTTCCTGCCCGCGCCAGTGGGCAGTGGTGGTGCCGCAGGCAACCTCAGCCGCGTTGCGGATGAGCGCCTCGGTAATGTCCATCATCCCGTGGTAATCGGTAAAAGCTTGGTAAAGTTCGATTGTTGTAAATTCCGGATTGTGGCGCGCGTCCATACCCTCGTTGCGGAAAATTCTGCCGATTTCATAGACTCTTTCCATCCCGCCCACAATCAGCCGCTTTAAGTGCAGCTCGGTGGCGATGCGCATGTACATATCGATATCCAGCGCATTGTGGTGGGTGATGAAGGGGCGCGCCGTTGCGCCGCCGGGAATGTTGTTGAGCATCGGCGTTTCGACTTCGATAAAGCCGATGTTGTCTAAATAATTGCGAATGGAAGACACAATCTTGCTGCGCTTAATGAAGGTGTCTTTGACCTCGGGATTCATAATCAAATCCAGGTAGCGCCTTCTGTAGCGGGTGTCGGTATCCTTCAAACCGTGGAATTTTTCGGGCAGGGGGAGCAAGCTCTTGGAGAGCAGCCTTACCTGCCGGGCGTGAACGGAGATTTCACCGGTTCTGGTGCGGAACACAAAGCCTTTGACTTCGATAATGTCGCCCAAATCCCACTTTTTAAACGCGGCAAAGGCTTCTTCGCCGATGTCGTTCATGCGCACATAGACTTGGATTTTGCCGTTTTTGTCGTGCAAATCAAGGAAATTTGCTTTACCCATATTGCGCCAGGTCATAATTCTGCCGCAAATGCTGACATTCAGCTCGGGCGTTTCGCCCTCGGCGCAGTCAGCCTCCAGCGCTTCAAACTGCTTGACAATTTCATCGGAATGGATGCTCTGCTCGGCAGTGGTGATGGTGAAGGGGTCCTTGCCCTGTGCCTGCAAGGCTTTGAGCTTATCCACGCGGATTTGGCGCTGCTCGCTCTCGCTCGGCGCTTTTTCGGCAGCCATTTCCATGGCAGCGGTGGGCGCATTCTTTTGCAAAAAGTCAATGACCGCTTCAATATCCTCCGCTGCCTTGCTGTGCAGCACCACCGTGCCGTTTTGCGCAATTAAGCGGAAGGCATTGCCTTCGGGTGTGATTTCATATTTGGGCAAGCCCAGCGTTTCGCCGACTGCCTGCACTTTGGCTCTGCAGGATTTCTTGACTGCCTTCACCGCTCTTTTGGCGGCATCCAACTGCTCAAAACCCTCGGCAAAGCCGATTTCCTCATTGTCCTGCATCAAGGCATAACGGAAGGTGCCGTCTGCCTGCTTTTGGATGATAAACTTTCCTGCCATACTTCCTCCGTCGGCAACGCGGTAATCGCGCTTGCCTTAGTAAAAAAGCGGGTGAAATCGCCCGCTTGTCAGTCGCTTACTTGCTGATAGAAACAATCTTGAATGTGATGGTGCCGACCGGTGCTTCCACCTGCACCTTATCGCCCTTTTTGTGCCCTAAGAGCGCTTTGCCGATAGGGGATTCATCACTCAGCTTGCCTTTGTCGGGGTCTGCCTGCGCAAAGCCCACGATGGTGTAGACCATGTCTTCCTTCAAATCCATATCGCGGATTTTGACTTTGGAGCCGACACCGACCACATCGGTAGAGGCAACAGTTTCATCAATCAGTTTATAGTTTTGAAGCATCGCTTCCAGGTCGTTGATTCTGCTTTCAATCTTGCCCTGTTCGCTCTTGGCTTCATCATATTCGCTGTTCTCGGACAAGTCGCCGTAGCCGAGGGCAACCTGGATTTTCTCTTTAATTTCTTCACGCTTGGTGGTTTTTAAAAAGTGCAATTCTTCTTTGAGTTCTTCCAAACCCTCTTTGGTGAGTAATATTTCTTTAGGCATTTTCAAAAACATCCTTTCACTCGGCAATTACATTGCCGTCATTAACTTTAATATTATATATGATATACAATTAATAGTCAAGCACAAATAAGGATTTGGCGAGCTGTTTGCTCGCCAAACCTTATTTGTCAGTTTTCAGTTTTCAGCTTTCAGTTTTCAGTTTCACCCACCGCGCGCTATGCGCGCACCGCCCTTGATAGGG
>JAFRLX010000013.1 GCA_017430965.1 Clostridia bacterium | reverse complement strand
TCGCCGTAAATACGGCGATTTTGCGTTTTTGCCAATCTCTGCTTGTCGTATCACATACGACTCAGCGCAGAGATTGGCAAATTTCATCTCACTCTTTCAACATCTGTCAGCGTGTAGAAAAACAAGTTTTTCTACACGCTGAGAGCGGCGATGCCGCTCTTTCATTTTTTACCAAAAGTAAACCGTGTAAGACAGCTGTCACGATTTGCGCAGTGAAACACTGCCGCTACATTCCATCACTGCATCCTCGCGAATGATTTCCCCCACACTGTCACAAACAATGGTGCCGCTTCTCGGGTTCTTGACCGAATCAATATGCCCGATTACCGTTGCCTCTACATCGGAATATTCAAACGAGAGGTCACACTCTTCCATTGTGCAGTCAATGAGTTTCAAATTCTTGCAATAGCACAGCGGTTGCGTGCCGATAATGCGGCAGTTTTGCAGGGTAACATTTTCCGAAAACCACGCCAAATACTCCCCTTTGACCACGCTGTTTTTCACTGTGACATTCTTGGAGTGCCAAAAGGCATCCTTCGTGTCAAGCACACTGTCCTCAATGGTGAGGTTTTCCATATATTGAAAAGAGTATTTGCCGCTTAAATGCAGCCCTTTTATTTTGACATTGTTGGAATCGAAAAAAACATATTCACTGGTAATTTCGCTGTTTTCCACTTCCAGCCCGTCATTTTTCCAACCAAATTCGGGAGAAATAATATCACAGCCTGTGATGCGCAGGTTTTGACATTCTCTGACTGCTTTTACCGAGCGGATTTTGGTGTTTTCCAAAACGCCCTCACCGCAATACCACAGCGGCGCCCTGGAAGGCTCTTCGAGCACGGAATCGCTCAGCACAAAGCGCTGCACATGCCACAGCGGATAGCGCAGTGAAAAGGCGCAATCGCTCACGCTAATATCTCTTGCTTCCTTGAGGACGGATTCTCCATCCGCTTCGCCTGCAAAGCGGCAGTGCGCCACCTCCGCCTGCTGCAGATTGTAAAGCGCGCGTTCCTCATCAAACTGTTGGTGCTCTATGCGTGTTTTCATAGTTTTTCCTTTTCTTTCTCATTTACTACTGTCACTACTATACCACAGTTTCTTTACCAAGTAAAACATTTTTGCTCTTTTTTGGTATTTCTCACGCCGCAGAATGCGCGCTTTTTTAGGCATAATTAACTAAAATATAAATTCTCCCCATTAATGCTTGCATATTCGCCAAAAAATGGGTATAATAGATTTGCAAAAATAAAGATAAATGGAGGATGATTCCAATGGTTAAAGTTGCAATTAACGGATTCGGCCGTATCGGTCGTCTTGCTTTCCGCCAGATGTTTGAGGCTGAAGGTTATGAAGTTGTCGCTATCAACGATTTAACAGATACCAAAATGCTTGCAAACCTTCTGAAGTATGATACCGCTCAAAAAGGTTACTGCGGTTATATCGGCGAAGGCAAACACACAGTGGAAGCCGGCGAAGGCTCCATTATTGTTGACGGTAAGGCTATCACCGTATACGCGCAGCCCGATGCTTCCCAGCTTCCCTGGGGCGAGCTTGGTGTAGATGTTGTTCTTGAGTGCACCGGTTTCTACTGCACCAAGGCTAAGGCACAGGCTCACATCGATGCAGGCGCTAAAAAGGTTGTTATTTCTGCTCCCGCAGGCAATGACCTTCCCACTATCGTTTACAATGTAAACCACGAAACACTGACTGCAGATGACACCATCATCTCTGCTGCTTCCTGCACCACCAACTGCTTAGCACCTATGGCAAAAGCACTCAACGACTTTGCACCGATCCAAACCGGTATTATGTGCACGGTTCATGCTTATACAGGCGATCAAATGATTCTTGACGGTCCCCACAGAAAGGGCGACCTCAGAAGAGCCAGAGCAGGCGCTGCTAACATCGTTCCGAACTCCACAGGTGCTGCAAAGGCTATCGGCCTTGTTATCCCCGAGCTCAACGGTAAGCTCATCGGTGCTGCACAGAGAGTTCCGACTCCCACAGGTTCCACCACACTTCTTTTCGCTGTTGTAAAAGGCAAGGATATCACGGTTGATGCAATCAACGAGGCTATGAAAGCTGCTTCTACAGAGTCCTTTGGTTACAACACCGACCAAATCGTTTCTATGGATATCGTCGGTATGAGATACGGCTCCCTCTTCGATGCCACTCAAACCATGGTTGCCAAGATTGACGATGACACTTATGAAGTGCAGGTTGTTTCCTGGTATGATAACGAGAATTCTTACACCAGCCAGATGGTTCGCACCATTAAGTATTTCGCAGAAATCGGCTAATTCCGTTAATATTCAAAACAATAACGGCTATGTGCAATTGCACATAGCCGTTTCATTTTTCTCTTTTTTTATCTCTTTATTTTAATGCTAACGACACCAAATTAAAGATGGAAGAAACCAATAACGCAACGCCGACAATAACTGCGATTACCATTCTGCTTTGGCTGACAAAGAACAGCATCGCAAGCCCTAACAAGGCAAGCAGTATGCCTAAAATCAATGAAGGCAGCCACCGGGTAACCCCAAGTTTTTTATCTCGAATTGCAAAGTATGCCAACACGATACCGCTGATAAAAATGATAATCGCAAACACATAAATGGATAAATTGGCAATTGTAAACGGGCGCACCATACAAAAAATACCTGCCATGATTTCCAAAATACCTGCAATCAAGCTGATGACATGTGCACGCCCCTTTTTCATCAAAAAGGCTATAATGGTAACCACACCCAACACAAGCGCCATAGCGCCCACTATGTAACCAAGCACACCAAAGATTTCGTTTCTGCCAATAATGAAGATGAGCGCCGCAATAAACGCGATAATCGAATAGACAAAGCGTGAAATGAAGCTTTCTTTCTTGCGTTCCTTACTCTTCTGCTCAAAATCCACTTTGACAACTTCCGTATCTGTCACTTCATTATACTTTTCTTGATTTTCCATGTTTGAATCCTCCTAAAATGCGCTTGAAAAGCGTTTCTTTTTTCGGTGTCGGCGCCGGTTCCGGCTCCGGTATCGGTTCCGGCTCCGGTTGCGGCGGCTCAAAAAACGCCACGATATCTTCTTCTTTATCTAAAGCGATATTCGCACCTTTTTTGTAAATTAATTTGCCTTTTCCCACATCAAAAGCTTTAAAATCGCCTACATCCAGATTGATATTAAAATCACTTTGTGCAATCTGCAGGTTCAGCAATTCATACTGCACCAAATCGCTCGCACGCTTAAGCACCTTCATCGCACTCTTTGAAGAAAACCCGCTTTTATCCGGGCGCATGGTCAGGCTCATGACCTTTTTGGCGCCCAACTCTTTGAGCGGTTCGACCGGCAGGTTCATCATCGTGCCGCCGTCAATAAAGCTGTAGCCTTCGTATTGGCTGACACTAATCACCCCCGGGAAAGAGCAGGAAGAGCGAATCGCCACACTAATCGGCGTATCATAGAGCACGATGGCATCCCGCTTGGGAATAAAGTTTTTCACATTGGTGAAATAGGTGACCTTGCACAGGTCATATTCGCACGCCACAATCACCAAAGGCTTTTTGATATCGGCAAGGGTTTTAACTCCGTAGCCCTCAAAAAAATCATCCAGCACCTCTAAAATCTGGTCGCCGTCCACCATGCCGTTAATTTTATTTTTGGTCGGCTTTATCATATCCAAATCCGGTCTGGAAAAGACCTTGCTTTGGGTAAACCTGTTTTCAAATTTTTGAAAATTGTCATAGATTTCCCGGGCACTTAAACCCAGTGCAACCAGTGTTGCCACGAAAGAGCCGACAGAAGTACCCGCCACCATATCCACTTGGTAGCCGTGTCTGTCAAGCATATCCAAAATACCTAACTGGGCATACCCGCGCACACCGCCGCCGGCGAGCGCCAACCCAATCGGTTCCTCGGGTAATTGAAACTGGCTGATATACGGCATATTGCCTCATCTCCTAATATGTATCTTTAATCAACTTTAATAAACTCTGTGAGCCGTCGGCATCCTGCGATAATTCCCATATCATAATGCCGCCGTATTGCTTGGAAAGCTCCGCTTTTTTGCGGATGGTTTCTCTGCCGTTATACGCATATCCGTTGGAATTGTCCTTGTTCTTGGCAGAGGGGTCATCCGCTATAATTTTGCGATAAGAAGCTGCGGAACCCCAATCCATTTCGCCGGAAGCCGTGTAACGGTAGCCGTAAAACGGCACGCCTAAAATCAATTTGCTTTTCTTGATGCCGCGCTTTTCGTAGTGCTGCATTTCACTGACAGCATATTCATACTTCGAGTGATTTTCCCTGTCCCCGTTATTGTCGTATGCCATCACCATGACATAGTCAAAGGACTGCAGAACCTCGTCGCTCATATTATCGGAATACCAGGTTGCCACTGCTGCCGTTAAGAGCAACTTATGTTTGTTGCACTCTTTGCGCAGTGCCGCCATCCAATCCTCAAAATATTCCCACGCCGGGCTGGAAGCAATAAACTCAAAATCCACATCCACGCCGTCAAAACCATAGCGTTTGCAAAAATCCATAATCTGCTGATTGAATGTGGTAATGCCCTGCGGATTGCCGCGCATGATTTTGTTGTAGTTGGTGCTCGAAATGGAGCCGCCGCCGAGCGAAAGAATGGCTTTGACATCATGGTCATGGCATTTTTTGACAACGCTTTTAATGGTCTCATCGCTCATTTCCAAATACAACACACCGTTATCATTCGGATTGGCAAAAGCAACATTCAAATGCGTTAACGCCGAAAAATCAATCCTATCCGCCGCAGCAGAGGAATAATACGGTAAATACCCCACCACATAACCGGAAAGATTCTTTTTTTTGCCCGGATTCTTCGGTGAAAAAATCGCCACACCGATACCGATGACAACCGCAACAGCCAAAACGATGCTGATGATTTTAATGATTTTTTTATTCTCCGTCAGTTTCTTAGGTAATGTCAATATCGATTTTCCTGTCCTTGTAATAATATATCCTGTCGTTCTCGTTGATTTCTCTTAAAACTCTGCAGGGGTTTCCGACTGCCACTACATTTGCCGGGATATCCTTTGTGACAACACTGCCCGCACCGATTACACTGTTTTCCCCGATACTCACACCGGGCAAAATAACGGCACCCGCGCCAATCCAAACCCCGCTTGCAATATGCACAGGCAGGTTAAACTGATATACCTTGCGGCGCAGTTCCGGCAAAATCGGGTGAGCGGCGGTACAAACGATTACATTGGGACCGAACTTAACCAAATCACCAACATAAATTGCCTCGTCATCAACCAGGGTTAAATTGAAATTTGCATATATGTGCGCTCCGAAATGTACCTTTTTGCCGCCGAAATTGGCATGAAATGGTGTTTCAATATAACAATCCTCACCGATTTCGGCAAACATTTCTTTGAGCAGTGCCTGCTTTTTTGCCTGCTCGCTCGGCTTGAGTGCATTGTAATCAAACAGCTTATCTAAGCGCACCAATTGCTCTGCGGCAAGTTCCGGGTCCTCAGGTAGGTACAATAAGCCCTTCTCCATTCTCTCGCGCTCAGTCATCTAATTTTTCCATAATGGCATCGACTGCCGCCTCAATATAGTCGGTATCGGCAAGCTCTACCGTGCCGGCATCTACCATTTTGGCGTTTATCGGCTGAATCGGCAGCCTTGCAAGCACGTCTACGCCCAGCTCCTTGGCGACTTCCTCTAACTTGCTCTCGCCATAGAGGTAATGCTTTTTACCGCAGCCGTCACACTCGAACCAACTCATATTTTCCACAATGCCTAAAATGGGCACATTCATTAATTTTGCCATTTTATAGGCTTTTTTGACAATAAGGGTGACCAAATCCTGCGGAGTGGTGACCACAACAATGCCTGCAATCGGCAGCGATTGGAACACGGTCAGCGGCACATCACCGGTACCGGGAGGCAAATCGACAAACATATAGTCAACATCCCCCCACACAACATCGCTCCAAAACTGATTAATCATGCCGCTAATGACGGGTCCGCGCCATACCACGGGGTCATCCTCATTCTCCAGCAGCAAGTTTGTGCTCATCAGTTCAATACCGGTCTTGGTCGTTGCGGGTAAGATACCGAGTTCGCTCTGCATCGCTCTCTCATGCACACCGAATGCTTTGGGCACAGAGGGACCTGTCACATCGGCATCCAAAATTGCCACACGCTTGCCTTTGTTGTGTGTCGCCACTGCCAACAAAGAGGTAACCATGCTCTTGCCGACACCGCCTTTGCCGCTGACAACGGCAATCACCTTTTTAATATCACTGTGCACATTTTGCTCAATTAAAAAATCGTTTTCTTCTTTTCTGGAAGCGCAATCTGCCCCGCAGCTTGCGCAATCATGCGTACATTCTGCCATTGTTTTTCAATCCTTTACTTAGAAATTATTTATTGGTTTGGTGGTGGAAGGTGGGTACATATTCCTGCAAAACTTTGACCACACCCGCACTGTCGTTGGCATCACTTACCTGCTTAAGCGCGGCAAGCCCTGCCTCTAAAGTTGCTTCATCAATATCAATCTGCGTGCCGATAAAGACTTTTTCATTTTCGGTTTTCTGTAAACCTTCTTCACTCATCAGCAGCTCTTCATACAGCTTTTCGCCGGGACGCAAGCCCGTAAAGATAATATCGACATCCTCATAAGGCTTTTTGCCATACACCCTTATCAGGTTTTCGGCAAGCGTTAAGATTTTGACCGGTTTACCCATATCCAGCACAAAGATTTCTCCGCCGTGCGCCATGGACCCCGCAGTCAGAATTAAAGAAACTGCTTCGGGAATTGTCATGAAATAGCGGATAATGTCCGGGTGCGTAATCGTGACAGGCTTCCCGCTTTCAATTTGCTTTTTAAACAGCGGGATAACCGACCCGTTGGAACCGAGCACATTGCCGAAGCGCACTGCCACATACTCGGTGTTCTGCTTTGTCTGTGAAAAACACTGTACAATCATTTCACAGTAGCGCTTGGTGGCTCCCATCACATTGGTGGGATTGACCGCTTTATCGGTAGAGACAAGCACAAACTTTTTGGCTTTGTATTTATCACTGAGCTCTGCCACATTATAGGTGCCGAACACGTTGTTTTTGACTGCTTCTTCCGGTGTAACCTCCATCAACGGCACATGCTTATGTGCAGCGGCATGGAATACCAAATCCGGTTTGTATTGCCGAAAAATGCTTTCCATCTTTTCCCTGTCTCTGACAGAAGCAATCAGCACTTTAAGGTTTTCTTTGTTGGCAATCCCGTTCATAATCAGCTCTTGCTGAATGTCGTAGGCATTGTTCTCATAAATATCGACGATAATGAGCTGTCCGGGCTGGTAGCTCATAATTTGCCGACACAGTTCGCTGCCGATGGAACCGCCACCGCCGGTGACCATGCACACCTTGCCGGCGATAAAGCCTGTTATCTTCGTGGTGTCCAGCTCTACGGGGTCTCTACCCAACAAGTCTTCCACATTGACCTTGGTGGTCTGATTCAAAATAGATTTTCCGGTAATCAGGCTGGAAACCTCGGGAACCACCTTTACCTCACACTTGGTTTCGGCGCACACCTCTAATATTTCCGCCTTGCGCTTACTCGGGCAACTCGGAATGGCAAAGAAGACAACTTCAACGGAATATTTTTCGCAAATTTCCTTTAAATCAAAGCTTGTGCCAAGCACATAATACCCATTGATTTTTTCATTGATTTTATTCAAATCATCATCCACATAGCCCACTAAGGAATAACAAAAATCTTTTTTGCCTTCTTTGAGCGCATTGGTGATTTCCAACGCCAAAATTCTGCCCGCATTACCGGCACCGACAATAAGCGCGCGCTTCATCATTTCACTTTGACCGGCAGAAACCAGGTAAATAAAATAACGCTTGGCAAAAAAGCGAATCAACACAATCAGCGCTGTACTGAACACAAAGCTCAGTCCGCAGAACAAATATGTTGCTATATTGAATGCGCCGTAATTACCAACCGGCCAAAAATGGATGATGATAAAAAACAGCAAACTGCCGATAAAGATTTCCACTGTACAGGAAAGATAATCCCGCACGGAAATCAGTTTCCACGCCTTGCGGTATTCGCCGCCGATATACAAACACAAAAAATTAATCACCGCGTAAAGAATAGCGGTTCTGACGACACTTTCGGTATCTATCATGACAGTAAAAAACTTGTGCACAAAATATCCCAAAAAGGCATTGACTGCCAAAAAACAGACAATGTCAAAAAACATCACCAGCAGCTTTTTGTGAGAATACCGTAGTTTCATGTTTTACCTCTCATTTTTAAATAAAAACTATACTAATTATTTATTATATATCAAATAGAATAAGAATACAATGCTCGACACAAATCTTAATCACTGTCAGTTTTCATTTGCGCAAACAGCATGTCTGCCTGTTGCTTGTAGACTGCGCAACAATGCGCATATGCCATCACGCACAGGGCATCCTTCAGGCGCTGCGCCGCGCCTGAATGCGGCTCAATGTAGTCCTGAATGGTATCCGCTGCCAAAGCGGGAATCTCTTCCAAAGAGGGAATTGCATAGTCTGTTTTTGCAACGGTTTGGCAAAAGTAGTCATACATCTTATCTTCCGCTATAATATCATCGCTCTCATCATTGGCACTGCCGTTTACCAAGCGCATCAGCTCACCGATGCTCTCAATTTTCATCGCATCCCGCAAAGCGGAAATCAACAAAATTCTTGCCAGCTGGCGCTCGTGATACTTTTTATTGACAGGTCTTGCCACAAAGCCTCTTTTGACCCAGTTTTGAATCGTGGAAGGCTCTAAACCGGTGATGGCACACACCTGCGAAAGTGTTAAGCCGTTGGTCGCTCGAATCAGCGGGATAAACATCTCAAATGTACTCTTTTCATCGGAAACCGGAATAGAGGTTCCCGGAATCATGCGCTCTTGCATACTCTATCTCCTTGCAAAATATTTATTTGATTATATCACAGGTTCTTTTGACTTTCAAGCATTACTTTTTTATTATTATAAAACACCCTAAGGGAATCCTTAGGGCGTGAATCATAAGGGGGTTTATCAATTCCGGCATGCTATTAGCTCTATGAAAAACTTCAAAACGGGGATGCAGGCATCCGCCCTGCATCCCCGTTGTCAGGTGGCTCTGACAAGAAACAGCTGCCTTTTCTCCCCCCTGCAAGTGATGGAAGAAAACAAGGCAAGCAGGCAGAAAAAGCACCGAGAGTGCCGCGCATTTTTACTCTTGCGCAATCATTTCTCTCTTCAAAGACCTAAACCGGCATGTTCTTGCCCGACTACTCTTCCATTTGCTTGCCCAAAAAGGATGCTGCCACACCGGTTAGCTTGATTTCGGTTTGGGTGGGTTTTCTGCCGTCATCGAGCACAATCACACTGCCGACCGCATCGCCGGCGGCAATAATCGGGTAAACAATACTCGCTTTGCGCTCGGAACCTTCAATCGGATAAACACTTTCCTCACTCTCCGAGGAAGAATAAGACCGGCGTTGCTCTAACAGCTCCTCTATTTTCTTGGAAATCGGCTTATCAAATACCTCCCGCTTTGCCACCCCGGATGAAGCGACAATCCTATCATTATCGCTGATAATAACGGGGACGGAAGCGTTTACATTCATCGCCTCCGCATAGGCGGCGGCAAAGGATGACATTTCCCCAATCGGCGAATACTTTTTAAAGATGACTTCCCCCTGAGAATCGGTAAAGATTTCAAGCGCATCGCCATCTCTCAAACGCAGGGTTTTGCGAATTTCCTTGGGGATAACCACCCTGCCTAAATCATCAATTCTCCTGACTATTCCTGTTGCTTTCATGTTTTCCTCCTTGTGTTGTACAAACTGATTATTTACGCATTCACCTTACTATTTTGCCAAAAACAGCCGTTATTATGCCTTTAAGAGAGTGAGAAAAACAAGAATTTACCAAAAAATCTTGTATATGTGATGTTTCTATGCTATATTAAGATTGAATAATTCCCCGAAAGGAGATGTCATTATGGAGCACAGACACTTTACATTAAACTCGAATAAACAGTACGCTATGGACAGGTACGAAAATGAAAAGCTGTATGTTTTTTCTTCCACAGGTGAGGATGCCATCAAAATGCAGTTCGATTATGCCAATATGGAGAAATTAGAGGATGTGCTCAAAGCACAAATGGGGCGTGATTATTCTATTGATAATATCACAGCCTACTTTAGAGAACATTCTATGGCTGAATTCAGAAAGCTCTGCAGGCAATGGTCAATCAAATACACCGTGCTGGAAGATTAGTGTGCAACGCCTGTTCGGTCGCGGCAAAACCGATTGTGCCGTTTGCGCAAGGTAAAAAGGATAAAAGCCTTGAAATTCGATGAAATTTCAAGGCTTTTTCTTTTTGAACCATATGGGATTAAACCAAAAACTTTTTGACCACCGGTATGCGGTTGAGCAAATCGCTGATACCGAAAGAAATCAGCGCAACAATCGCAGTAAGCAGCGGAATGGAAAGCACGGTGTGAAAGCGCAATACATGTAAATTGAGAAACTCCTCCAGCATCATTATCACCAGATAATGCACCAAATAAGCGCCGAAAGAGTCCTTCGCTAAATGCGCCAACACGCGCTGCGCTTTCTGCGACAACTGCCTTGTTGAAAAGACCTGCTTTATGAACACAAACACACCGACCGCTTCCAGGCAAATACCGATGGTGTTATTTTTGAGAAATACCGCTGTCGGCTTGTGATAATACATAGAAAGCGCCGCCCCACCTGCCGCACCGAACAAAAAGCCGATAACCGCGCCGATATAAATCCACCGGCGTTGCTTTTTTGTAAGGGTGTGCGTGCTCAAATAATAGCCCAAAATAAAATAGAAGGCACTTGCCGGGATTCCATGTAAGCCCGACTGTTTAAAAACGGATAAGATAAATGTTGCCTTACTCATCGAAACAGCGGAAAGGATGTTCAAAGAACCGTCAATCACAACGGAAAAAATGAATAAAAGAAGCAGACAATATCTTGTTGTCTTTTCATCCTCTACGATTCTTTTGAATACGGGCACGAACATGTATAAACCGACAATGGTAAACAAAAACCACATATGGTCGGGTCCTCTCAAAAACTCCGACGCCGCATCCTTTATCAGCCTGTGTTTATAAAATTCCCACAAAGCATAGATGGCAGACCAAAACACAAAACAGGTAACGATTCTGAGAATCTTTTTGCCATACAGCTTTTTAAGCGAATATTCCCGGCTCAAGAGCAAAGCACCGCTAAGCATAAAGAAGACCGGAACCGCACAGGTCGCCGCCACATCGGTCAGGTTGAGCATATTCCAGGCAAAGGTTGTTGTGGCTACTTCCGAAAACTTGTATGCCACAACATGAATTGCCATCACCGCCACTGCGGCAAGCACCCGCAAAACATCAAAATAAACCGTTCTGCCTGTGGTATTCGGTTCTGCTTGCACTGTTGTTACATTCTCTACCGCCATGCTGTTTCTCCACTAATATTCCTTAACATCTTTGAGTTCTAACGCGGCATCATAGGTGATTTCCTTTATCAGCTTTCCGCTTTTTTTGTCATACTCATACTTTGTCACACTCACCAAATCCATCGCAGCGTTGTATTCTCTTTTTTCGGTGAGGTTCATTTTTTCAAAAGCAGCTGTATAAAAATCTTTCAATTTTCCGGCGCCGTCATAATGAGCGACATAGGTTTGATTGCCGTATTCATCCACTTCCGCTTTGAGAACAGAGGCGGTTGTGCCGTCTGCATGATAGGTGGTAACAGCCGTGCCGTCGATAGCAGTAACCACATACTTTTGCAGTTCTCCGTCCTTGACATAAACATCGAGCATATCCTCACCCATATTGGTGCTCAGTTTCTCGGTATCCTCAAACTCTCTAAAAGTAAATTCAATGTCATTAACATAGAAGATGGAATCCTTGCGAATAATCTCCAAGTCCTTGGTCTTAACGGTCTGCTGCACATCAACATCCCCGACATAGGCATTGGGAATTTCTTCTTTGAGCTTTTCGGGAACAGCGGATTCCTTCTGTTTCGCGCAGGCAGCCAAAGAAAGCACAGTCAGAAGGATGCATAATAAACAAACTGTTTTTTTCATGGTATTCACTCCAAACTTGCCGAAAACGGCGGGATATATTTTGTCGCGGCGCTGTTTAACTGCTGGCAAAAGCCGTCAATCCCCAGCAGCTCCAGGTAATTGAGCGCCTTGTCATATTCTTCTTGTGTAAGCGTTCTCTGCAAAGCGGGATACGCCGCCAAATCGCCAACCGGCGTATATTGGCTCATGAGTGAAAACAGCACTTTTTTGTGTGCGGCAAAGCTGTCAAAAATATCTATTACGCCAAGTGTGTTTTCCAAATGGTTCGGCAGCATTAAGTGCCGCACCAGCACGCCCTTTTGCATTAGACCGCTCTCATCGGTCTGCACATCGCCGACAAGCTCATACATTTTTTCCAAAGCTCTGCGGGCAATGTCAACATAATCGGGAGCGGCGGAATAGATTGCCGCAAGAGTATTGTCACTGTATTTAAAATCCGGCAGAAAAATCTGCACCTTTCCCCGAAGGGCTTCCAGCGACTCTTCACTCTCATAGCCGGAACAATTATACACAATGGGAACGGGATAGCGGTGTGTTTGCAAAAACTGCGCCAAAAACAGCGCATATTGAGTGGGGGTGACAAAATTGATGTTGTGCACGCCTCCCTCAATCAACTGCCAAATGCGCGCATCCAACTCTTCTTGTGATATGTCTTTGCCTTCTAATTCATGAGAAATGACTCTGTTTTGGCAAAAAACGCAGCGCAGTGAGCAGCCGGAAAAGAACACTGTGCCGGAGCCCTTGCTGCCGCTGATAACGGGTTCTTCCCAAAAATGCGGTGCAATTCTTCCCACCAACAGCTTTTCACCGACTCCGCAAAAACCGCGAGAGCGCGCAGCACACCGGCGCGGACAGACCTTGCAACTCAATTCTGTTTCCTCACAATTCTGTACTCATCACGAAATCGGTACAGCGGACAGCCGCGCGATTCTCTATCGCTCAAACGGTAGAGTTCATCCTCATCCAGTTCCACGGTACAGACCTCTTCACCGAGGCTTTCATCATATTCAAAATTTTCACACGACAGGCAGCTTGCCGCCGTTTTCTTTTTTGCCATTTTCATCACCTTATTTATTATAATAGATTCCCGAAAAAATAGCAATATCCTGACAAATAAGGATTTGGCGAGCCAAATCCTTATTTGTTTCACAAAAAAAGCGGCAATGGGGCACCCTAAATAACAAAATCGCCTCTTTTTCGCTATAATTGCAGTAAAAACTGCCAACCGGCGTCAGCCAAGTTGGCAGTTTTTGACTTTATTCTAACAAAAAACAGGCTGATTTTGAGTGCTACGCAGTTCATTTTGATTGATTTCATTCAGATTGGCAATGCCAAAAATGAGGGAATACTTGTCGTATTGGCTTATTTTTTTATTGTCAAGATGGGTGGAAGCATTTGAAATGAACCAAAACTTCCTTATCGTCACTCTCCGTATTGAGGGTGCCCCTTTTACTCATATTCATACATATCTTCATCTTCATCGGAGAAAGGTTCATCCGCATCAGCGGCAACCAATTCCTTGTTCCAGCTGAGCTTACTGAGTACACGCTTAACGAAGTACAGCGAGAGCAGCAGGGACACAATTTCCGCAAACGGAAACGCCCACCAAACAGCTTTGACATCATGGAAAATGTACGATAACAACATTGCGGCGGGAATGAGCGCCACCAGCTGCCTGCCGAAGGAAACCCAGAAGGTATACATACTTTTTCCCAGCGCTTGGCACACGGAACCGCAAACAATACAAATGCCCGCAAACAAAAAGGAAATAGAAATAATGCGCAACGCGGGAATGCCGACCTGCATCATGGCTTCGTCGACCGAGAAGAGACTCAATATCTCCTGCGGGAAGAACTGGAAAGCAGCAAAGCCGATAAGCATAATGCCGGCTGCAAAAATCACTGCAATCTTCACCGTATCGTACAAGCGCTTTTTGTGGCAGGCACCGTAATTATAGCCGATAATCGGCACCATGCCGTTATTTAAGCCGAATACCGGCATAAAGACAAAGGACTGCAGCTTAAAGTAGTAAGCAAAGACCGTAATCGGGTCCGCACCATACACATTAAGAACCACTTTATTGAGTAAGAAATTCATCACCGAACCGATGGCAACCATCAACACGCTCGGCATACCGATATAAAGAATTTCGCCCACATAGTGTTTATTCGGCTTCATATCTTTTATATTGAGCTTGAATTCCGTATTGCGTGTAAGGTTGAAAACAATGCTGATACCGGCTGCAATGAACTGCCCGATCACCGTGGCAATTGCGGCGCCCTTCACGCCCATTTGCGGCACACCGAATTTACCAAGCACGAAAATATAGTCAAGAATGATATTGATGATGGCACCGCTTCCCTGGCTAATCATGGTGTAAATGGTTTTGCCGGTTGCCTGCAAAATTCTTTCAAAAGTGAATTCCAGGAAAACGCCGATACTTAAGCAACACACAATATGCAGGTATGTGCTGCCGAGTTCCGCTATTTCTTCCTTCACCGCGAGGGGTTCATTGAGGTTTCTGACCATATGCTCCATGAAGAGATCCGAAGCAAAAAAGCCAACCAACAAAAAGACAGCATAGGAGCAAAGCGCAATCAACACACCTTGCGAAGCAATTTTAGCTGCTTTTGGGCGGTTCTTTTGTCCCAACGCTTTGGACACAAGCGCATTCATACCCACGCCGATACCGACGGCAAGCCCTATCATGATGTTTTGGATGGGAAATGCATAGCCGAGAGCGGTAACGCCCAATTGGCTGACAGAGGAAATGAAATAGGTATCGACCACATTATAAAATGCCTGCACAAACATCGAAGCAATAATCGGCAAGCTCATGGTAACGAGCAGCTTGGCAACGGGCATGGTGCCCATTTTGTTTTCTTTCATATTTTCACCCTAAAAAAGAATAAGTAACGGAATTTATTAATAGTATTATAGCAACAATGCGATATATACTCAATGTCAAAATGTATGAAAAACGCAAACATTTTGTCAATTTTTCTTTCAACGCATACAAATTTTTTACAATAATAGTTGTAAATAGGGTAGAATGTGTTATAATAAGATAAATATTTAATAAAGGAGCAACCCTATGTCTATTCTCGTTACCGGCGGTGCCGGCTATATCGGTTCTCACACATGTGTAGAATTATTAAATGCAGGTTACGATATTGTTGTCTTGGATAATTTTTCCAATTCCAAAAAAGCGGTATTGGAGAGAATTACCGAGCTGACCGGCAAACACTTCCCGTTTTATAAAATCGACATTCGCGACAGTGTGCAGCTGGCAAAGATGTTCCAGGCGGAAAGCATTGAAGCAGTCATCCATTTCGCCGGCTTAAAAGCGGTGGGTGAGAGCTGCGAAAAGCCGCTGGAATACTATGACAACAATGTTTCCGGCACGGTCAAGCTCCTGCAGGTGATGAAAACCTTTAATTGCAAAAAGTTTGTGTTCTCCTCCTCGGCAACGGTTTACGGCGGCGACAACATTTCTCCGCTTAAAGAGGATATGAAAACCGGCGGTGTGACCAACCCCTACGGCAGAACCAAGCTGATGATTGAGAATATTTTGGCGGATTTATACGCTTCCGACAGCGAGTGGAGCATTGAGCGGCTGCGTTATTTCAACCCCATCGGTGCGCATGAAAGCGGCAGAATCGGTGAGGACCCGAGCGGCATTCCCAATAACTTAATGCCCTACATCACCCAAGTCGCTGTAGGCAAACGCCCGTTTTTGAGTGTTTTCGGTGATGATTATGACACGCCTGACGGCACCGGTATTCGCGATTATATTCATGTAGTTGACTTAGCCAAAGGGCACATTGTGGCAGTGGAGCAGGCGCTCAAGGAAACCGGTTTATTTACCTATAACCTCGGTACCGGCGTAGGCTACAGCGTGCTCGATGTTGTCAAAGCATTTGAAAAAGCGAGCGGGCAGAAGATTGAATATAAGATTTGCCCCCGCCGTTCCGGCGATATTGCCGTTTGCTATTCCGACCCCTCCAAAGCGCTGGAGTGCTTGGGCTGGAAAACCGCATTTGATTTGGAAAGAATGTGTGCGGATTCCTGGCGCTGGCAGAAGAACAACCCGAAAGGGTACAATTAAATCCAAAAATGGTTGCGGGCTGTCGTTGACAGCCCGTTTTTTTATCACATATTCTACTATGGATTTATGATTCCGAATGTGCTATACTATGTCATAGACCTATCGGAAGAAGGGAGGCAGCCCCGTGTTTTTTCAAATCGGATTGCATGCAGAGCCTGTTGCCGTTGAAGATATTGAAGAAAACCAACTCATTGCAGGCTATGTCAGTGCGCAGGAATTGGTGCAAATCGGCAGCAGATTCGGCTTTTCTCACACCACCATAGAGGCATGCCGCGTTGCCAACAAAAATTTTCGCAGCGGCGTGGATGTGTTTGATGACTATACTTTTACAGAACTGAAGGTCATTGACCCCTTCGATTTTAAGGCAGAGCCGGATTGCGTGGCACTGCTGATAAAGAAAAATATGTTCATTGTGGTGGATGTCGCCGACCGTGACGGTTCGACCAAAAACAAGTTCTTAACCGCCATCCGTAAACGCCATTTTAAGGGTGTAACTTTAGAAAAAGTGATTTACACCTTTATTGAATTGTTGATTGCCGGCAACAGTAAATATATTGAAAACACGGGCATGGAAATCACCGAGTTGGAGGAAGATGTGTTCACCGGCAACACCGAGGATGATTTCAACCTTGATTTACTGCACTTAAAAAAAGACCTGCTGACCATGCACAATTACTACGAGCAGCTCTTGGATATCACCGAAGCAATTGAGGAAAACGAAAACGACATTTTTGAAACGGATGATTTGCGCTACATTGCCAATATGCACAACAAAATCAGCCGCTTAAAAGAGGATGTGGACTCCTTAAACTCTTTGGTGGTGCATTTGCAGGATGCGTATTCGGCGACATTGGATTTGAGCTTGAACCACACCATGAAACGCTTCACGGTAATCACAAGCATTTTCTTCCCGCTCACCCTCATTGTGGGCTGGTACGGCATGAATTTTGAAGCGATGCCGGAATTTCACTGGAAATTCGGCTACCTGTTTGTGATTTTGCTTTCCATCGCCGTTGTTACCGTGCTTGCCATTATCGGTAAAAAGAAAAAGTGGTTTTAGCAAAACAGTAAATAGGAGGCTGTCTCAACGATTTGCGTTGAAACAGCCTCATTTTTTTATGCCTTGCGGCAAACCAGTTCACCATCGGCTTCATCAATTATCAGTTCGGCGCCTAAGCCGATATCGCCCTTTAAAATCTCCTTTGCAATCAAGGTTTGCGCCGTCGATTGCAGGTAGCGTTTGAGCGGCCTTGCCCCGTATATCGGGTCATACCCCCGCTCAATTGCCAGGCGCTTTGCGCTGTCGCTGATGGTTAAGCGAATGCCCTTTTGACTCATGCGTTCTACCAATTCCGCCATCATAATATCAATAATGCCGTAAAGGTTTTGCTTCGTGAGCGGCTTGAAGAAAATGATTTCATCCAAGCGGTTTAATAATTCGGGTCTGAAGCAGCTCTTGAGCTGTGCATAAACCGCTTCTTTCGCGCTCTCGGCAATTTCACCATCCTCACCGATACCCTCTAACAGTTCCTGAGAACCGATGTTCGAGGTAAGAATGATAATCGTATTTTTAAAATCTACCGTTCTGCCTTGAGAGTCGGTGATTCTGCCGTCATCCAAAACCTGCAGCAGGATGTTAAAGACATCGGGGTGCGCTTTTTCGATTTCATCAAACAGCACCACGCTGTAGGGTTTGCGGCGCACGGCCTCGGTCAATTGACCGCCCTCATCAAAGCCCACGTAGCCGGGAGGTGCACCGATAAGGCGGGAAACCGAGAATTTTTCCATATACTCGGTCATGTCGATGCGCACCATATTGTGCTCATCATCAAATAAGCTTGCTGCCAACGCCTTGGCAAGCTCGGTTTTACCGACACCTGTAGGGCCTAAGAACAGGAAGGAACCGACCGGCTTATCCGGGTCGGAAATGCCGGCGCGCGCCCGCTGAACCGCTTCGCAAACCAGGCGCACGGCATCCTCCTGCCCCACCACGCGCTGATGAATGGCATTTGGCAGCTCTAAGAGTTTTCTCTTTTCACTTTCCACCAAGCGCGTGACCGGGATACCGGTCCACTTTGCCACAATACCGGCAATTTCATTTTCGGTTACCGTGTCGTGTACCAAAGTGTTATTGCTCACACTTTGCTCACTCTTGGCTTCGGCTTCTTTTAATTCCTTCTCCAATTCCGGCAGCACGGAATATTTCAGCTTCGCCGCTGTTTCATATTCCAGGTTCAGTTGTGCCTGCTCAATATCGGCATTGGTTTGGTCGATTTTCTCTTTAATTTGCTTTAAGCTGTCCACTGCGGATTTTTCGCTTTCCCACTTTGCCTTCATGGCGGAAAACGACTCCTTTAAGTCGGCAAGCTCTTTTTGCAGTGCGGCATAGCGCTCCTTGGAAAGGGCATCCTGTTCTTTTTTGAGCGCCATTTCTTCAATTTCAAGCTGCATCATGCGGCGGCGCAAATCATCCAGCTCCGCCGGCATGGAATCAATCTCCGTGCGAATCATCGCGCAGGCCTCGTCCACCAAATCTATGGCTTTGTCCGGCAAAAAGCGGTCGGTGATATAGCGGTTGGAAAGGGTGGCTGCCGCCACCAGAGCATTGTCATGAATGCGCACACCGTGGAATATTTCGTAGCGCTCCTTTAAGCCTCTTAAAATGGAAATGGTATCTTCCACGGTCGGTTCTTCGACCATCACAGGCTGAAAGCGCCGCTCCAGTGCCGCATCTTTTTCAATATATTGGCGGTATTCATCAAGCGTGGTTGCACCGATACAGTGCAGCTCGCCTCTGGCAAGCATCGGCTTTAATAAATTGCCGGCATCCATGCTGCCCTCGGTTTTTCCGGCGCCGACAATGGTGTGCAGCTCATCAATAAACAGCAGAATGTTGCCGCCGGAAGCTTTGATTTGTTCGAGCACGGCTTTTAAGCGCTCTTCAAATTCACCCCGATACTTGGCACCGGCGATTAAGGCGCCCATATCCAGGGAAAAAACGGTTTTATTTTTCAGTGCATCCGGCACATCGCCGCGGACAATGCGCTGTGCAAGCCCCTCGGCAATCGCGGTTTTGCCCACACCGGGTTCACCGATGAGTACCGGGTTGTTCTTTGTTTTTCTTGATAAAATCCGAATGACATTGCGGATTTCCGTGTCGCGCCCGATGACCGGGTCCATTTCATTTTTGCGGGCGCGCTCCACCAAATCGGTGCCGTATTTTGTCAGCGCATCGTAGGTGTCTTCGGGATTGTCACTGTTGACGGTGCCGGTTTTTACCTTGGCAAGCTCTTCGCTAAACCCCGACTTTGTGATGCCGTATTGGCTGAGCAGGCGTTTGATTTGCGCAGAAGCTTCCGAGAAAAATGCCAGCATCAAATGCTCCACGGAAATGTAAGCATCGCCCATTTTTTTGGCGATTTTTTCCGCCAAAGAAAGAATTGCGGCTACCTCTTTGGAAGCATAGACCTCGCCGCTTGTGCCGTGCACCTGCGGCTGTGCGGCAATTATGCTGTCAAGTGCGGAAAGCAGGGCATTGCTATTGACTCCACTTTTTTCAAAAATGGAGGGAATTAAGCCGCCATCCTGGTCTACTAAAGTATAGAGTAAATGCGCATCACTTAAGCTTTGGTTCTCATTCTCCGCCGCCATTGCCTGCGCTGTGTTGATTGCTTCGATTGTCTTTTGTGTCAGTTTTTGTGTGTTCATATTAACACCCCTTTTGCGTTTGATAGTGGATTTCGGAAAGGGAATGCCTCCCCGAAAGAATCAAGAGTGAAACCCGTGTTATCATGTGCTTTACAGTATCACTGCCGTTTTGGCATATGCCGCATAATCGCGCACAATTTCCGCCGCATCCTTCGTGCCGTTTAAGTAGGCTTTCAAGGAAGCATCAAACAGGTTGACATAGCCGCTGACCGCCTCGGCAACCTGATGCGCCGAGTAATTCTCTCCGGCAGGCAGCGCCATGCTCCTGACAAAGCGGTTCGGATACAGCGCGTACTCAATTTGAGCGCTTTCCTGCTCTCCCAAAACCTGCTGCTCCACCTGCGCCCACAGCTTAAAAAACTGCTCCAATTCTCGGATAAGAGAAGCCGACTGCGTTCTGAAATTCACCGACAAGTCGCCCAATTTGCGCGCAGCCGTTTGGTCAAGCACCAGCTCATATTTGAGTGTCGGCCTGTATTTATAGGCTAAGGCGGATTTCATGTAGAAGGTGCCCGAATGCGGTGCAAAAAACGGAATTAATTCTTGTGATGAAGCCAAAAGCGCATCCATTTCTTCAAAAATATCCATCACGCGCTTTTGTGCGGTGGAAACACCGAAATACTCCGCCAGCACGCTGTCAATCAGTGCCGAACGGTTGGTTGCCAGCCGGTGCGCCTCGGCATCTGCCGCCCGCACCACTTCATCATTGAGCATTAAACTGTATAATCGTTTTGCCATGGTTTGACCTCCTGATAAACTCGATACCACTATTATAATACAAATTTAACTTTCGTCAATAGATTTATATAAATCTTAACACGAGTTATATAAATTATTCACAAATTATTCATAATAAGCTCCTGACGGAAAGCCTGTTAAATATGTCATACAGGCTTGCCCACGTGCTGTTAAGGATAACAAGGTTCAAATTGCCTGACTTCACTCACGGAGGGTAGCGATAAGGAAAGCTTGTCTCAAAATTGCATCTTTTCGCACAATAAGTGCGTTAAAAGCAGCTCATAGGCGTTAGCCTTA
>JAFRLX010000084.1 GCA_017430965.1 Clostridia bacterium | reverse complement strand
GAGGCACCTCATTTTTAAGATTTTTCGTGCAAGAACAAGGCATAAATCCCTTGGCAAGGCTGGCGCCTGCCAAGGGGTTTTAACGAAGTTGTTGTGCAAAAAGATAAAAATGAGGCTTATTATCCTTAACAACACGTGGGCTTTGCAGTGCTTGGATGCGCTTACAGTTTCATCACAAAGCCGGTTTTGTGCGCCTGAATGGCAAGCTCGGTGCGGTTTTGGAAACCTGTTTTGATGAGTGCGTTTTTGATATAGGTTTTCACCGTTTCTTCGCTGATATTGAGCGCATCGGCAATCTCTTTATTTGTGGCGCCCGTGGTCAGCTCGCGCAGTACTTCTATTTCCCGCTTGGAAAAATCAAAGCTGTTGGCTTTGCCGATTTGCACGGCAGGGGTGGTGTCCGGGTAGATGCTTTCCCCTTCCATGGTTCTGTCCATAATCGCAAGCAGCTCGCTGCAGGCATGCTTGTACCAAAAGCTTTCCACACCGATGGCGCGCGCCGTTTCAATCCACGAGGTCTCCGGAATGGAGGTAATAATGATAATTTTGATTTCGGGGTGACTGCGCTTAATCTCCTCCGCGGCTTTCAGCCCGCTCGCCTCAAACTCGGTGCACACATCCATCAGCACCAAATCCACATTGCCCATTGAGCACAGCGACTGCGCCACATAGGCATTCTTGGTGGTGCCGACAACGGTATAGTTCTCGGCTTCCTCAACGGCTGTCTTGAGCATATCGAGAACAATATCCAAATCTTCTACAATTAAAACATTTGTCATTGCGTTACTTCCTTACTGTAAATAATAGTCAGTTGAAACTGCGGACTGCTTTCAATGTTCACCTGTGCATGTAACCCGGCGGCGTGGCGGCAAATATTGCTCAATCCACCGCCTTTTTTGATTTCAGCTGCGGGCGGCTGCCCGTCATTGGTAATGCGGGCACCTTCGGCATCCGACTGCACAAAAACGGTGCTTGCGCCCGCGTGGCGCACTGCATTTGTCATGCATTCACTCACTGCCGCAATGAGCAGGCAAACCGTTTCGTTATCGGCAGGGCAGGTGCCTGTAAACTCCAGGGTAATGCCAAGCAGCGCGGCAAGATTTTCGAGCGTTTCGAGCGGGTTTTTGCGATAAGGCTCGGTATCCTTTTCCATTTCAAGGATATTACTTTTCCACAGCTTTAAGATTGCCTCGTCATCGGTTTGCGCACTGTTGAGCGTCGAGATTAAAAGCACATTCATATCATCGTGAATTTTTGCCTTGCTTTGGAGAATTTCGCGCTCGCGCACAATCTCTGCCAGGTTTTGGTTGTAGACTTCAAGCAACGCATTGAGGCGCTCTAATTCCGCTTTTTTTGCTTCCAGGCGGCGATTGTGCTCCGCCTGCTCCGTAATATCGGCAGCAATGATTTCGTAGAGAGGCTGCGCATGGATGGTGTTGGCGTGGCGGATGAAGCTGTAGGTCTTATCTCCTATTTCGAGGATGGCTTTATTTTCTTGCGGCGGCTGCGCGCTTTTTTCCTTGATGATATTCCAAAGCCGCTCGCCGTTGAACAAATGCCTGCCCGCAAGCGCCTGCGCGGCGGCATCCATGGCGTTATTGACAAGATAAACCCTGCCGTCTTCTTCATAAAAACAGACGCCTGTTGGTAAGGTATCAAAGCTTTCTTTAATGGAAACAGCGGAAATATGCCTCTTTTGCCACTTGCCGATATGGATACTCAGCGCGGTGACCGCAACACTCAAAATTGCATTGATGAGAGCAATCAGCCAAATCGGCGCATTGTCAATCAAATAGTTCGGCGGATTGTCTAACGCCGGCACATAGTAGCTGTATGCATTCAGGTACTGCCAGTAGATGTCGCAGCCGATAAACAGTGCCCCCACCACCGGCAGCAGAATATAGCGCTTTTGCTGCCACAGGCGCATAAGCGCCCACACGAGAGCCAGGCAGATAAACAGCAGCCATAGCGACAACAGCCCTCTGATAGTGGGATTGTAGAATAGTGTATTCACCCCTTCACCCCCTTATCAATCGCAAAGGTGAGCGGTGTCTCATCAATTTTGATATCAAACAAAATGCCGCTTTCTTTTTCGGTGATGCAAATATCCACCGCCTCTATGGCGGGCATTTTGCGCTCGATGAGCGTTTCCAATTCATCGTAGGCAAACAGCAGAAATCCTGCGGGCACCTCCACCTCGGGCATCGCGCCGATTTTGCAGCTGACCCCTGCTTTCGAGAGATAGGTTAAACTCTCTTTATAGGCAAGGTTGAGCTCGGAAAGTGCGAGGTTTTCATGCTTTTCTGCTAAGAGTATCAGATTGGTTTTGCGCTTGATGTAAGCGCCGATTACACACATCCACAGCATATTACTTTTCCTGACTGCCTCATTTTCTTCCGCCTCGGAAACGAGCCGGTGAATGTGTTCTGTCTGCGCGCAGAGCGAAGCGTTCAATCTGTCGTAAATGCGGCGCTGTTCCGCAAGCTGCGTGCGCTCCTCTTTGAGTGCATTTTCTTTTTCCTGAAGCTCCGCGCGCCGCGAAAGGCGCAGGTTTGCCAGCTCCAGCTCTTCTTTTTGCTGTTTGATAAGCGTTACATCCTCGAGCCACACAACCTCGCCGCCGGAAATGCGATTTCTATGCTCAATATAGTGTGCATTCGGCTGCTTTTGTGCGGCTGCTTCGTACACCGTGTTACCGCCATTGTCCGTAATCTTTGCCGCCAGGTGAGAATGCTTAAACAGCAGGTCATAGCCGGTGTTGGAGGGTATGAGCCCCGTTTGCAGGCACGCCTCCCAGAATGCCACCACGCAAAAGCAGAATAACTCGGGGACATTGAGCATTCTTGTGTGGCGAAAATCCGTCAGATTATACACGGCAACCCCCATCAGAGAAACGATAATGACCGCCAGCGGAATGATGCCGCGCTTTTTGCCGGCATTCACACTCGAAAAGCGCACAATGTAAATGAGCGCGGCAAGTACTAAGGCGATAATCCATACCAACGCAAGGTAATACAACACGCCGTGGGTATAGTCATCCACCCAATTATCAAAGCCCGGTCGAAAGCGAAAGGCAAGCTGGTGCCAATCGTTTGTCAGAAAGCCCGCAATCAGGAGAATATCGGGAATATAGAGCAACTTGAGTTTAGCGTTGAGCGCTTCGTTATCGGTTTTGCCGATGCTCAGCGCAATCATCAGGCTGATAAGCGGCATGAGCAAAATCGGGATATAGTAGCCGTACCACAGGTGGCGCCCCAGCCACTCATTTTGAAGGAAAAAGGAAAACTTGACCGCTCTTTCTATCATCCACAGCAGCATAAAACTGCCGAGCAGAGTAAAATACCGGCGCTCCCTGACATGAATGACGCGCGAGCGCACACTGGCACTCCACATAATAAATAGCGCGGAAAACACCATCGTGCCGGTAAAGCTCAGCGGCTCATTCCAGGTCACATTGGCAATGATACCGAGCACAAAAAAGGCCGCTAAAAACACGATAACCGTTATTCTGTTGCGCCACCGAATCGACATAGCTTTCCCCTTTGACTAAATATGTAATATTATACCGCATCTGTTTTTCAGTTTCAAGAATGCCTCAAAAACCCTGCAATTATTAATGTAATTAATGATTTTTTTAATTGATTATTGATGCAAAAAAATGGCAAAAAAGAAATCGCACTTACGACAGATTTACGAAAACCGGTCGTTTTGTCGTTAGTGCGATTCAAAATTCAAATATTCATTTGTCGTAAAAATGTCGTAAGTGCGAAGATTTTGGGTAAAAACGGGGTGTCATAACCCTCAAAAACCCTCAAATACCGGCAAATACCTTGAAATTTACTCCGAGAGGGGTTTCATTGTGGGGAAATTAATAATGAGAAACACATAGGTTGGTAAAGAAAGGTATAACTTGGTTTTGTTCATCAAACGGTTCCCTATTTTTTACCATAACTTGGCATAACGTGGCATAACTTTTTTTCAACCGGGGTAGAATTTGGGGTAGAAAAAAGCGATGTGTTACTACCCCAAAAATAGAAACACATCCTGTTTTTATTATTTTTTTGTAGTTATTCTTTCAAACATTTCATTGATTTTAGTGTAGTCTCTGGCAAAAGACTCGGCGCTTGCTACAATCATTTCTTCTGCTGAAACACTTGAAGAATCCACTTTGTAACCGGCATGGTCGGCAAGGTATTCTATGAAAAGCCTTTGTGCTCTGCCGTTACCTTCTCTAAATGGATGAAGCACATTGATTTCGCTCAAATAATAAGCCAATCGGAGCGCAATGCTTTCTTTACTATCTAATAGGTAATTTTCGGCTTTCAGTTTGCCGAAAATGCTGCCGGCATACATTTCGATATTTTGGTGTAGGCAAAAGTGATTACCTTTTGCGATATTTACATGGCGGAATTCGCCTGCCCAAGCATAAATATCTTCAAAAATGAATTTGTGGATTTGTTTTAAATGTTCAAAATCAAAATCACCAAGAATCGGTTGTGCCTTTGCAATCGCAATTTTTAAAGAGGTGATTTCTCGCTCGGCAATCATAAGTTCGTCACGATTTTTAATACCGAGCCTGTTTCTCAGTACACCCGAATGGGGATAACAATATTCCTTGTCCCATTCGTATTCGTAATCATACCCCATAGAGCACCTAAGCCGAATGCTTTATAATCAATTCTTTCAATATTTTTTGATATTGCTCTTTGCTGATGAGGGAAAGGCGAATGCGCTCTTTGTCGGCATCGGTTAGCGGCATACCTTCCATCGCCATGGAACTGTTTACTTCGTTGATAATTCTGTTAATTTCACTCATGTTGCATTCTCCTTTCGTCTCAATACTAAATTAGTATACCACAAAATGGCTTATATTTCAATGAAAATACGAAAGATACTTTGTGGGATTTTAAGGTCTCAAAGAATCGTGTTACTACCCCAAAAATAGAAACACATCCCAGAGTGTCGACCTTTTTTACCGGTTTTCACCTCTCTTTTTGCCATTTTATTACATGAAATATGCTTGAAAAATTGACGAAAAAGTGATATAAATATAATACAATTTTTTTAATACTTAAGTAGTATTCTTCGCCGGAAGGAGAATCGGAATGCGAGAATGGTATCAACTCTTTTTGCACGAATGGCAAATCAAAAAAGCGAAGGGGCTCTCATACCCCAAGGCATGGCTGCTGCCTGATTGTGCGTTAGAGCAGTTATTCTACGGCGTTTCTCCGGTGGAGTATTTTACTTATGAATTTTACCGTAAGGGGCTAAAAAAGCGCCGCGCCTATGCTGCCGGCAGAAAAATATGGCGGCTGTATGATGCACTCAATCCCGATGAGTATGCACACTTTCTCAATAATAAAGCCGATTTTTGCAAGAAATATACCGCCTATATTCACAGAGACACTCTTTTTTCCGAAAGAGCCGATTTAGAACAGTTTAAAGCATTTATCCGAAAGCATCCGCGCTTTTTTGCAAAGCCCTACCATCGCTCAGGTGGTATTGGTGCCGATATCATGGAATGCGGTGAAGATGAAGCGCCGGAACTTTTCGAAACCCTGCAAAAAAAGCACTATCAAATAGAAGAAATTGTCAAGCAGTGTGAAGAATTGGCTGCCTTTAATGCTTCAAGTGTCAATACCCTTCGTTTTCTCACTTTTGTGAATGCGCAAGGCGGCGTGGAAATTCTTTCCCTTGCCGGTATGCGGTTTGGCAGGGAAGGCATGATTGCCGATAATGTTACATCGCATCACGGCATCGGCTGCAATGTGGATGCGCGGCGCGGCTGTGTTTGCACACAGGGGATGGATAGCGAAGGCAATCTGTATTCCATCCACCCGGACTCGGGGTTGCCCATTGTCAACTTTGCGATACCCGAATGGGAGAAAATTCGTGCCGCACTGGAAGAGATTGCTTTGGTGGAACCGCATTTGCGACTTGTCGGCTGGGATATTGCGGTAAACGCCGCACGCGAGGTAGTGTTTATTGAAGGTAACCGCCGCCCCGATCCGATTGCTTTTCAGTGCTACGGTGTCGGTTATTGGGATGTATTTAAAGGGTTAAAAACCCGTCATAAAGAGAAAAAATGATGCTATTCATCCTGGAGGAAAATAGCAATGCACAATGAAATGGATACAATAGCAAAGGAATATGACAGCCCTACAAATTATTTGATTGTAGTGGATAAGAAAGAGCATTTTGTCGGCATCTATGAAGGCGGCAAAGGAAAGTGGACGCGGCTGCACCGGTGGATTTGCAGTGTGGGTGCACCCGAGAGCCCAACCCCGAGCGGCAGTTTTCTGATGGGGTCATATGACGGTTTACCGTTTCACCAAAAAGGCTTCGGGCTTTACGAGCCTGACGGTACTCGGGCACATTGCCGGTGGGCAACCAGAATAACGACAAACGGCTTTTTGTTTCATTCTATCATTTATGCAGGAGAGTCCACGCAGGAATACATTTATGATGGCAGACTCGGTGAAGATGTTACCCATGGTTGTGTAAGGCTTCATATCGAGAATGCAAAGTGGATATACGACAATATTCCCGAAAGCACCCGCTGTGTGATATACTGAGGCCATCACGCTCGGCTTGAACAAAAGGACTTTTTTGAGAAAAACATTCGCAAATAGCGAAAGAAAGGCAACCGCTTTGAAAATCTGTTTCTATGAGGGCTATATCAGAAATCAAAAAAGCTTATGTGAGCAGTTGCGCCTTTGTGCCGAGAGTTCGCGCAAAAAAACCGAACAGAAACTGCTGTTGGCAGCCTTCAAGTACTGGGGCTATGATATGGTGCACCATTTATCGGGCGCTTTTGCCTTTGCGCTGTGGGATGAAGAAAAGCGGGAAATGTTTTGTGCCAGAGACCCCTTTGGCATTCAAACTTTTTATTATCACGTGACAAGTGGCGGCGATTTGTTGTGTTCTTGTCATATTCGAGAAATTGTCGAAACAAAAGGCTTTCAAAAAGAAATCGACCCGCAAGCGCTGCAATATTACTTTATGTTCGGCTACCCTGTGGGTGAAAAAACAATCTATAAAGGGGTGTTAAAACTCTTACCCGGAAGAACATTGATATTTAGGGAAGGACAGTGCAAAATCAACCGCTATTTTAAACCGGAGTTTCAGCCGGAAATCGGCGTTTCCGAAATAGAGTGGGAAGAAAGAATAAGACAAACGCTTAAAACCGTTTTAGATGAAGACAGGGAAAACTTTGACTTTTCGCGCGCGCAGTGTTTTCTTTCGGGCGGTGTAGACTCTTCTTTCCTGTTAGCCGCCTCCGGCGTCAAAAACGCCGGCAATATCGGATTTGACGATAAAGAGATGAGCGAGTATGCCTTCGCACAAGAAACGGCAGCCTTTTTAGGAGCAGATCTCCATCCAATCACCATTACCGCCGAAGAATACTTTGGCGCCATTCCCTCTTTCTTGAAAAATGTGGAATTGCCGCTCTCGGACCCTTCTGCCGTCGCGTTTGCGGCAGGTTGCAAAAAAGCGGCTCAACCGGTAACTTGTTGCCTTTCGGGAGAAGGAGCGGATGAGTTTTTTGCGGGCTATCATATCTACCGTAAGGCGGAAGAACTGGCAAGTGTCCGGTACTGCGGATGCTTTGGTGTGATAGAGGAAGAAAAGGCGCGCAGACTGCTGCGCATAGACAAGTTTTTCCCTGCCGATATGTTGGTGAAGGATATTTATGAAAAAGAAAAAATCCCAAATTCTCTCAATCGCATGCTGGCAGTGGATATAGCCTTGTGGCTCGAAGGGGATATTTTACTCAATGTCAGTAGAAACACCCGCGCCAACGGGATGGATTTGCTACTGCCGTTTGCCGACAGGCGTATGTTTGAACTGAGTGCAAAAATTCCGCCGACGTTAAAATTAAAGGACGGCTGTGGAAAATACATTTTCAGAAAATGCGCAAGTGAGGTTTTGCCGGAGGAAACCGCCTTTCGGACAAAAGCGGGCTTCCCGGTTCCCATTAAAAAATGGATACTGCTCGAACCGCATAAATCGGAAGTGGAAAAGACCCTTTTTGGAGAAAATGCCGGCACATTTTTAAACATGGATTTATTACATAGGCTTTGGAACGCGTTTTGCACCGGCAGCACGGAATTGTTCCAGGTTATTTTTACAACTTACATTTTTTTAAAATGGTATGAACAGAATTTTTAAACAGCTCTCACAACAGAGGTGGAAATGAGTGATATAAAAACAAATGAGGGGCTTGTCGCGTTTGCCAAAAAGCACTTGGGCGCGCCGTATTGGTTCGGCACTTTCGGGCAAAAATCCTCGCGAAAACTCTATAGGGCGAAGAAAAAGCAGTACCCCAAGGAGTATGAATGGAAATATAAGAACAAGCAACCGGGTGTCCTTCCCGAAAAGCAGCGCGGTGTCAGTGTTTTCGACTGCAGCGGCTTAATTAAAGGGTATTTATGGACGAAAGAGGACGGTACCATTGCGTACAACGCACAACAGGATATTCCTGTTTGCCGCATGCTGCAGCTCAGCCCCCAATCCGGCACGATAGACACCATGCCCGAGACAATCGGTGTGCTGGTTTTCGCTGCAAACCATGTTGGGATTTACATTGGAAACGGACAGGTGATTGATGCAAAAGGGCATGCAATGGGCGTGATTCAAACAAATTTAAGCGACAGAAACTTTACCCACTGGGGATACTGCCCGTGGATTCGGTATTTGTAATCAGGACAAACAGATTTTTAATAAATAAACAAATATAGTTCACACATAAGTAAAGGAGTATTGTGAAAATTCTTTATATTTCACTGATTATCATAGTTATCATTTTGCTTGCTTTTCCGCTGGCAGCAGGCATTTATGCTTTTTTCTTAGCAGCACGCAGACCGATAAAGAAACTGTATGAAAAAAGAAAAAACCAAACGGATTTTGAAGCATTAAGCGATATTCCGGATGTTATGGTTCGGTATATCATTTTATCGGAAGATGCGGATTTTTATAAGCACCGCGGTGTAATACCGGGGGCGGTAAAGGCTGCCATTAAACTGAATTTTCGCAAAAAAAGGATTATCACCGGCGGCAGCACCATCACGCAGCAACTCGTAAAAAATCTGTATTTCAATTTTGAACATAGTTATTTTCGCAAATTAGTGGAGATATTTCTTTCTTTGTATGTCGAGTCGATTCTGGGAAAAGAAGAAATATTGGAGTTTTATTTTAATATTATTTATTTTGGGAACGGTGTTTACGGAATTGCCGATGCCGCCCGGTTTTATTTCGGTAGACAAATAAACGATTTAAGTAATAATCAGTTTTTTATTTTAGCCTGTATTCCGCAGGCACCGACAGCCGGGAACCCGATTCAGCACCCTCAGGCTTTTGTGCGCTGCAGGGATAATAAAATCAATAATCTGTTCCGATTAGGCGTTCTAAGTGAAGAAGAAAAGAGAGCGTTTTTATCACACAGTATCGAGTGCCTTGACCCGGACTTGAGGAAAAACGATGCTTTTACATCCGCTTATCCGCAGGAGATTGTCCTGGTTAATGAGAAATACGGACCGCAAAAAAAAGATAAGCATTACAAAAAGTGGGAGGGAAGAATGTATTTATCCAACGAAAACATTCAAAAAGCCGTCAAAGATTCCGATGCGTTTTTAGAAAGAAACGGCATTGACAGACAGACAAGGCTACGGTACAGGTTGCTGATTGAAGAAAATTTGCTTGATTATGCAAATCATGAAGCGAACGCAGATTTTGAAATCAAAATGATAACCAAAGACAGGAAGATTCGCATTGTCATCACTGTAGAAGGTGAAAGTCTGAATCCTTTGGAGAAAAGCGAGAGCGAAATTACCGCTAAACTTGTTGAGGATTCATCGTCAATTCCGAGTTGGAAATATAAAAACGGGAAGAATATCATTACATATTCTGCGAAACCTGTTGCGCCCGATTTCAAGAGCGTTAAGTACCTGTTAGGGTTTATGACCCGTAGAAAAAAAGAGTTTGTCATCGCCAGTATCTTGCGCTTTGTTAATATGGGTCTGAATGTTCTTGAACCGCTGTTGGCGGCGCAAATCATTGTGGCATATTCCGGCTCCGAATTTCGCAAGATTTTCATCATAGCCGCATTAATCCTTGCGCAAGCAGTCAGCAGTGCTATTGTCAACTACGCTGCCAGTTTTATGTTGCGCAAGTCATATTCTTATATGGTCAAGGAAATGCAGAAGGACTTAACCGAAAATGTGCTGCACATTAAAACGGCTTGCATGGATGCCACCGGGAGCGGCTTGTTCACACAAAGGCTCATTAATGAAACAGCCGATGCGGTAGATCGTATTGATGATTTGCTAGGCTCTGTGACCGAATTGTTCAGGCTCATCAGTTTATTTATTTCATTTGCCGTCGTTTCTCCGAAAATGCTGGTATTTGAATTAGTGCTGTTTATCATCTATGTCATTATTCAGCGCTTTCATATGCGCTCGGTTACCGATGACGGCCGTCGCTATCGCACGGCGAACGAAAAGCATACAAGCTTTGTCAGCGAAATGGTGCGCGCACACCGGGATATCAAACTACTCAACTGCGAGCAAAGCTTTATGCAAAAGTTAAAGATGAGTGTGGAAGAAAGTGTTGATTTGTTCACAAAGATGCGTGTCAATTCCATGCGCTTTATCTTTTTGCGCCAACAGTTTGTAGGCGTCACAAATTTCATTTATATGGCACTGCTTGCTTTATTTATGATAAAGGACGGTATGCTGCCCTCCACAGCATTGGTTTTGTATAACTACAACGGCAGTGTATATACCTGCTCCACTTCGGTTTCGCAAATGATGACTACGGTGTATAACCTTGCGCTCTCAAGCGAGCGTATTTATCAGTTGATGCACAGCTCCGATTATGAAACCGAAGTTTTCGGAGACACGCATCTGGAAACTGTCAAAGGCGATATTGAATTAAGGAATGTCCATTTTTCTTATAAAAATTCAAATGGCAATGTTGTGAAAGTTTTAAACGGCATCAATCTGCATATCCGTGAAGGGGAGAGAGTTGCCTTTGTCGGGCGCAGCGGCTGCGGAAAAAGTACGCTGCTTTCACTCATTTCGCGCCTGCATGACCCCGATAGAGGAGAGATTTTGCTGGATGGTCACGACTTGCGCGAATTAGATAAAGAAACATTGCGCGGTAATATGGAAATGGTCAGCCAAATGCCGTATATTTTTAATATGAGCATTCGTGAAAACTTGGCTGTTGCCAAAAATGATGCTACCGAAGAGGAAATGGCAAGGGTGTGCAAGCTCGCTTGTATCTATGATGATATTATGGATATGCCCAACGGCTTTGATACGGTTGTAGGCGAAGGCGGCGTCACCCTTTCCGGTGGTCAACGGCAAAGAGTCGCCTTGGCGAGAAGCTTGTTGCAAGAACATTCCATTTTAATGCTTGATGAAGCAACGAGCGCGCTCGATAACATCACGCAATCAAAAATTCAGGCGGCAATAGACGGTATGCAGGGCAGACAAACCACACTCATGGTGGCGCACAGGCTCTCAACCGTCATTAATTGCGAGCACATTTTCTTCATTTCAGGCGGAAAGGTGCTGGCGGACGGCACGCACGCCGAACTGCTGAGGTGCTGCCCGGAATACAGAGAGCTTTATTCACAGGAGAGTGCATAGATGAATGAACCCCAAGTTGAAATATTAATGACAACTTACAACGGCGAATTGTTTTTAAAAGAGCAATTCGAATCGATTCTTGCGCAAACATATCGGAATTGGCATTTGACCGTGTCCGATGACGGGTCAACGGATGGCACGAACGCCATGATTGATGCCTATGAGCGTGTATATCCCGATAAGATTCGGCGCGTGCGCTATCCCGAAAGATTCGGTTCACCCAAAGCCCATTTTTTGAGGCTTTGCCGCGATTGTGATGCGCCGCTGATGGCATTTTGCGACCAGGATGATGTCTGGTTCCCCGATAAACTCGAAAAAATGCTCACAAAGGCGCTTCGCTTTGAACAGAGTATTCCGCTGCTCGTATTTACCGACCAAATTCCTACCGATGCCGCTCTTCAACCGCTCGGTGCATCGGCTATGAAAATGGCAAAGCAATATACCGCGCATATCGAGTGGCAGGCGGTGATTTTCAGGAATACGGTAACAGGCGGAGCCTGCCTTTTCAACCGCGCACTGACACGCCTTGCCTGCCGGAACGAAGATACCGCCGGCATCATTATGCACGATTGGTGGTTGGCGGCAGTGGCGGCACGCTTCGGCAATATCATTTATATCGACGCACCGACCGGCTTTTACCGCCAGCACGCGCAAAACTATATCGGTGCAAAAGATGTCGGCAAGCTCTCCTACATCTGGAGCAGATTGACCGATATTGCCGATGTCAAAACCTCTATTATTTTAAGAAAAGAGCAGGCGCGGCAAATGTCGGATGCGTATGCCGAGCGCTTATCGGTGAGCGATAAGGCGTTTTTACAAAGCTTTGCTAAAACGCATAGCGGCGCTTTGTTTTATTTGAAAAACTTACGCTATATTCACGGCTTTTTCAGAGCACTGTCTTTAATCATTTTGGGGTGAATATCAGATTTGAACAATCAAAAGAACAACAAAAATAAATGGGAGCACATTTTATTGCTCGGTTGTGATGCGCAAACCCCAGGCGCGTACGAGCGCTCCGATACGATTATTATCGCTTCGATACATGCCGAAAAACGCCTTGTAAAGCTGACAAGTGTGATGCGAGATATCCTGGTGGATATTCCGGGGCACGGGAAAGGCAAAATCAATGCGGCAGTCGTCTGCGGCGGGGCAAAGCTTGCCATGCAGGTTGTCGCCGAAGCCTTCGGAGTCAACATTCGCTATTATGCCATGATAAACATGGAAGGTTTGGTCAGTGTTTTTGATGCGCTGGGCGGCATTGACATTCGTGTGGATGATAAGGAGCTGGATTTCATTAATGAAAACACGCCGGATGTGCAACGCATCATTCTTGACAACAAAGTGATTGAGCCTTTAAAAAACAGCGGTCAGGTGCACCTTTGCGGCGCACAAACTTTGGCATATATGCGCAATCGCAGGCACGGGCATGAGTATGCGCGAACGGCGCGGCAAAGAAAAGTGCTGGGTATTGCGATGAAAAAAGCAAAGTCGGATATGCGCTTTCCAAAGCTGTTGCGTTTGGCTCTTTGTGTGCGCAAGCAGGTTTGGTATAATATTCCTGCATATAAGCTGCTTCAAATGTTTATGCTCATTAGAAAAACCAATATGGAGCAGATTGCCTCCTTGCGCCTGCCTGCCGAAGGCACTTACGAAGAAATCAACGCCGGCACCTGGCACATCATAGCGGATTTTGAGAAAAACAGACAAGTATTCAAAGATTTTCTGGAAGGCGACTTCCGCGAACAAAGCGCGCAGCCGGTAAATGTCATTGCCGACAGCCCGGTTCAGGATGCATGCAAGATAAATCCCGACTATAAAAAGTGGAAGCAAACCGACGCTGCTTTTAACGAAGAGCAGGCATGGCCGGCATCCCTTTTTCCGGATGCCACATACCGCTATTTTTCCGAGTGCGGTTGTGTTGTGACGGCGCTCTCCATTATGCTGCGCCATTTTAACATAGAGCAGCAAGCAGACCCGACAAAGTTTAATCCGTGGATATTAAATGAGAGACTCATTCACTGCGGCGCATTTGATGCGGCGGCTGATTTGGTGCTTCCCGACATAGATATGCTTTATGATTTGGAATATGCAGGTGCCATTGTTTATTCGCGAGAAAGTATCATCCGGATTTTTCAATCGGGCGAACCTTTCCTGATTACCGTGCCGGGTACCAATGCGCCGAAACATTTCATTGCACCGGATGCTTTGACTGAGGATGATGTGGCGGTGATAGACAGCGCCTCGGAAAAAAGATTCCTGAGCGAATACGATAAGGTTTTGGAACTGCGCCTGTTTCGCAGATGTGCGAGGAACAAAACGCAACCGATCATTGCCTTGACGTTTGATGACGGACCGGGTTTTAGAGGCGAAACGGACATCATTTTGAATACACTTGAAAAATACCACGCAAAAGCCACTTTCTTTACAGTCGGAAACAGGCTTTTGATAGAACCCGACAGTTTAAAGCGCAAACTGGAAATGGGCTGTGAAATCGGCTCTCATACTTGGGACCATGACCGTTACGGGGAAGATGTCACAAAAGAGGATATTCTAAAATGCAATGAGATTATCGAAAAAGTGACCGGCAGACCGCCCACCTGTTTTCGCTCGCCCGGCGGCGCAACGAACCCTTTTATCAGGCAGGTGTGTAAGGAAGAGGGGCTGCCGATTTTTTTCTGGTCGGTGGATACCGTTGACTGGAAGTACAAGGATGCCGTGAGTTTGTATGAACATGTCATCCACTGCGCGCGGGATGGTGATATCATCCTCATGCACGAAATTTACGAGAGTACGGCTACGGGCTTGGAATCTGTTTTGAAAGCGCTCAGCGAACGCGGCTTTCGCTTTGTGACCTGCAGTGAATTGGTTTTGGAAAAAACCGGCAAACCGCCCGAGCCGGGTGTTCAGTATGGGAGAAACGCCATTATTTGCAACGACACAAATTGAATATTTTATATGAATGGGCTGCCTCAATGAATTTGTTTGTTGAGACAGCCCTAATCTGTTTTTTACGATAAAAAAATCGTAGAAAAAGAAATCGCACTTTGTTCATCGTGAGGTTGCTCATTTTTGACCATAACTTGGCATAACCCCGCATAACTTTTTTCAAATGGGGTAGAATTTGGGGTAGAAAAAAGCGATGTGTTACTACCCCAAAAATAGAAACACATCACTTTTTTGCTGTTTTTAACTGATTTTAATCTTGCCTTCCAAGCCTGAGAATGACTCTATTTTTTTGTCTTTTGTTGCTTCCTTATAGACGTCCATAGTGGTTGTGATATCTGCATGTGTAAATGTCGCCTCTTTTAATAGTGCGTGTTTCAATTGTATTATTCATAATAGTAAACCTCCAAAAAATGTATTAAATAGTTAGTTGTTGCAACTCTCAGGTTTGTAACCTGAATTAAGAAGCATTGTCTTCATGTTTTTCAAACCCGACCGGAAAATCTCTCTGAT
>JAFRLX010000083.1 GCA_017430965.1 Clostridia bacterium | reverse complement strand
GGCTTCGCTGACTGTCATTAAGGATTGATTTTTAAGTATGTTAGGTGTAGTCGCCTTTGGCGGCTACACCTTTGCTTATGCTGTTTTTAATAATTGCGGATTTGCTTGTAATTCCGCCATTATTTTCTTGATTTCCTTCTCATCGGGGATATCAACAATTCCGACTGCAGTAAAGTAAATCTTTACGGGCACATGAAACTTGCCATCAATTTTCACCTTTTTAAACACTTCAATTTTTGAAATAAGAGTGTTAACCATCTTCTCGTCAAGTTCCTCGAACTCTGTGTATTTCCGAATTGCCTGTAAAAAAGATTTGACATCTGAAACTGTTTGCCGGGATTTTTCAAGTAAGGTTTTGTCAGCTTCTATTTGCTTCGCTAATTCCTTTTGCTCCGCCTCATAGTTTTCTGCCATCATCCTATATCGCGTTTCGGGCAGGTTGCCTAAAACATGATCTTCATATACTTTCATAATCAGTTGGTCAAGTTGTTTTAGACGACTTTCGCTTTGGTCAATTCGCATTTTCGTATGGCGCAGATTTGTTTGCATTTCTTCATTATGCTTTTTGGAATACAGGTAAAGGAAAACTGGCTCATATTGTGTAACATATTTTGCAACTTCCTTAACCGTTCTGCGCACAATCATATCTACAGCAGTTTCACGAATATGGTGAATAGAGCATGTTCCTTTGTTCTCTTTGTATTCGGAACAACGGAAGAAAACATTTTTATCAGGAATTGTTCTCGCCGCACAAAAATACATTTTTGAACCGCAATCGCCGCAGAACATTTTGCTTGTATAAATGCTTTTTCTGCCGGTCGAAGTTTGTTTTCTGCGATGTTTGCGCAGTTCTTGTACACGATTAAACGTTTCCATATCAATGATTGCCTCCTGTGTGTCGGGAATTATTTGCCAATCTTCTTTGGGATTAAAAACGCGTTCATGCACTTTGTAACTGACAGTGGTGCTTCTGAAGTTCACAGTACATCCGGTGTATTGGATGTTATCTAAAACACCTTGAATGGTTGAAGCCCACCATCTGCACGGCGGCGATTTTAACTGTTTATTTGTCCGTATTCCTTTTGAATGGTAATAAGCGGTTGGACTAAGGATACCTGCTTTTTCAAGTTTACCGGCGATTTTACCGTTTCCTAATCCTTGTAAGCACATATCGTAAATCTGACGCACAATCTTTGCCGCTTCCGGATCAATAATCCACTGTTCATGGTTGTCCGGTGATTTGATATAACCATAAGGAATCGCAGAAGCAATTCGCTTGCCTTCGGCTGCTTTAACCTTCCAAACTTCGTGGACTTTTTTGCTCGTTTCGGCAGCGTGCCATTCATTAAAAATGTTGTAAAACGGCAACATTTCCATTCCTGTACCTTTAATAGTATCAACATTTTCTTTGATGGCGATAAACTGAACGCCGAGCGAAGGGTATTTCACTTCAAGGTAGTTGCCGGCTTCAATATAGTTTCTGGCGAAACGCGAAAGGTCTTTTACAATCACCGTGCCGATTTCTCCGCGCTCTATCATTGCTTGCATGCGCTGAAAATCAGGGCGATTAAAATCAGTGCCGGTGTAACCGTCATCCGCAAAGAACATTGTGTTGGTTATGCCGTTGGAATCGGCATAATCCTGCAATATTTTTCTTTGGTTAGATATGGAGTTGCTTTCCATATCAATACCGTCATCCTGTGAAAGACGACAGTATAGTGCTGTGATTTTATTTCTATTCTCGGGCTTTAACATTTCAACTCCTTTCCGTGCACCGAGAGTAGCATAGTTTTAATATATTACACTCGGTGACTTTTTTCAATTATGCCGATTCTAAAATCAATTTCTTCAGCTGTGCGAGTAGAGACTCTTTGCCTTCTGTCGAAAACTGTGCACAAACATCATAAACCGTGTTTTTATCCTCAACGGAAAAGAGAATTTCGCGAGGGGTTTCTGCGGTGTTTTTCTCTAAAAGGGTATCTTTCAAAGTATTATCGCCCCCTATCATGCTGTCGAATCAAATATCGGTGATAATGCTCCAGCGCTTTCACAATATATTCTTCCGTTTGCTTGGCTGTGTACTTTTGCGGCACCAAAGCGCGAATGCGCTCGGTCGGTATTTTGACTGTCTCTCGTTGGTTGGGTTTTTCCTGTGACATAAGTTTTTCCATAAAGAATTTGGTGAGCCTTTCGTTATTGAATGCTCTGTGCATGTGATAAGCTTGGGAGTAAGACGGAGTGCAGTTATCTCGCTCAACAATGTCAAGCAGTGTGTACTGCGATTCATCATCCAAAAAGGATAATTCCACACCGACGGAAAAGGCAATTTTGCCCTCATCCATCAAATCGAGCAGTTCGGGGATAAGCTCGGTTAAGCGGATATAGCGGTATACAGTGTCTCGACTTTCACTCGCAGTTTTGCCGATTTGTGAAGCAGTATCTAACTTTGTCGCAATTTGCGACGAAGTTAAATCACTGCGTTTGCCTTGCCTTTTCATGGCTTCCATTTTCAGCTTATACGCAAACGCCTTTTCGCTCGGCAGCAGATGCTCTCGGTGCAGGTTGCTGTCCACAAGCATGATGGCTGCTTCATCTCGGTTTAAGGCATAAATAACGGCAGGGATTTCCGTAAGCCCTGCCTTTTGTGCTGCTCGAAATCTGCGGTGTCCCGATATGATTTCGTATTCATCTGTTTTGCCTTCAATTGGTCGCACAATCAGTGGCGATAAAATGCCGTGCTGCTGTACACTTTGGATTAATTCGTTCATTTCCTCGTTATCAAGCACCTTGTAAGGGTGCTCCTCAAACGGATGGATTTTTGTAATAGGTATTGTATTCATCGTTCATAATTCCTTTCTTTTGTTTTTTGTGGTTGATGGTATCTGCGCGTTCTATGTGGGTCTTCATAGCGCACATAGAATTTGCCGTTTTCCAAATCAAATTCCTCTTTTAAAAGTTCCCGAAGTCGAGGCACTTTCTTTGTAATGTCGGCAATTAGCTTTTTCTGTTTTCGCAAGGGTGACAGTTTCTTGCTGATTTCCTTACACTGTTCTTTGAGTTCTAATTCTCTTTCGGGTGTTTTGGCACGGCGAATTTGATTGCGCAGTTTTTGGCGTTCCTTTTCATACGCTTCAATTTGTTTTCGCACCTGCTCACTAAAAGCAGTTAAGTCCGTTATCGTTTCAATTTGGTTATCGCGCAAGAAATGGTACTGTGCCAGCGTTTGGTCAAGCCTTGCCAATTCTGCACGCATAGCTGGCGAAACCGGGCACTGTTTGAGATTGTCATACTCAAGAGCCGCACTCATTTGCAGGATTTGAATAACAATTTCAAAGAGTAAAGTGATCAAGCTGCTGTCACTTTTATAATACCGATACACCTGCGGATAGTACGGTCTGCGCACTTTTGGCGGGCTGTTATAGAAAACAATAATGTTTTCATTTTCTCTATTTTGATTAACGCGTTTGGTAATACCCTCTAAGGTATAGTTTTTATTCAAGCGGTCAATCCTTATCGGTCGCTGCCAGCCGGGGCCGATGAGAGAAATGTGTGCACCTTTGTACCCGTGAGGCGCACGGTAGCCGAGAGTGTACATATACCGCTGAAAGTCTTGAAAATCCGTTACATACTCCAGCGCATCTTCAATATCCTTGCGCAGCATTTCTCTGTGAGAAAGCTGACCGCTTTGTTTAAGCCAATAGTCTTTCTTTTGACCGCCGTAAAACGGTGCGTTCTCCAACACGGATTTGCCGTGTTCTCTGCAAACGGCATCGGACACCTTGCGCAGTTCCATATGGTCGCCGATTTGGTTGCGGTATTTCTTGCCGTCTTTAAAAGATGTGGCATTGATCACAAAATGATTGTGCAGATTATCGGTGTTTAGGTGTGTGGTGACAAGCACCTGAAACCTGTCACCCCACATTCTTCTCGCCGTTTCCTTCCCGATTTCGTGTGCTTCCTCCGGTGTAACTTCTCCCGCTTCAAAACTCTGATAGCCGTGATAAGCGATGACCTTGCCTCGCTCACCGTATTTTTGTTTGACCGCACACATTTCTTCATAGGCGCGGTGTTTGGAACAGTTAATACCGGAAACATACATCTGCTTATCGGTCTTGTTGCTGTTTTCGGCATAGTCAATCGCAACTCGCAAATCGTCATCCAAGTATTTTTCTTCGGTGGTTTTGTCGGGATTTTTCGCATACGCCAACACTTCTCTTAGTCTGCCCTTTACGGGCCAGAAACCGGTGGTTGCCATTCCTGCACCGCCTCCTTTTCCGAAGTGATATAAATGCTTTCCATTTTCTCCAATAGCGAGAGTGCTTTTTCATTCACCTGCGGCGAAAAGGGCTTTTCACACAAGGCGTCAACCTTCTCGCAGAAATGATAAAAGGCATCCGGCGGCACCGCTTTCGGTGCATAGCCCAATGCCCTCCCGCGAATATATTCGCTTTGCTTCAAGCCGCATAGTGCGGCATTCTTTTTGATGCGCCGCTTTTCGGCGGCGGTGACTGTAAGATACAGTCCGATTTTTTTGTTGTTCAACTATCTCTCCTTTCAACGAATAAAGCCGACAGCATAACACTGTCGGCTCGGGTGGTGATTTGTT
>JAFRLX010000082.1 GCA_017430965.1 Clostridia bacterium | reverse complement strand
GTTCACCGTGGCAGATGAAACCGGTTCGCTCGCTAAGGCGATTAACGTGATTAGTGATAGCGGTTTTAATATGTCGGTATTGCGCTCGCACCCGCTGGAGGGTGCATGGCAGTACTACTTCTTTGTGGAAGCAGTCGGCGATATATATTCCGAAAAAGGGCAGGCGATGCTCAAAGAATTGGAACAGCACTGCGACACAATTAAACTAATCGGGTCGTATAAAGATGTCAAGGAACTTAGTGAATAAGAGATGAAGATTACAGTCAATTTAGATAAAAACAGTTACGATATCATTATCGAGCGCGGGGCGCTCGCGCATATCGGCGATTACCTTGATTTGCAGCGCAAAGTCCTGGTGGTGACCGACAGCGGCGTGCCGCAGCAGTATGCCGCAACCGTTGCCGCAGCGAGCGAGAGTGCCTTTGTGGTCACTGTCGCGCAAGGTGAAGGCAGCAAAAGTATTGCTACTTGGCAAATGCTGCTTGAAACCATGGTCGAAGCCGGCTTTACCCGCAGTGATGCGGTTGTAGCTGTCGGCGGCGGCGTGGTCGGCGATTTGGCAGGCTTTGCGGCAGCGAGCTTTATGCGCGGCATTGATTTTTACAACATTCCCACCACACTGCTTTCGCAGGTGGATTCCTCGGTGGGCGGCAAAACCGCTGTCAACCTGGCGGGTATCAAAAACATTGTCGGTGCCTTTTACCAGCCGAAAAAGGTGGTTATTGATTCCGATGTGCTTGCCACCCTCGACCCGCGGCAGCGCGCCGGCGGAATGGCGGAAGCGATAAAAATGGCGCTGTGCTTTGACAGCTCATTATTTGAACAGATTGAGAACAGTGAGCCTTATGAGGATATCGACAGTATCATTGCGGCAAGCATTGCAATCAAAGCCAAGGTGGTCGAGCAGGATGAAAAGGAAGCCGGCTTACGCCGCGTGCTTAACTTCGGGCACACACTCGGCCACGGCATTGAAGCGCAGGGCGGTTTGTACCACGGCGAGTGTGTCGCGCTCGGCATGCTGCCGCTGTGCAGTCAAAGTGTGAGAAACAGGCTGCTGCCGGTGCTTAAAAAGTATGGCTTGCCCTGTGAGAACACTGCCGACAGAGAAAAGGTATTAAGCGCCGTGGCGCACGACAAAAAGCGCGCAGGCGACACCCTGCGCATTGTCACGGTCGAACAGGTCGGCAGCTACGAAATCAAGGAAATTGCGTTTGAAGATTTTTCAAATTATATTTGAGGGATAGAGGATGAAAAACAGTTTTGGAAACAGTGTGCAAATTACCCTGTTCGGGGAAAGCCACGGTGCGGCAATCGGTGCCGTGCTGGATGGCTTTGCGCCCGGCATAGAAGTCAATGAGGCATTTATTGCGGCGCAGATGGAAAAGCGGCAGGGAATTGCCGAGATTTCCACCAAGCGGCGCGAAAAGGATGCCGTGCGCATCCTTTCAGGGGTATTTAACGGCAAAACAACCGGCGCACCGATTACCTTTTATATTGAAAATAACGATAAAAAGTCGCACGATTACAATGAAATTCGCTATATGCCGCGCCCCTCGCATGCGGATTACACCGCTCACTGCAAGTACCACGGTTTTGAGGACTACCGCGGCGGCGGGCACTTCTCCGGCAGGCTGACAGCGCCGCTGGTGGCGGCAGGTGCTGTTGCCATTAAAGCGCTGGAGAAAAAGGGAATTTTCCTGGGCACGCACATTTTGGAGTGCGCGACCCTGCGCGATAAGCCGTTTGGCGATTACGGGCGCGAGCTTGCTTACCTGCAATCCGCCGCGCTTCCCGTTCTCAACCCCGCTGTGGGGGAACAGATAAAACAGGTAATTGCCAAAGCGAGCGAAGTGGGCGACAGTGTGGGCGGTATTTTGGAAACCGCAGTTATCGGTATGCCCGCCGGTGTGGGTGAACCGTTTTTTGATTCTTTGGAAAGCGCGCTTTCTCACGCAATGTTTTCCATCCCTGCCGTGAAAGGTGTGGAATTCGGCATGGGCTTTGAAATTGCCAAGTACCTCGGCTCCAAGGTCAATGATGAATGGCGCATGGAGGCGGACAAGCCTGTCACAACCACCAACCATAACGGCGGCATTAACGGCGGCATTTCCAACGGTATGCCGATTCTGTTCAGAACCGCTGTCAAGCCGACACCCTCTATCTTTAAAGACCAAAAAACCATCAATTTGGCCACCGGAGAAAACGCCGTGATTAAGATTAAGGGCAGGCATGACCCGGCGATTATCCACCGCGCCAGAGTGGTTCAGGATTCGCTGACAGCATTGGTGCTGTGCGATATGCTCGCGCTGCGCTACGGCACGGACTATTTGGCGAAATAAGAGTATTTCGCAATGCGGAATGCGAAAATCGGAATGCGGAATTAGAGGGCGGTTCACCCGCACCCGATGAGAAGTTGATATGTGCTATACACTCGACATACCGCAAACAGTAAACATATTTAGCATTTAGAATTTAGCTTTTTTAGATTTTCATATCATCAATAGAGGCATTATATGCAATACGGTTTAATCGGTGAAAAACTGGGGCACAGTTTTTCCAAACTCATTCACGAGAGCTTGGCGGACTACCGCTATGAACTCAAAGAACTGCCGCGCGAAGCGCTCAGCAGCTTTTTGCAGCAGCGCGACTTTGCAGCAATCAATGTCACCATCCCTTATAAGCAGGCGGTGATGGCGCATTTGGATGAAATAGATGCTGCCGCCAAATCCATTGGCGCTGTCAACACCATTGTCAACAGCGGCGGCACACTCAAAGGCTATAACACGGATTACCTCGGTTTGAAAGCGCTTATCGAAAGAAGCGGCGTTTCTCTGAAAGGGAAAACAGTGGCTATTTTAGGCTCCGGCGGTACTTCGCTGACCGCGCGGCAGGTGGCAGTCGATTTGGGCGCCGCCCGGGCAGTGCGCGTCAGTCGGCGCGAAACTCCCGACTGCATCACTTACGAGGCACTCTACAGTCACTATCGCACGGCGCAGGTGCTTATCAACACGACACCGGTGGGAATGTACCCGCAGGTCGAAGGCGCTGCGGCGGATATCGGGCGCTTGGAGCAGTTAGAGGCTATGTTTGATGCGGTGTATAACCCGCTGCGCACCGATTTGGTTTTGGCAGCAAAGCAGCGCGGGCTCATTGCACAAGGCGGTTTGTTTATGCTCGTGGCACAGGCTGTGTATGCGAGTGAACTGTTTACCGGCACAAGCTATGCGCCGGAAAGCCTTGAAAGGGAATACCGAAAAATCCTGTGCAGGATGCAGAATATCGCCTTGGCGGGAATGCCGGGCTGCGGCAAAAGCACAGTGGGAAAACAGCTCGCTCAAGCCCTCGGGCGCGACTTTTCGGATACCGATAAACTCATTGAACAACGTGCGGGAATGCCGATTAGCGAAATTTTTGCCAAAAGCGGTGAAGCCGCATTTCGGCGCTTGGAGAGCGAAACGGTGTGTGACATTGCCAAGCAGCCGACAGGCGCTGTGATTGCACTCGGCGGCGGTGCGGTGTTAGACCCCGCCAATGTGCACGCGCTAAAGCGCAACGCTAGAGTGTATTACATCAACCGCAAGGTAGAGGACATTGTGCCGACAGCCGACAGGCCATTGGCACTTGACAGGGCGGCATTGCAGCAGCGCTATCGTGAGCGCCATACCATTTATGAGCAATGCGCCGATAAAGAGATAAACGTAACGGCTGATGCCGCAGCAGTGGCAGAAGCAATCAGAAAGGACTACCTCAGTGAGAGTTAAAATCAGCAAAGCAAGCGGCAAAGGGTCTATCACGGCGCCGCCTTCCAAGAGCATGGCGCACCGCTACCTGATTTGCGCAGGGCTCAGCGAAGGGGAGAGTGTGATTTCCGGCATTGACCGCTCCGAGGATGTGCTTGCGACCATTGATTGCCTGCAGGCAATCGGCGCCACAGTCGAGTGGGTGGGGCAGGATGTGCACATTTGCGGCGCAAACCCGCTTCATACCGATGCGGCGCACCCGCTGCAGTGCCGCGAGAGCGGCAGCACCCAGCGCTTTTTTGTGCCTTTGTGCCTTGTGGGCGAAGGCGAAGCGGTCTTAGAGGGTGCAGCAGGGCTGTTTCAGCGCCCGCTCGGGGTGTATGAAAAAATCTGCGCCGAGCAGGGAATCCTCTTTGAACAGGGGGAAACCTCCCTGCACCTGAGCGGAAAGCTGCACGCGGGTTGCTTTAAAGTGAAGGGGAATATTTCTTCACAGTTTATCAGCGGACTGCTCTTTGCCTTACCGCTGCTCGAGGGCGACAGCAAAATTCACATTTTGCCGCCGATTGAGAGCAGACCCTATATCAACTTAACCCTCAGTGCCTTACAAAAATTCGGCATAGAGGCTGCGTGGGCAGATGAAAAAACGCTGCTGGTCAAGGGCAATCAGCATTACCTGGCGGCGCACACCGCAGTGGAGGGGGATTATTCGAATGCGGCGTTCTTTGCGGCGCTCAACGCGCTCGGTTCCTCCATTGAAATTGGCGGCTTAGACCCCGATTCCCTGCAGGGAGATAAAGCCTATGAGCGCTATTTGGAAATGCTGTGCAAAGGCACGCCGACCATTCACTTGGGCGATTGCCCCGATTTGGGACCTGTTTTAATGGCGGTGGCAGCTGCCAAAAACGGCGCTGTGTTTGATGATACGCGCCGCCTGCGCATTAAAGAGAGCGACCGCGGCGCCTGCATGGCGGAAGAACTCAAAAAGTTCGGCACGGATGTGGCAGTCTATGAAAACAGCATTGTCGTTTACCCGACTGCCTTCCACAAGCCCGCCGCAGTGTTGAGCGCGCACAATGACCACAGAATTGTGATGAGCTTGAGCGTGCTTTTGAGCTTGACCGGGGGAGAGATAGAAGGTGCCGAGGCAGTCAGAAAAAGCTTTCCCGATTTCTTTGAGAGGCTGAAAGAGGTAGGAATAGAGGTAGAAACAGTATGACTTTAAACAGAGATAAAAATATACTCATTATCGGCTTAGGCCTGCTTGGCGGCTCCTATGCCATGGCGCTCAGCCGCAAGGATTACCGCGTCAGAGCCATCAGCAAAACGCAGCAGAGCATCGACTATGCCCTGCAAAAGGGAATGATAGAAAGCGGCACCACCGAGGTGACAAAGGAATTTGTCGAGTGGGCGGACATCGTGATATTCGGGCTGTATCCCCACATCTTTAAAGATTGGATTGCCGATTACCAGCAGTTTTTTAAGCCCGGCACGATAATTACGGATGTCACCGGTATTAAAGGCGACTTTGTGCGCACCATTCAGGGCATGCTGCGCGAGGATGTGGAGTATATTCCCGCGCACCCGATGTGCGGTAAAGAGGTTTCCGGCGTGGAAAATGCGGATGACAAGATTTTTACCGGCGCTAATTACCTGGTCACGCCTACCGAAAAGAATACGCAGGAGGCGATTGAAATCTGCCGCGATTTGGGCTGGATTTTAGGGTGCTATCGCGTGGCGGAGCTGGATATCGACAAGCATGATGAAATTATCGGCTTTGTTTCGCAGCTGACCCACTGCATTGCCATTACCCTGATGACCTGCAACGAAAAAGAGCATTTGGAAAAATACACCGGCGATTCCTTCAGGGATTTAACCCGCATTGCCCGCATTAATGATGTGATGTGGTCGGAGCTCTTTATCGACAACAAAGCTGCACTGCTTGAGCAAATGAAGGAATTTCGCGAGCAGTTTGAAAAACTCGAAACCATGATTGAAACCGAAGATGTTGATGCAATGCGCGCCATGATGCGCCGCTCGACGCAGCGAAGAAAGTTATTTGATAAATAACTTTTTTCAGTGTTCAGTGTTCAGTTTTCAGCGTTCAGTGGACATTGTCGTTACTCTGATTGGAATGGAGAAAAAAGATGGGATATTCTAATTATAAAGATTTAGTTGTGTGGACTAAATCCATGGATTTAGTCAAAGAGGTGTAT
>JAFRLX010000081.1 GCA_017430965.1 Clostridia bacterium | reverse complement strand
CAAGAAAAAACACCGTTTGTGATACAAACGGTGTTTTTTCAATGAAATAAATCCCTTGCGTGATTTATGAAGTATTCCTGCGGAATATGAAGTAGCCGGCGCTATGAAGTATGCTGCGCATATGATGGAGGGATTTATTTTACTTCATATTGCAGTGAAAACTGCAATACTTCATAATGAGCAAAGCGAATTACTTCATACCTGCCACCGGCAGGTACTTCATTAAAATCTGCATCTATTGGAAAATCAATCGCACTAATGGGAAAACAGAGCCACCCATTGGAAAAATATACATACCCATTGGAAAATGGGGCGATTTTGGCGGTTTTAGGGACTGTTTTTAGGATATGAGCGGCTGCAGGAAGGGTTGACACCGGAGCAAAAGGAACTGCTCGAAAGGTACAGTCAGAGTCGCAACGAGTTTGCCTGCGTAACCGAACTGGATGCGTTCAAGACAGGCTTCAAACTCGGTGCCGGGTTGGTGATGGAGAGTTTGATGGAATAAGCGGATAAAAATTTTGCCCTTCGAAAGAGGGGCTTTTTTTGTTGGTTGACAGGTATTGTGAATCAATGATATAATTATAATATTAAAAAAATATTTATATTTTTATTATTTGGAGACAAAAAATGAAAAAGGTTATCAGTATTTTGTTAGTTATCGTTATGCTATGCAGCATCTTTGCAGGGCTTCAAATTACCTCATCTGCCCTTGAAGCTTCAGGCAGTTGCGGAGAGAATGTAACTTACAACTTTAACATTGTAAACGATATGGGCATTCTCACCGTAATGGGTTCGGGAGATATGGACGATTATGCTTATGAAGATTCGCCGTTTTACAACAACAGCGAAATTAATATTGTCTATATTCTTAACGGCGTAACAAGCGTTGGTAAATATGCTTTTCACAAGTGCTCAAAACTGCAGGCAGTCGTATTTTCAGACAGCGTAACAAAAATTAACGACTACGCATTTTTTAACTGCAAGGGCTTGAAATTATTTACCCTTTCCGCGGGCATTACGAGTATTGGTAAGGACGCATTTACTTATTGTTCGGCGCTTGAAAGCATAAGCGTTGATACAAATAATACCGTTTATGACAGCAGAGATAACTGCAACGCCGTTATAAGAACCGACGATAACACTTTGATTATAGGCAGTAATAACACCGTAATTCCGGACAGCGTTACGGCTATCGGTCCCTCGGCATTCTCGGCTTATCCTATTAGTACAATAACCATTCCGGATAGTGTTCTGACGATTGAAAAAGGGGCATTTATGTACTGCAGAAGTTTATCTAACATTACTCTTTCTAAAAACTTAACCGAGATTGGAGAAACCGTATTTTACGGTTGTGAAAAGTTAGAAAACATCACGATTCCGGATGGTGTAACCTCAATTGGAAATATGGCGTTTTCCAACTGTGATAAGCTAAAAAACATTGAATTACCCGATAGTGTCACCGCCCTCGGCAATTATGCATTTTATGCATGCTTCACCTTGGAGAATGTGAAACTTTCCGATAACTTAACAAGCATCGGCTCCTGCACCTTTGACGGGTGCAGCAGTTTAAAAAGCATTGTTATTCCCGATAGTGTAACGAGCATCGGCAATTACGCCTTCAAGGGTTGCAGCGGGCTTGAAGAATTAACCATGCCCTGCTCCGCAAAGATTTATAACAGTGCGGACACCTTTAGCGGTTGTTCCAATATTAAAAAGCTTACTATGACAAAAGGCACCGGCACCATGCAAAATTACAGCCTGACGAATACCTCAACCGATTCCGGCGACACCTGTGTTAATAATACACCCTGGCGCATAAGCAAGGCCGCTCTGAAAGAAATCGTCATAAAAGACGGTGTAACCAATATCGGAAATTATGTTTTTTATGATTGCTATATGGTTACAAGCGTTTCGCTACCCGACAGTGTAACAACCATTAATGAGTATGCTTTCGCTTATTGCTCGAATCTTCCTGCATTAACATTGCCCAAACACTTAACAAGCATTGGTGATTTTGCTTTTTATAGTTGCGGATTAAAAAGCGTTGCCTTGCCAAATACCGTTTCAAGCATTGGCATATATGCTTTTGCAGAATCAAGCATTGAAAGTTTTAAATTTTCTGCCGCTATGACATCTATTCCTTTTTATGTATTCGCAAATTGCAGAGAATTAGGGTCTGTTTTTGTGCCGGAGAGTATTACAACAATTGAACCTAACGCTTTTCATAATACCATCGTCCGTGATATCTATTACGCAAGCACGCAAGAGCAGTGGAACTTAATTGACATAGATGAATCCAATCGCTTCACATATGTCACCATTCACTATCAACATCCCACGCACAGTTATGAACTTGCAGAAGAGGTGGAAGCAACCTGTACACATTCGGGATATACCTTGTACAGATGCGAATGCGGTCACACTTATATTACAAATATAACACCTATGATTGAGCATTCATATGTAAAAACCGTTATTGAACCGACAACCGAATCGCAGGGATATACGGTGCATACATGCTCTGTGTGCGGCTATTCCTATGTTGACTCTATTACCGATGTGCTACCGAGTTCCATGAACTATATTATTCCGTCATTAGCGCAAATTCAAACAACTTTAATAATGAAAAGCGCGGAGAATGAATATACCGTGACTTCATCAAACGGTGTATTTGAAATTGAAAACATTATTGCAGATACCTACCGTGTGTATGCAAAGCAAAAGAATTCTTTAACGATTTACATTGATGAATTCAGTGCAGAGAGCGAAGATGTTGTGAATGACAATGTTATCACCATGCCGCTTGGCGATGTGAACGATGATGATGTGATTGATATTGCCGACCTGTCTATGCTCCTTGCTACCGGTAACTACGGTAATGCAAACACGGAGATTGACTTGACCGGTGACGGACTGATTACCATTGATGATATTTCTTTGGTGCTCAAAGCGACCAATTTTGGTATGAGTTCAGCGAAAATCGTTTAGTTAAAATTAAAAACCTTGTTACATCGGGTGGCCGCACGCTGCCCGGTGCTTTTTTCAAAAATAGCACATCCACCCACTCAATAGCACACCGTTTTCAGAATAAGAACCTGCTTCGCAGAACCTTGGCGTTCGCGACACCTTGCGCCGCTCGGCTAATGCACATATTCATTTTCGATAGCACATCGCCCTCCTCAATAGCACATTTTTCTGTTTGTATCATTTTTGTTGTGAGCAGACAAGAAAGAACGCCATTTGTGATACAATCACAGATGGCGTTCTTTCAATGAAATAAATCCCTTGCAGGATTTATGAAGTATTCCTAAGGAATATGAAGTAGCTGTCGCTATGAAGTATGCTTCGCATATTGGTAAAAGTATTGAAATAACACAAAACCTCCAAGTATAATGAGATGACTTAACATCGCTTACAAAGATTGGAGGTTTAAATTATGAAAAAAGATATTAAGAATGAAATCAAGAGCACATCACATTCAAAGTACAGATGTCAGTACCACATGACGCATGCGCAACTATTATAAGATTTTGGTGTATAGTTTTTATTTTTAATTTTTTAATTCTGAATCTAAAATCTTAATTATTAATTTCATTAGTAACATTTTTAATAGTGCTCGTGTGTGCCGGCGAGCACTTTTTTGCGGCAAAAGAAATTTTTTGAGCCTTTTGTTTTGAATTCGGCAACATTTTCAGTTTGCTCGAAAGTGTGAAAATGTGACTGAAATTAATCAAAACCGTTCAATACAACAGTGATAATTATTGATAATTGCTAAATATTATTCCAAAAACTGACCAAAATTAATGATTATTTTTAGCACTGTTGACTATTTTTGAACGAAAATGTATAATTGAGTTAGCTAAGAAATTTGATTTTTAAAGGTGGCATAGAATTGTTAACGCAAGAGAGAAGAAATAAAATCCTTGAAATCATTTCCGAGAAAGGTTCAGTTGCCGTGGGCGAGCTTACTTCGGTGCTTGAAGCGAGCGAGGCAACAATCAGGCGTGATTTATTGGCGCTTGCAAACCTCGGAAAAATCAACAAGGTTCATGGCGGAGCAACACTTCCCGAACATGAATTTTTGAACAAGGAAGATAACATCAATGTTAAGGTCCGAAAAAATCTTGAACAAAAGAGGGCGATAGCTTCTTATGCGGCGAGCCTTATCAATGATGATGACTATGTTTTCCTTGACGCAGGCTCAACAACATTTTTAATGACGGAATACATATTTAATACCAAGGCGGTTTTTGTCACGAACGGAATAGCTCACGCTCAGGTGTTGGCGCAAAAGGGTTGTCGGGTGTTCATTTTGGGGGGTGAACTCAAAGACACGACAGAGGCAATTATCGGAATCGTGGCAGCGCAAAATCTTCAAAAATACAATTTTTCAAAAGCTTTCATCGGCACAAACGGAATCACCGAGAAGCAAGGCTTCACAACAACGGACACTGATGAGGCTATGATAAAAGCCATAGCCGGCGAACACTCCTTTGTGTCATATGTGCTTGCCGATTCGACCAAGTTCGGCATTGTCAGCGCGGTATCATTTAAACCGCTGGAAAGCTCCGCGATCATTTGTGACAAATGCGATAGCGAAGAAATAAAGAAAAAAACAATAGTAAAAGAGGTGTTGTAAGTATGGTATACACTATCACTTTGAATCCGGCTCTTGATTATGTGATGAAGGTCGGCAGCCTTAGATTCGATGATATTAATCGCTCGAAAGCAGAGCAGATTTATTACGGCGGCAAGGGAATCAATGTTTCGGTTGTTTTGTCAAGGCTTGGCACCGAAAACAAAGCTCTCGGCTTTGTTGCGGGCTTCACCGGTGAAGAGCTTGAAAGAATGCTCAAAGAGGATAATATAGAGTGCGATTTCAACCACCTCCAAAACGGGCTGACAAGAGTTAATGTTAAGATTAAAGCAGACACCGAACTTGATATCAATGCGAACGGTCCCGATGTCAGCGAAGCGGAAATTGAGGAGCTTCTCACAAAGCTTGACGACATTAAAGAGGGAGATGTGCTTGTGCTTGCAGGCGCAGTTCCGAAAAATCTACCGAGTGATGTTTATGAAAAGATTTTGCAAAGGCTTTCGGGCAGGGGAGTGAAGTTTGTGGTTGATGCAACGGGCGAGCTGCTCTTAAAGGTGTTAAAATATAAACCTTTTCTTGTTAAACCCAATCATCACGAGCTCGGTGATTTGTTCTCGGTTACAACAAAAACAGATGAAGAAATAGAGATATACGCAAAGAAGCTTCAACAGATGGGTGCTTCAAACGTTCTCGTTTCAAGAGGCGGAGACGGTGCAATGCTTATTGATGAGTTTGGCGCTGTCAAAAAAATCGGTAATGCTAAGGGCACGCTAATCAACAGTGTCGGTTGCGGTGACAGTATGGTTGCGGGCTTCGTTGCGGGCTTTCTTCAAAAGGGTGATTATGAGCATGCCTTAAGGCTTGGTGCCACTTGCGGAAATGCAACCGCTTTTTCCGAAGGCTTAGCCGAGAAGAAAGACATAGACAGGATTTATCAAATTCTTTAATAATCAGCTTTGCTGATATTTATAAATGCAATTTTCCCTAAATATATTTAATGTAGGAGGTAAGTATGAGAATAATTGACTTACTCAAAAAAGATGCGATTGAGCTTAACACCTCAGCTGCATCAAAGAGTGAAGCTATTGAAAAAATGGTTTCACTGCACCGGAAGGCAGGCAATCTTAACGATGCCGAGGTCTATACAAAGGCTATTCTTGCAAGAGAAGAGCAGGGTTCAACAGCTATCGGTGAGGGCATTGCAGTGCCTCACGCAAAGAGCGAGAGCGTCAAAACTCCCGGACTTGCTGCAATCACTGTTCCCGCAGGCGTTGATTACGGCGCACCGGACGGCAAGGCTTCCGACATTCTGTTTATGATTGCCGCTCCTCTTGACGGTGACCTTCATCTTGAAATTTTGTCAAGACTTATGGTTATGCTTATGGACGCTGATTTCTGCGCAAAGCTTCGCGCGGCAAAAACTCCCGAAGAGTACATCGAAATCATCGACAAGGCGGAGGCTGAAAAGTACCCCGAAGAACCTCCCGTAGAGGAAAAGAAGGAAGAGGGCTACAGAATATTGGCTGTTACCGCTTGCCCGACAGGTATTGCTCATACCTATATGGCTGCCGAGGCTCTTCAGCAGGCAGGCGAGAAAATGGGCATCACAATCAAGGTTGAAACAGACGGCTCTGGCGGAGCTAAGAATGTTTTGACAAAGAAAGAAATTGAAGAGTGTGACGGCATCATCTGTGCAGTTGACAGAAATGTTGAAATGGCTCGTTTTAATGGCAAGCCCGTTCTCAAAACTTCCGTAACAAAAGGCATCAACAAGCCCGAAGAACTCATTCAAAAAGTTCTTGACGGCAAGGCTCCCGTTTATCATTCCGATTCTGCTGATACTTCGGCAGATGAGGGCGATGAGAAGGAAGGCTTCGGCAGAAAGGTTTACAAGCACCTTATGAACGGTGTTTCTCACATGCTTCCCTTCGTTGTAGGCGGCGGTGTGCTTATTGCTATCGGCTTCCTTATTGACACCTTTGCCGGCAATGCGGGCACAGATTCATTCGGCTTCACAAACCCCGTAGCTTCCGTAATCTTCTGGATTGGTAAAGCGGCATTTGCATTTATGCTTCCGATTCTTGCAGGTTACATTTCAATGTCTATTGCAGACCGTCCCGGCTTGCTTCCCGGTATTGTCGGCGGTTATCTTGCAACAACAGGCGCGACGCTGGCTTCACCGACAGGTGATGACACGGCTGTTTCCGGTTTCCTCGGCGCACTGCTTGCAGGTTTCGTTGCAGGTTTGCTCGTTAATCTTATCAAAAAAGCTTTCGGTTGGCTTCCGAAGTCGATGGACGGCATCAAGCCCGTATTCATTTTCCCGCTTTTCGGTACACTCCTTATCGGCGTGTTTATGCTTGCAATCAACCCTGTTGTAGGTTTGCTCAATTCAGGACTTTCAAACTTCCTTACAGGCCTTGGCGACTCAAGTAAGCTCCTTCTTTCAATCGTACTTGCGGCAATGATGGCTATTGACATGGGCGGCCCCTTCAACAAGGCGGCTTACGTGTTCGGCACAGCGGCTATTGCCGACGGCAACACCTGGATTATGGCTGCGGTTATGATTGGCGGTATGGTTCCTCCGATTGCAATCGCTCTTTCAACAACAATCTTTAAGAACAAATGGACGGCGGAAGAGAGAAAGAACGGTCTCGTTAACTACCTTATGGGCCTTTGCTTCATCACTGAAGGTGCTATTCCTTACGCAGCTTCAGACCCAATCAGAGTCATTCCTTCCTGTATGATAGGCTCAGGTGTCGCAGGTGCTGTTTGCGCACTCTTCGGTTGTGCTTGCCCGGCTCCTCACGGCGGCGTATTTACCTTTGCGGTTGTAACAAATCCTGTCGGATACATTGTTGCACTCATTGCCGGAAGCGTCGCAGGCGCATTGGTTCTCTCACTTCTCAAAAAGAACAAGAATAAAGAAGTTAAAGCAAAATAATTATTGAAATATTCCGAGCGGGCTTACCCGCCCGCTCGGACTGATAAAAGAGGTTAATTATGGTTTCTAAAGATTTTACTATCAAAAACAAAATGGGACTTCATATGCGTCCCGCTCAGGTATTTGTTACCGAAATGAATAAGTTTTCTTCGACTGTAAACATCAAGTTTGCAGGCAAGGATATCAACGGCAAGGGCATTATGGGAATTATGGCTGCCTGTATTAAGTGCGGTGCCGAAATCACGGTTGAGTGTGACGGCGCTGACGAACAGGCTATGCTCGACGCTGCAAGCGCACTTATCGAGAACGGTTTCGGTGAGGAATAATAAGGAGATGCTTATGTTAAAGGGTATAGGTGCTTCACAGGGATTTGGAATCGGTAAAGCGATTATAATTGAAGATGTGAAGCTTGACTATTCTGCTGTGAAATACAGCGATGCCGAGAGCGAAAAAGCAAGGCTTTCAAAAGCTGTTGAGGATTTTATTAGCGAAACAAAACATATGGCTGATGAGCTTAAACTCACAGCCGGTGAGAAAGAGGCTGAAATCCTTGAAGGGCATATCACAATGCTCGGCGACCCGTTTATGCTCTCTCAAATGAATGACAGCATTGACGCCGGAAATGTCGCCGAGGCTGCAGCCGATTCCGTTTTCCAAATGTTTTATGATATGTTCGCTTCAGTTGAGGACGAACTTATGAGGCAGAGAGCATCGGATGTTAAGGATATCAGAGATACTTTGTTAAGAATCCTTCTCGGGCTTAAGAGCGTTGATATTTCGGCTGTGCCAAAGGGGTCGATTCTTATTGCGAAAGACTTCACTCCGTCAATGACAAGCCAAATCAAAAAAGAGAATGTTTCGGCTATCATTACCGAAATTGGCGGAGTTACTTCTCATAGCGCTATTCTTGCAAGAGCTATGGGCATTCCCGCGGCTCTTTCGGTTCTCAATTCCACCGAGATTATCAGCGACGGTGACCTGCTTATCGTTGATGGCTTTAAGGGTGAGGTAATCACAGAGCCGACAGGCGATCAAATTAAGGAATACACCTTAAAGCAGGAGGCATATCTAAAAGAAAAAGAGAGCCTTAATGTTTACTTTAATAAGCCGACAATCACAAAGTCCGGCTTGGTTAAGAAGGTTTACGGAAATATCGGCAAGGCTGAGGATGCTCAAAACGTTGTTCAAAACGGCGGCGAGGGCATAGGGCTTTTCAGAACAGAGTTTTTGTTTATGGACAGGGACCGTGCACCGACAGAGCAAGAGCAGTTTGAAGCCTATTCGACCGTTGCAAAGACGATGGATGAAAAGGAAGTAATTATCAGAACTCTCGATATCGGCGGAGATAAAAACATCCCTTATCTTGACATCGAAAAAGAGGAAAACCCATTCTTAGGGCACAGAGCAATCAGGTATTGCCTTGATAACAAAGAGCTTTTTAAAACTCAGCTCAGGGCAATTTTGAGAGCGGCGGTTTTCGGTGACATCAAGATTATGATTCCTTTAGTCACTACCGTTGACGAGATTAAAAAGGCGAAAGCGCTAATCAAGGAATGTGCAGACGAGCTTGAAAATGAGGGCTTAAGCTACAAGCTTGTTCCCGTCGGCGTTATGATTGAAACGCCTTCGGCGGCAATCATTTCCGACTTGCTTGCAAAAGAGGCGGCGTTTTTCTCAATCGGCACAAACGACCTCACGGGCTATACCATGGCGGTTGACAGAGGCAATGCAAAGGTTTCGGCTCTCTATGACTGCTTCCAACCCTCGGTTTTAAGAGCGATTGAAATGACGATTAAAAACGCTAAAAAAGAGGGAATACCGGTCGGTATGTGCGGCGAAGCTGCTGCGAACACCGAGCTTATTCCAAAACTGATTGAATGGGGACTTGATGAATTCTCGGTCACTCCGTCCTCAATCCTTCAAACAAGAAAAACCATTTGCGAAAATGAATAACAAAAAGGGATTTGCGGTGCAAATCCCTTTTTCAGCTTGTAGAAAAACCTCTTGTGGAAATCACGCCACAAGAGGTTTTTTGATAAATCTTTGAAAAATCGTTGAAATTAAGAAAAAATCGAAGAAAACGGAGATATTTTGAGGGTCCTTTGCCCTCCATAATGCCAGCTTTTTTAAATTCATGCACGCAAATTTCAGCTTGACCCACATTTCTACTTGAGCCAAACCTCGATAGGGTGTATAACGCATAATTTAATTAAATAAAGACACTTCAAATATATAGTTTCGTTAAATAGCGATGCTTTTTCCTGCGATAAAACGGAGAGCGGTTACTTCCGCTCTCTTTGTATTTATATAGGCTTATATAGATATTACCTCGTTTTCGAGTTCATATATAAAGAAAATGTTCCCGCAAACCGGACTCTACATCAATTCCCGCGTTTTTTACTTTTGACAAAAAATTCGGGAAAAAGACAACAGTTTTTTGAGGGGGTCATAAGGGGGTGGGGGTATCATAATCATGAAAACATGTTTTTTATACCAGCGGGCTGGGGCTTCGTGTTAATTTTCGCATAAGTAATTTGAACAACCACAGCGAGACCGCCTTCGGGCGGTCTTTTGCTATATTTTCACCCCCCTCGCGAAAACGCCGCATTGCAAATCACTATTCTCTATGTTATTATTTATATATCTATTAAATGATTAAAGTGAGATTAAATATTATGGCAAATCAGTCAATCAAACAAAAGGCAGTAGGTTTGAAAAATAATGTCAAATACTACTGGAAAGAGCCTCCCGGTGGCAAATATATGCCCTTCAAGGAGGTTGCCGCTTATGCGTTCGGCGGTATCGGCGCCTATTTTGTTATTCAGCTTGGCTCAACGCTGATTGTGAGCACAACGAATATCATTGTCAGCACGGCAATCGGCGTTGAACCGACCCATTCCTACATCATTTACCTGATTGCAACCATATTGAACATTCCGCTGACTGCTGTCAGGGCAAATATGATTGACAATACGCGCGGCAAGGGCGGAAAATACAGACCCTACCTGCTGTCAATGGGTATTCCCACAGTGATACTGTCACTGATATATGTCTGGTTTCCATATGAGCAGATGTATCAACTTTTCCCCGGGCAGACATTCGGGCTGGAAAAGGGATATCTGATAAAACTTGTTGTTGTTTTCATCTGCAATCTCGGCTTGCACTTTTTCTTCTTCTTTTTCAAGGATGCGTATGAAAACCTCATTCATGTGCTCTCTCCCAACACGCAGGAGAGAACGGATGTGCTTGCCATCAAGGCGGTTGTGTATTCACTTGCACCGTCAATTATGAATTTTATCAATCCGCTTATCGCGCAAGTTACACAAAAAGACCAATCCGATATTCTCATTTACAGAATTGCTTACCCGATTTATGCAGTCATCGGTATTGGCTTAACCATCGTTGTTTTTGCCAACACAAAGGAAAAAATTGTGCAGGCAAAAACGCACACCATTCAAATTCGATTTACCGACGCACTCAAAGAGGTTGCCAAAAACAAATATTTCTGGATTATCTCGCTGGCGGGCTGGCTCGGCTTCCTGGAGCTTGCGTATTACAACATTCTTTATTATAACCAAAACTATGGCCGCACCGTTCCCCCCGCAACCTACGGCGTAGCATGGGTGTTAATCGGCAACGCCTCGCTTTGGGGGATGATTGCTGCGCCCTTCTTTGTCAAGCGCTTCGGCAAAAAGGCAGTGCTCATTGCGGTAAATATGATGAATGTTGTGTGCATTCTGCTGATGCTCATCAATGTCAAGAGCTTCTGGTGGCTTGTGATTTGCATTTGGTTGAATTATCTTTTCAGCGCATTTGAGCAGATTACAACGCCTGCCATCCAGGCGGATATTCGCGATTATCAGCAATACCGCTCAGGCGAAAGGATTGACGGTATGTTTGCCGCGGTTGCCACCATCGGTAATCTTGTTACCCTGGCAACCTCTGCCGTTTTGCCCGCGGTGCAGTCAAAATTCGGCATTTACGAGGGCAACGGTTACGCAAAATCTTTTGACATTCTTTTTGTGGACACGGGCGAAACCGGTCTGCTTTGGAAATTTTTGCCCGCACTCATCATTATGTGCGCGGTGGGGGCATTCCTCAATGTTGTGCCCTATTTCTTTTATGATTTTACCGAGAAGAAGCAGAAGAGCGTTATCCGCGTGCTGCAGGTAAGGGCGATGTTTGAGGACTTTGCAAACGGCGCACTCAAAAACAGCCAACTTGTGGAAGCGGTTGACCTTGTGAACCACGCAAGGGAAATGGCTGTTGCAACGCCGAAAACGCCCGATAAAAGAGGCGGCAAAAAGCAATACCGCGCAGACCTTGCATACAACGAAGAAATTGAAATTTCCAAATTCGTTTGCGAGGAACTTGAAAAATTCGACACCCCGCTTTACAGGCACCAAATAGAGGTTTCGCAGGGCGTATTTGCGGCAGGGCTCGACCATATCAAAAACCTTGAACTTGTCGCCGCAAGGGAAGAACTTGCCGCCGCAAAGGCAATGCCGCAGGGCAATGAGGATGAAAAACAGCTGCGCAAATTTAAGATTGAATTTGCAAAGAAAAACATCTCCGCAAAAAAAGCATTTGATAAATACTACGGCACAAATAATGAATTTGCAGAGCCGGATATGGCGGCGCTTACTGCCTTGTTTGACAAAGAGGACAGTATTGACGAAGAAATCTTTGAGCTTGTAGGCATGCAGAACACGGCGAAGAAAGCAGGCGATAAAGCACTTGTTTCCGAGTACAAGCGCAAGATTAAGGCGCTGCAGGCAGAAAAGAAGCAGGCTCAAAAGGATGAAAAGGTGCTTTTGGATGAACTTGCAAAATTCGGCAGAGCCGCAAAGCCGTATAATGATGCAAAGAAGCTGCTTACGCAGCAGGAGAATTACAGCCACTTTGATGAGATTGCCGCGCTTTACGATGAGGCGAAGTTAAAGGCTGAGCAAGAGCAAAGAGAGAAGGAAGCCGCCGCTGCAGCAAGGAAGGCAGAGGAAGAGGCTGAACTTGCCGCACGCAAGGCGGAAAAGAGAAAGAACAAAAAGAATTAGCCATATGAGTTTAGATACTGTATTCGAAAAGCTTGTAACAAAAGTGCGCGAAGCGCTGAACCTGAGCCCTGTTATGCAGCGCGAAAACGCTGCAAAGGGCGAAAAGGTAATCTTTGAGGATATGCCCGAAAAGGCGCGCGCTGCATCCGAAGAAAGCATTGTGTTGCTCAAAAACGACAATGATATTCTGCCTGTTAAAGCAGAACAAACCATTGCCGTTTTCGGCCGCTGCCAGCATGACTGGTTTTATGTTGGCTACGGCAGCGGGGGCGATGTTCACGCACCGTATTACATCAACATGATTGAAGGGCTCAAAAACAATGGTGTGAAGCTTTACGAGCCGCTTGCCGAGGAATATGCCGCATGGAGCAAGGCACATCTCGTAAACCACGGCATTTGGGGCCACTGGCCGATGAATTATCCCGAAATGAAAATTTCTGCCGACAGCGTGGAAGCCGCCGCAAAGGGGAGCGATTTGGCGCTGGTTGTCATTGGCAGAGCCGCGGGTGAAGACAGGGAAAACATCCTCAAAGAGGGCAGTTTCTACCTTACGCAGGCCGAGCTGGATTTGCTTGAGCTTGTTACCGCACATTTCAGCCGCGTTGCAGTGATTTTAAATTGCGGCAACATTTTTGATATGCAGTGGACAGAGAAATACGGGGACAGAATTTCCGCAATCGTCAGTGCCTGGCTGTGTGGAATGGAAAGCGGTAATGCGCTTGCAAACGTGCTGTGCGGCAAGGTAAGCCCCAGCGGCAAGCTGCCCTGTGCGATTGCAAGAAGTTTTGAGGATTACCCATCCTCCGCTGATTTCGGCGGCAAGGAGTTTAACAATTATAAAGAAGATATTTTTGTCGGCTACCGCTATTTTGAAACCTTCTGCCCCGAAAAGGTACTCTTTCCCTTCGGCTTCGGCTTAAGTTATACCAAATTTGAAATTGAAGCAAAAAAGTTTACACAAACCGATGCCGGCTTTGTGTTTGTCATCGAGGTGAAAAACACAGGCAAATGCAGCGGCAAGGAGGTTGTTCAACTTTACCTCAGCGCGCCGCAGGGAAAGCTGAAAAAGGCGAAAATGAGCCTTATTGCATTCGCAAAAACAAAACTTTTGGCGCCCGGGGAAAGCGAGGGGCTTACTCTCAGTTGCTCGCTTTATGATATCGCTTCGTTTGATGACACGGGCAAAACAGGTAACAAATTTGCCTATGTGCTCGAGCAGGGCGAATACCGCTTTTATGCAGGCAACAATGTGCGCACCGACACGCTTGCGGGGAGCGCCCGGCTTGCATACACCGTGGTGGAACAGTTGGGCGAGGTTTGCGGCGTCAAAAACGCCTTCGAGCGTTTGACCGTTACCGAGAAAAACGGCTCGCTTTTGCCCGCTTACGAGGCTGTTGAGGCAAGTGCGCCGTATTTAAAAGACAGAATTCTTGAAAACCTGCCCGCGGAAATCGGCTTTCAGGGTGACAAGGGGCATACATTCGACGAGGTTGCCGAGGGTAACATCACACTCGATACATTTATCAGTCAGCTTGACAACAAGGAGCTGGAGGCACTTACGCGCGGCCAGGGTATGATAGACAGTAAATGCGGTGTTGCCGGCAATACCGGTGCATACTGCGGCATTATTCCTTCACTGCAGCAAAAGGGCGTGCCGCCGATTATCACAACCGATGGCCCTGCCGGAATCCGCATTAAACAGTACACCTCGCTCATACCTTGCGGCACTGCGCTTGCAAGCACATTTAATTGCGCGCTTGTGGAAGCGCTTACCACCGTTACGGGCAGGGAGCTTGTTGCAGTGGGCAGCGATGTGCTGCTTGCACCGGGTATGAACATTCAAAGGAATGTGCTGTGCGGCAGGAATTTTGAGTATTTTTCCGAAGACCCGTTGCTCTCGGGCAAGATGGGCGCCGCTTATATCAGAGGCGTGCAGAGTGCGGGAGCATCCGCCTGTCCGAAGCATCTTGCCTGCAATAACCAGGAGACGAACCGAACAAAATCAGACAGCCGCGTTTCGCAGAGGGCGTTGCGTGAAATCTACCTTAAGGGCTTTGAAATTGCCGTGAAGGAAGGGAAACCCCTCAATGTTATGACAAGCTATAACAAGGTCAACGGCGTGTGGAGCCACTATAACTACGACCTTGTGACAACCGTGCTGCGCGGCGAATGGGGTTACGACGGCTGCGTCATGACAGACTGGTGGATGCAGAAATCCGCAAGCCCCGAATTCCCGAAAATCAAAGATAATGCCTATCGCGTGCGCGCACAGGTGGATGTGCTGATGCCCGGCGGAAAATACGGCACAAAGCGCTATGTTTCCGACGGCACCTTGCTGCCGACTCTCGGTAAGGAGGGCGGCATCACCCGCGCGGAGCTGGAGCGCACGGCAAAGAATGTTTTGAAGCTTGCACTCAGATTAAAGTTCGGCTTTATTGAATGATTGAAATGTAAAAAACTATGGAGCGTGTTTATGAAAAAAAGTCTTAACGGTGAATGGCAATTTCGGCAGGCAGGGAAAGCGCAGTGGTACAAAGCGCATGTTCCCGGCTGCAATTTCACGGATTTAACGGACAGTGGCTTGATTTCCGACCCGTTTTACGGGGTCAATGAAAAAGACTGCGCCTTTATCGGCAGGTCCGACTGGGAATATCGGCGCTGCTTTTGTGTCAGCTCTGAGGAGCTTGACTGCGACGAAGTATTGCTTTGCTTTGAAATGCTCGATACCCTTGCGGACATCCGCATCAACGGTACACTTGTCGGCAACACCGAAAACTGTTTTCTAAAATATGAATTCCCTGTGGGGAGCCTGCTCCATGCAGGTGAAAATGAAATCAGCGTTTTCTTTCACTCTCCCGTCAACTTCGTTTCCGAAACCTACCGAAAAGAGGGCGGCACGATTAATTCAAACGGACAAAACGGTATTATTCACATCCGCAAGCCGCAATCGCATTTCGGTTGGGATTGGGGACCCGTGCTGGTGCCAAGCGGCATCAGCGGGGCATGTTTTTTGGAATTTGTTCACACCGCAAGGTTAGGTCCGGTTTCCACCTGCCAGCAGCACCATGAAAGCGGCGCGGTTACCCTGAGTGTAAACACCGAGATACAGCGTTTTAATGAACAGCCGGTCAACACTGTCGTGCACATCACCTGTCCCGGCGGGGAAGAACTGCGCGCAAACGGAACACACGCACAATTTGAGATTGAAAATCCGCTTTTGTGGTGGACCTATGAGCTTTCCGGTAAAGAGGTGCAGCCGCTCTATAAAGTCAGCGTCACACTCACAGTGGGCGAAACGGTGGTAGATGAAAAAGTGCTCGACATCGGCTTGCGCACAATCAAGCTCAATCGAGAGGCAGATGCCTACGGGCAGCAGTTTCGGTTCGAACTCAACGGGGTACCGCTCTTTGCCAAGGGCGGCAATGTGATTCCGCCCGACCAGTTCATTCACCGCTTTGATGAAGAGAAGCGGGAGAAGTTTTTTGCCGCCGTGCGCTTTGCCAATATGAACCTGTTGCGCATTTGGGGCGGCGGCTATTATGCGGACGATGCCTTTTTGAAAAAGTGCGATGAAATGGGTATTCTTGTATGGCAGGATTTTCAATTTGCCTGCCAGGCATATCCGTTTTTTAAAGAAAGCTTTTTGGAAAATGTCAAGCGTGAAGTTGCTTATAATGTTGCGCGCATGTGTTCACATCCCTGCCTTGCGCTGTGGTGCGGCAATAACGAAATTGAACAAATGAGCGGTTCCTGGCAACACTTGAGAAACTATATTAAGTGGACCGATACTTTCTTTTACACGATTCTCGAAAATGAAATCAGAAAAACCGATAAAACAACGGCTTATATTCCCGGCTCGCCTTGCGGCACGGCTTACGGCACCGGCATTAACCAAGACAATGCGGGAGACAGCCACATTTGGGCGGTTTGGCACGGCATGCAGCCGATGACCTATTACCGGCGGCGCTTTCCGCGCTTTTGCTCCGAGTTCGGCTTTGAGAGCCTGCCCGACCTCAAGACTATCAAAACCTTTGCCGAAAAAGAAGATTACGATTTGCATTCGCCTGTCTTTCTTTCTCACCAAAAGTGTGGCAGCGGTAACCGCAAAATGCTTTACTACATCGCAAAAAGGTTTCATTTGCCGCAGCGCTTTGAGGATTATGTCTACCTCTCGCAACTGGCACAAATGGAGTGTGTGGAGGATGCTACCCTGCACTGGCGCCGCCACCGCGGCAGGTGTAACGGTTCGCTGTATTGGCAGTTTAATGACTGCTGGCCGGTTTGCTCTTGGGCGGGCATGGATTATGATTATAATTATAAGGCGCTGCACTATGCGGCGCGGCGTTTCAATGCACCGGTATGCATTTCCGCCGCAGACAGCCGAGAGCAAATAGAGGTGTTTGCCCACAACGATAAAAAGGAACCGGCAGCGGTCGAAATAGAAGCATTTTTCTTCACCTTTGCGGGCGAAAGGAGAAACGCTTTACGCAAAAAAATAACGCTGCGACCGCTTACCGTTAAAAATGTTTTTCGCATTTCTACCGCACACATACCGGCATCAAAAAGAGCCTGCACGGGGCTTTGTGTGCGCTTGTACAATGAGAGCGGCGAAATGTGCATGCAAAAAGTCATATTGCCGGATAAAGAAAAAAATCTCGCCCTGCCTAAGGCGAAAATCCAAAAAGAAACCGTTATTCAAAACGGCTCTATTAAAATAAAACTGAAAGCCGACAAATTTGCACGCCTTGTTTGTCTTACAAGCGAGGTTCCCGGCGCGGTGTTTTCCGACAACTTCTTTGACCTGCTGCCCGGGCAGACATATGAGGTAAGCATGGCTGTGCCGGCGGGCGAAGATGCGGGGGCGATTGCCGCCGGTATCCGCGTTTTCAACTTGAGCGACATTGCTTTTGAAAAGAATGCAGCGAAAATCGCAAAAAACAAGTTGGCGCTGTTTTGCTCGCCGACCAATCTCGGCAACATCATGTTTCACGCGCCTGTTCCGAAGGATTTGAAAGATATAGAGTAAGAAACTTAACACAAGGAACAACGCATGATTCTATTTTAATCACACACAATGAATGAAAGTTAAAATAGAGCGAACGACAAATAGGGCTCCCGAAAAGTATTGCGTAGCAAACTTTTTGGGAAGAGGACAAGCAAACGAAGCATTGGGATTAAATATTAATAGATTGTTGGTTTGCATCGCCTCTTTTTTGCAAATTCTTCGTTAAAAAAACTCGCAATGCGAAAGCATTTCTTCGTCTTTTTGCCTTGCCTTTGCGAAAAATAGGCAGATACAAACTGCAAAGCATCTCTCGCTTATTGGTTTCGCGGTAATTTATTTGGTTTTGATGCCGCTTGGCTGACGCCAAGCAAAGAAAAACCGGATAAAGTAGCCGAAAAAATATGCGAGAGACAATAATCTATTAATTTTTAATCCCATAAAAGGTTTGCTCGCAAACCTTTTTCTCTTGCGAAATTTGTTTGGACGAGGGGTGCGGGTGTCCCCGCCATTCATATTTGCGTAGCAAATATTTCATATTGCCACAGGCAATATTTCATTGCGCGAAAGAAACTTTCACGCTAACAGTCCCCTGTGCACAATATTTACATATAACTTTAGCATTGATATTAATTACATAATTATGGTATGATAAAAATGCTAAACAAATTTCAAATGAATTATTAAATACATAAATGGAGCTTTTATTTTGTAAAAAATACTGGCTCTTTACCCATTTATGTGTTGATAATGTGTAAATTTGTTTAGCGACAGTGAGCTATGTATTTTTTGGCGTAGCTTCGGCTACGCTTTTTTTGAAAGGATAGATAAATGAAAAAAGTAATCAGTATTGTGTTGGCGGTTTTGATGATTGGCAGCACCTTTGCCGGCATGAACTTGAGTGTTTTTGCGGCAGATGTGAGTGTAAACAACCGCGCACAGTGGCTTTCAAAACTAACCAAAACCTTTGATATGACAGTGGAGGAAGATAATTATCCCGATAATTATTTTTCAGACTTATCTTCCGATTCCGCGTATTACCGTGACATTATGGTGGCAACCGAGTTTGGTTTGATTGATGTGGAAGCGGGCGACCCGGTAGACCCGGAGGGCAAAATCACCAGAGAGTTTGCGGCGCAGACCCTCAATTTTTGCCTGGGGTGGACGCTGGAAGGGCAAGCAGGGGAGGACGGCACATACACTTTTGCCGATGCAGCAGATTGCTTGTACCCGGTCGATGACCAGGTTGCCGTGAACCATGGTTGGCTGGCGTTGAGTGAAGAGGGGAACTTCCTCCCGGCACAAGAAGTGACGGCGGCAGAAGTAGATACCATGCTTAACGACGCCGCACAAACCCTGTTGAACGATGAGATTGATGAAAACCATGAAAATACCTATGAATATGGTGAAGGTGTTATAGAAATTCCGGAAGAAACAATTGTGGAGTTTCACGAAAACAGTGTTGAGATTTTTAATACCGCTTACACCATTCGTGAAAATGATACGTTTGTTGTGTACTCTAACGGGATTCCGGTGGTTTACACGGCAAAAAAGGTGACCAAAACAGCCGATAGTATCACCGTTCAGACATCTGATGAAACTAATGAGGATGCTGTTGAAAATGTGGATATGGAAACGGAATTTGATGTGGATGCGTCAACATTTATTCCGGCAAACGGTTTTGAAATAGTAGAGGAAACACCCTCTGCTTCAATTTCTTCTGTTTCTTCCGCAAAAAAGGTGACACCCAAGGATAGTGTTAAATTAAAAAAAGATATTTCATTGCCGGGTGGTAACAAAATCATAATCGATATCGGGATAAAAAATATTAAATTCTCTGCAAAGCAAAATACGGCAAAGCAAACAGCTTATGCCAAGATTTCTTGTGATGTATTTATTAAAATCGGTTCGGAATTCAATTCCGAAGAAATTGGCGATATTGACACAGATGACCTTGATATGATTGGTAAAATACCAATCGCCGGTATTGGTTTTGTGCAGTTTAAACCAGAACTGAATTTGACCGGTAAAAGCAGTGTGGAACAGAACTACAATGTTGAGTTTGGGTTTTCAAAAGACAGTAGCGGAATACACAACCCCCATTCTTTCCAAAAAGGAAAGTTTACCTATGTGTTGGAAGCGTCTGGAAAAATTGGCATCAAAATAGCAGTAGGTGTCAACATTGCGGCGGTAAAAGTGGAAATTTATGCCGAAGTTGGCACGCAGGCAAAGGCACAGGCAACAAGAACGGTGGACGCAAATAACAATAACCTGTTTTGCATTACGATTGCCGGTTATCTTTACTTTAATGTAGGCGTGAAGCTAAAGGTCGATGTGTTGGCTTGGAAATTTGAAGCCAAGGTGGAATGGGAAATTTATAAAGAGAGTAATAGCCCGGTAAGACTTTGTTTTCACATTGAAAACGGCAAATCGGTAGAGAATTGCACGGCAGATGAAACAAAGTATGTTTCACCAAAAAACACCAAATACGGCGGCATTTATACCGATACCGATGGTAACTACACTTTTTATGATACAAATACCGAGTTAAGGTATTCGGTGAGCAGCGGTAAAGCCACCATTACCGGCTATAGCGGCACACCGGTCAATGTGGTAATACCAAGCACCATTCAAGGGTGCCCCGTTACAAGCATTGGCCGTGATGCATTTAGAAATTGCAGCAGTTTAACAAGCATTACGATACCGGATTCCGTTACAAGCATTGGCATTTGGGCATTTACCTATTGCAGAAGCTTAACAAGCATTACGATACCGAATTCTGTCACAAGCATTGGCGAGAGGGCATTTGGAGATTGCAGAAGCTTAACAAGCATTACGATACCGAATTCCGTTACAAGCATTGGCAGTTATGCATTTTCCTGTTGCAGCAGTTTAACAAGCATTACGATACCGAAATCCGTTACAAGCATTGGCGAGGCTGCATTTGTCGGTTGCAGCGGCTTAACAAGCATTACGATACCGAATTCTGTCACAAGCATTGGCAGTTCTGCATTTCAGGGTTGCAGCGGGTTAACAAGCATTACGATACCGAATTCCGTCACAAGCATTGGCGGGGATTCATTTTTCGGTTGCAGCAGCTTAACCGGCATTACAATACCGAATTCTGTTACAAGCATTGGCTATGAAGCATTTTACGGTTGCAGCAGCTTAACAAGCATTACGATACCGGATTCCGTTACAAGCATTGGCTATCGGGCATTTTACGGTTGCAGCAGCTTAACCGGCATTACGATACCGAATTCCGTTACAAGCATTGGCGAGGCGGCATTTTACGGTTGCAGAAGCTTAACAAGCGTTACCATTGGCAATTCCGTTACAAGCATTGGCAGTTATGCATTTTCCGGTTGCAGAAGCTTAACAAGCGTTACCATTGGCAATTCCGTTACAAGCATTGGCGGTGAAACATTTTACGGTTGCAGCAGCTTAACCGGCATTACGATACCGGATTCCGTTACAAGCATTGGCTATCGGGCATTTTACGGTTGCAGCAGCTTAACCGGCATTACGATACCGGATTCTGTTACAAGCATTGGCGGTTATGCATTTGTCGGTTGCAGCAACTTAACAAGCATTACGATACCGAATTCTGTCACAAGCATTGGTAGTTCTGCATTTGTCTATTGCGAAAGCTTAACAAGCATTACGATACCGAATTCCGTTACAAGCATTGGCAGTGGTGTGTTTTACGGTTGCAGAAGCTTAACAAGCGTTACCATTGGTAATTCCGTTACAAGCATTGGCTATGAAGCATTTTACGGTTGCAGCAGCTTAACAAGCATTACCATACCGGATTCCGTTACAAGCATTGGCTATCGAGCATTTATCTATTGCAGCAGCTTAACAAGCATTACCATACCGAATTCCGTCACAAGCATTCGCAGTTATGCATTTGGAAGTTGCGATAATTTGAAAGATGTATTCTATATGGGCACCGAAAGTCAATGGAATGTGATAGAGATTATTGCTGAGGGTAATTGGAGTTTTAAAAAAGCAAACATCATTTTTAATTATGTAGAGCATGAACACATTTTTGGTGAAGGCGTTGTTACCGAAGCACCGGATTGCTATACTACCGGCACCAAAACCTACACCTGCTCTGTTTGCGGTTATAAAACATATGAAACACTTGCGGCATTGGGTCACAAGTTTGCGGCAAGCGAGCCGTATTGCCAAAACGGTTGCGGTGCGGTAAATCCCGATTATGTGCCGCCGCATGTACATGATTATACATCTGCCATCACCACGCAACCCACTTGTACCGAAGCGGGCGTAAAAACATTTACATGCGCTTGCGGAGATACCTACACCGAACCGGTGGCAGCGCTCGGGCATAACTATGGTGAGTGGACGCAAACCAAAGCACCGACTTGTACCGAAGCCGGTACCGAAAGCAGAACTTGCACAAGAGATGGTTCACATTTGCAAATACAGTCTGTTCCAGCTACAGGACATCATTATTCTGCTAAAGTTGTGAAACCAAATGCAGGAGCCCTCGGTTATACACTCCATACTTGTGCAGGCTGTAGAGTCGGTTATAAAGATACATACACCGCGCCTACCGGAAAAGTGAGCGGCTTGAAGTGTAAGACAAGAAAAGCAAATGAGCAGACATTGACTTGGACAGCTGTTAAGGGTGCATGCTCTTATGTGGTGAAAATCTCGGATAAAACCGGCAAAAAGTGGGAAAGAGAAATGGTAGTTACCGGCAATTCTTGCACAGTCAAAAAACTGACCGCCGGCTGCAATTATAAATTCAAAGTGAAGTTTTCACTGAAAGCGGGGGATGGCAAAAAGTATCATTCGAATTGGTCGGCTACCATAGCGTCTCCGACGCTTCCGACGGGCACAACGATTACCAAATTGACTGCCGGCAAGAAAGCCATTACCGCACAGTGGAAGAAAGCAGGCTTCACCGGCTATCAAGTGCAGTATTCTGTAAAGTCCAACTTTGCCGGAGCAAAGAAGGTCACCATTAGGAATGCAAAAACACTAAAAGCAACTGTTAAAAAGTTAAGTGTAAAAAAAGTTTACTATGTGCGCATCAGAACTTATAAAACCATTTCAAATGTGTACTATTTCTCGACTTGGAGTAAGACATATAAAGTAAAAACAAAATAAGAAATATTTAAGCGGTCGCACAGCGACCGCTTTTTTGGGTAACACAAGGGACGGTTCCTTGTGTTCGGTTCCTAACACGGGCAACGGCGGTTGATAACACAGGGGACGGTTCCTTGTGTTCGGTTCCTAACACAGGCAACGGCGGTTTGTGCCGTGACTCGTTTTGAATCACCTGAAGTATAGAAAGATAAAAACACCATTTTTGATAATTTCAAAAATGGTGTTTTTTATAAGATTTATTCCTTGCGGAATTAATGAAGTAACTGCATGTGGTGGCATTTACAGTGCGCCTTCGGTTTGGGTGGCGGCGGCACCGGAACGGTTGGCGGTAGTGAGCACCTGCTCCAAGCTCTCGGCATCGAGAGAAGCGCCGCGGTCAAGGAGCGCTAAAGCTGCGCCGAAAAAAGCATCTCCCGCGCCGGTGGTGTCAACAATTTTCTCCACCGGTTCTGAGGGCACACACGCCATGCGTTTCCCGCCGAGAAACGCTTCGCTGCCCTGTGCACCTTTGGTGATGAAAAGCAGCCCTTTATAGCCTAATTTGGAAACGGCGAGAGCGGTGTCGCTTTCGCCCGCCAATGCCTGCAGTTCCTCGATACTGAGTTTGAGCACATCGGCTTCCATGAGAAACGGCAGCATGGTGGTATCGCGTTCCTCTGCCGTGGCAAATAAATCGTCTCTGAAATTTGCATCGGTCGACACGCGGATATTTCTGTGCGTTGCCTGTTTAATGGCGCTCTTGCAAAATGCTCTGCCTTGTTCGGTGTTGAGCATCAGCGTTCCGAAATGAAAGGTCGTTACACCGCTCCAGTCGATTTTGTCGGCATCCAGCTGATAGTCGGCGGCATTGTCTCTTAAAAACCGAAAGAACCTTTCACCCGTGTTGTCAACGGTGACCAGCGCAATAGTTGTCGGGCAATCGGCGGTTTCCGTTAAGCGCAAATCCGGCCCGAAGTTTTTTGCCTGTTCTTTAATAAATGCGCCGGCGCTATCGCCGCCAACATTGCCGAAAAAGCGCACATCGGCGCCCTGCCTTGCCGCATACACCGCCACATTGAAAGGAGCGCCGCCGATATGGTCGGTCTCCCCTTCGGGTGTCTGTACTCTGTCAACCAATATTTCTCCTGCACACAGTATCATACATTATCCTTTCTGCCCGACTGCTGTCGCGCTTGGCAGGCATTCTGCCAAAACAAGTCCGTCTCCCCGCAGTGTGAATCTGTTTTGAGCGGCAAACGGAAGGAAGAAATAGTCGCCTTTTTTGATGCGGCGGGAATAGTTTTCTCCCTCAAGCGTTCCGCTGCCCTCCAACACAATCCAGACCGAAGGACCGAAAGAAGGTGTATAGCTGCCGCCGCACAGGGTGATGCGGTTTTCTGCAAAGCACGGTGTATCTTCATAGCCGATAAGGCTCTCGATGATGACACCGTTTTCGTTTTTGAGCGTTTTGGGCGCGATTTTTGCGCTTGCGAGCGCTTTTTCGCCCACCATTGAGTAGTCAAAACAGTCAAGGGCGGTGGATTTATCCAAGCCGATATATTCTTCTTCAAAACTGATATGCGTGTCGCCGCACCAGCGCTCGGGCTGAATGGTGAAGTCTGTCGGCTCCTGCACTTCCAAAATGGTGCAGCCTGCGCCGATGGCGTGAATGAGCCCTGCGCGAATGAGGTAAACATCGCCGACTTTTGCATCCACACCGGCTAAAATCGTGCCCATAATATCGCGTTCGGTTTCGCTGCGCTCCTCAAGTGCGGACAGTTCCTCTTTCGTGACCTCCCGATTAAAGCCGAAATAAATCTTGGCACCGGGTCTGGTTGCCAGCACCAGCCACGCTTCTGTTTTGCCGTAGGGCGAGCCGAAGTGTTTTTTGGCAAATTCTTTTGTCGGGTGCACCTGCATGGGCAGGCGAATGGCACTGTCAAGGTATTTGACCAGGCAATCATACTTTCTGCCGCCCAACAGGTTCTCGGGATATGCTTTTAACAAATCATCAAAGAACAGTTCCGTTCCTTCGGGGCGGGCAACGCCGTCTCTCTCACCGAAATATTTCGGATTAATGGCTTTGACACAGCTTGCAATCCACTCCTCGGGAAAAAAATCGTCCTCTTCCTCCGGCAAGTCGCAAAACTTTGCAATCCCTTTACCGCCAAGATAGACTCTGTAAACCCTGTTTTTTTCAAAAAAGACAGGGGATGAAGTGAGTTGTTCCAAATTCATTGCAATCGTTCCTTTCTACAGCCGAATAGGTTTGATTATCGTTGTGTTCATCATAACATATTCTTTCGTGTAATTCAATGTGCTTTGTCAATCTTTTGAGCTCTTTTGGACAGTTTCAAGGCATTCCATCCTTGCTCTGAAATACTGTTTGGTCAATCCGAAACCGTAGCGGTGATAAGCCGCGCACTTATTGGAGAATGGTCACTATGAAAAACCTAATTACATACATTGGAAATCCGACACTCGGCGGCAAATTCGCTTATTATCAGCTAAAACAAAAAACCTTCAAAAGACCGACAAGATTAACCTCTCATTTTTGATGTTGAACAACCTGCATCCTTTAAAAAGCTTACAATGTATTCCGAAAGGGGGATATTGTTGAAAAAAGAGCCCGGCTTTGCTATAATCAAAACAGAAAAAAGTGCTACCAATAAAAATGATTGTGAGGTTAAGGATATGAGCAACTTGAAGAATCACGACGCTCTTTTGTACCGGCTATGGGAAGAACAGCAGAAGCAATTCGCCGATACCGTTTCTCAATCGATTCGGGATAAGCGCTCCGGCAGAACCCCGATGGCGGCTGAAGAAAAAAAGCTGCAAATGACAGAAACCAAAATCTATATCGGACTGAATGATTCTCAAACCAAAGAACAAAAATACACAACCGAAAAGTATATGAAAGTGTTGAAGCATGTGTGCCGCAATTATCATGTGGCTTTTTCCGTGGATATCGAGGATGGCGGCTACTTTCACGATGACGGCGAATACACAGAGGAGACTTCGTTTGTGTTGGTGTTGATTAATGCGGAGAAAAAAGTTGTAGAAGCGATTGCGGAAGATTTGTGCGCCTTCTTCCATCAGGAATCTGTTCTTGTTACAGAAGAGCAGATTGACGGCTACTTTATCAGCGCAAAAGAGTTAAACTGATTTTTTCTACCCGCATCAAGAACGGCAGCATTTTATAAGCTGCTCAATCCCTATGCTGCGCGCTTTTTGCATCGGCAAAAAGAAGTGTAATTTCACTGCCGATGAAGCAATGTTTACTTCATTTCATCCATAATGTCAATAGATAAACCGCAGCTGTGTTGTTCGGCAGATTTCTGCTCCCGCGTATTGCACGAAAAGCACCAATGTGATAAAATATAACAGGCAATGCGGTTGCAATTCAAACCTTGCTTTAATGCGATTTTAGCGCATTTGGTTGAATGGACTGTAGTGCCTACGCAAAGACTCTCGAAAGGCAAAACCACAATGACAAAAAACAACAAGAAAGCGATTATCGCTTTTGGCGCAACACTGCTTATCATGATTGCGCTGTTTGCGGCAGTCTGCCTCAAAACCAACCTTTACAACAAAAAGGTGCACCGGCAAACGATTGAGAGCAACACTCTCTTTTCCGAATCGACCGATGATAGCGGTATTGCCGTTACGGCTGTTCCGCGCAGCAGCACCTGGGGAAAGATTTTTGATTTCAACAATGAAGGCTTAACCGAAAACAATTACCAAGCCTTTACCTATGATTTCACGGTTTCCAATCATACTAAGGATGAAGTTTCCGATTTCACTTTTAAACTGACTTTCGGGCAGGAAGTGTATTTGTCATCTGCCTGGAACGGCTCTTTGGAAGTCCACCAAATCAGGAAAGGCGGCGAGCAGGTTGCCGATATACCGGATTTGCGCGAGTTTAAAGCCGAAGACTATGATGCGCTTGAGACCTACACTGTGGATGGGGAATCGCTCATTAAAATGAAAAAAGGCGACTATTTAATCTATACCCCCAGCTCGAGCGCAAACGCATTGGAAATCCCCATCGAACCGCGCGAAGGGACTGTTCCCGGTTTCATTCTGTATGTGCCGATGGAGGAAAACTTCAACCAGGCAACCATTGAGATTGACTACACTTTCCACCGTTTGTTGAGCAGTGAACCGCTGTTTTGGGTTGCTGCCGTGTGCCTGCTCATTTGGCTGGTTGCCTTAATTATTTTTATTATTACTTCCATACAAATTAAAAAGTATAACGAACGCCATCGCAGGGATAACGAGATTATCAATGAATCGATTGAAACCTTTACGGGTTTCATTGATGCCAAGGACCCGTATACCAACGGTCACTCCAAAAGGGTGGCCGTTTACACAAAGCGCATTGCCGAGGTAATGGGCTATGAGGGAGAAGAACTTGACCGCATTTATTATATTGCCCTTTTGCACGATTGCGGAAAAATCGGTGTTCCCGACCACATTCTCGGCAAACCCGGCAGGTTGACGGATGAAGAATATGAAATCATCAAGTCTCACACGGTGCGCGGCGGTGAAATTTTAAGCAGCTTCAAAAGCCTTGAGGATGTTGGTGAAGGCGCTCTTTACCACCACGAGCGCTATGACGGCAAGGGTTATCCGGAAGGGAAAGCAGGCGAAGATATTCCGCTGATTGCGCGCATGATTTGTGTGGCAGATTCGTATGACGCTATGAACACAAACCGCGTTTACAGAAAGCACCTGTCGCAAGAAGAAATCATAAGCGAAATAGAAAACAATAAAGGCCAACAATTTGACCCTGCCATTGCAGATATTATGCTCGGGTTACTCAAAAGCGGAAAACTGGCGCAGCCAAATTCTTAAACGCTTTTATTGAAAGGAATTCCGGTTTGCACGATAGACTCATTCGGGCTTGCCCGACTTCGTTTATTTCGCAACCACAGTAAAAGACCGCCTTCGGCGGTCTTTTACTGTGGCGGAATGATGTTTTGCGGTGCAACGGGGGGCGGTAAACCGCTTTTGTTGACTTCATCATTGAGCATTGGTATAATAAAATCAGTCAATACCAATCGAAACTATTTTCGCGAAAGCAGGTATCATATGGAATATTTAAAACACAGAGGAGAAAGTTTGCCCTTCATCGGCATCGGCACCTATCGCTTGGGGGATGATGCGCACAAAGCGGCTGCCGAAACGCGCGCCTTCAAAAGCGCTATTGATGATTTTGGGATGACACTCATTGACACGGCGGAGCTCTACGGCTACGGCAACAGCGAGCGCTTTATCGGAACTGTTTTGAAGGATTATGAGCGGGAAAAGCTCTTTATAGTGGATAAAATCCTCCCCGAAAACGCTAAAGAAAATCGCTATGAAGCCTGCTGCCGGCAGTCACTTGCGCGCCTGGGCGTGAATGTTATTGATTTATATTTGCTGCATTGGGACAGTAGTGTGGATTTGCAAAACATGGTCAACCAAATGGAGGCGCTGGTGGAAAAGGGACTCATTCGCCACTGGGGCGTTTCCAATTTTGACATTCATGATATGAAAGCCCTTTTTCGCTGCAAAAACGGTGAGAAGTGCTTTTGCAATCAAATCCTTTATAACCTGCGCTCACGCGGTGCAGAGTATGATTTGATACCATGGTGCAATGCGCATGATGTGGCGGTGATGGCATATTCTCCCATCGGGCACAATGCGGCAATGAGAAAAGAGCTGATAGATCATCCGCTGGTGGTGGAAACCGCACGCAAAGAGCAGAAAACACCTGACTCGCTCTTACTCTCCTTTGTGATTCAAAGCCGAAACATCATCACAATCTTTAAAACTGCGGATGTTGAGCACTTAAAGCACAACATGCAAAATGTGTTTGCGCCTATTTCTGCAGAGGATATGCAAGCTCTTTCACAGCAGTTCAAGGCGCCAAGCTGCGCAGTTCCGTTAGAAACAATTTAATGTTTTAAAGAAAAGAGAAAAGCAATAAAAGGTAAATAGGAATTACCACGCGTTTAGCCTTAAATGCGGTTCAAACAAAGCGAGGAGCTGTGTGTTCACGGCTCCTCTTTCACATTGCTGATAACTGTTTTTTCAGCGGGTTGGGTTTCGCCATGAAAAGTGTATTTAAAGTCTAATCTGTCTCTCGGTTTTACCGTTTTTTACAAAAAATGTGCTATTTTAACATTCGTTTGCGTTCATTTTTCCGCTGCAGTGTTGTAAGCTTTCATTGAATTTGAGCGCATAGAATGGTATAATGAATGTATTCGTGAAGCAGAGCTTTGGTATTCGTTACACTTGCGGGAGTGTGGTATTATGGCAAGAGAAAAATTATCAAAAGTGAATTGGTTGACCATTTGCCTGTTCAGCTTTATGGGCGGTGTTGCGTGGAATGTTGAAAACATGTATTTCAACACCTTTATGTATAATTCCGTCTATGCAAACACATCGCAGGCAGTGCAGGCAGGCGTGATGGCACCTACCACGGCAATCAGCCGCATGGTGGCGCTTTCCGCTATTGCGGCGGTGCTGACTACCTTTTTGATGGGGACATTGAGCGACAAGCTCAGAAACCGCAAAACATTCATTGCTGTCGGCTATATCATCTGGGGTATTATCACGGCAATGTTCGGCTTTATTACAAAAGAGAATGTTGCGGCGCTGTTCCACTTGTCGGACAATGTAAAAATTTTGGCAACCACTGTTTGGGCGGTCATTATTATGGATATCATTATGACAATTATGGGCTCCATGAGTAATGATGCGGCGTTCAACGCGTGGGTGACGGATATTACAACCCCGAAGGTAAGACCGCTGTTGGAAACCGTTTTAACTGTCATTACTTTTCTCTCTGCCGGTGTCGTGATGGGCGTTGGCAGTTTTGCGCAGTCGGGTGCAGTCAGCTATGTGAACTTTTTTATCATTGTCGGCGTTGTCGTTTCCATCTGCGGTATTGCAGGGTTGTTTTTGATTAAAGAGCCCGAAGTGCGGGTGCAAAAAACTGCCGATTCTTCCGGTTATTGGGCAGACCTGTTCTATGGCTTTCGCATTTCTTCTATCAAAGAAAACGCGCGCCTTTACCTGACTTTCCTTTGCATCGGTTTCACAACGATTGCGTTTCAGGTTTTCTTCCCCTATCTTTTGGTTTATTTACAGTATGTGATTATTCCTGAAAACGGCGGCAAAGAAATGATTTCGACAAGTGTTATCATCACCGCAGCGATTGTTGCCGTTTTGCTTTTGGCAGGTGTTATTGTGCTCATTAAACTTTCCAAGCGCAATAAGTCTCTTTGCATTATCTGTGCAGCCATTCTTTCCTGCATCGGCTTATTTGTTGTGTCCACCTCTACAGATATTCATATTCTTCTCATCGGGATTGCGCCTGCTGTTTTGGGTTACCTCATTTTAACCATACAGTTTAATGCATCCATTAAAGATTTCATCCCGAAAGGGAAGGCGGGCTTGTTCCAGGGTGTGAGAATGATATTTGTGGTTATGATACCGATGGTGGTCGGTCCGTACCTCGGCGATTTGGCTTGCCGCAATTCCAATATCACCTATCAAAATGAGTTCGGTATCAGCACCGTGGTGCCCTCAAAGAGCATGTTTCTCTATGCCGCCATCGTTTCCGTTTTCGTTTTCATTCCGCTGTTTTTCTTAATTAAGAAAGGCTTCAGTGTGGAAAAGTCGGAAGAAGCCGATTAAAAAGCGAAAACAAAGAATAGAATCAAAAAGCGCTGTTTGTGATAGTTCACAAGCAGCGTTTTTAACTGTAAAGGTTCTGTGCTTTACTCTTAAATCCCATTCCACGCCGGTCACTTTGTCAAGGTCAATGCGCCCCACAGTAAAACTGTGCTGAAAGCACCGTTGAACCGGTGCAGGGATAAGCATGTCGGTTTATGCATTGACGGCGGGGGAAAAATGTTCTATAATATAAATAATAATATGATAATTTATGGAGACAAGTCAATGGAAAAAGGAAAAAAACGCCGCGGAGGGCATCGGCGCCTATTGATTATTTGGGTGACACTTGCCGTGGTGATGGCGACTGCAATCACCGTGACCGGTGTGAGCGTTTTGAGCTCGCAGATTCGCAAAGACCGCGAAGAAACCGTTATCGGCGCTGCCAAATTGGCAGCACAGGATATCGACCCCGCGCTTGTGGACGGATGGCTTGAAAACGGCAAAGATGCCGCCTACGCTCAAACATTTGAAAGACTGAAGGACATACTGAATAACACACCCCATTTAAAATATTTATATATTTACCAAATTAAAAAAGACGGCTGTTACGTTGTGTTTGATACAGACCCTGAAGAACCGGGCAATCTCGGCGATGTGCAGGAGTTTGATGAATCGTTTATGCCGCTGCTGCCCAACCTTTTGGCTGGCAAGCCGATTGACATTATTGAGAGCAACGATTCGTTCGGTTGGCTGCTGACAAAGTATGAACCGATTTATAACTCCAAAGGCGAATGCGTTGCTTATGCCGGCGCAGACATTTCTATGGATGAAATTGTCCACTATACGCGCAACTATGTGCTGTTGATTGTCGCAATTTCTCTTGTGTTCTTAGTAGCATGTGTTGTGGTCGGCTCAAAGATGCAGATTGACCAGCACAAAGCTGAGGAGCTTGACAGACTGCGCGAGCAGCAGCAGCGCGACAAGCAGCTTATCAGAGAGATTATCGAATCCTTCGCAAAGGTTATCGATATGAAGGATTCATACACCCAAGGTCATTCCGCGCGCGTGGCAAAATACACGGCGATGCTCGCCAAAGAGCTGGGTTATGATGAGGATACGGTTGAGCAGTACTATAATATTGCTTTGATGCATGATATCGGCAAGGTGAGCATTCCCGACCAGGTGCTCAATAAACCCGGAAAATTGACGGATGAAGAGTTTGATCTCATTAAATCTCACACGGTGCGCGGCCATGATGTGCTGCAAAGCATCAGCCTGATGCCGGAAATCGTTGTCGGTGCCGAAGCGCACCATGAGCGACCGGATGGAAAAGGCTATCCGAACGGGCTTAAAGGGGAAGAAATTCCGCGCGTGGCGCAGATTATTGCGGTTGCCGACACCTTTGATGCCATGTATTCGGACCGCCCCTACAGAAAGCGCATGAACTATGAAAAAGCCGTGAACATTATTCGGGACGCTTCCGGCACACAGCTGACGGAAGATGTGGTTGATGCTTTCCTGCGCTTGGCGGAGAAGGGCGAATTCCGCGCGGAAGATGATGTCGGCGGCGGCACTACGGAGGATATTAATAACATTCATAAAAACCAAGAATAATTTTTTATCAATGAAAGCTCCGCAGAAGGGGGCATCCTCTATTGAGGATGTGCCGAAGCGGAGCTTTTTTGCGCACAAAGGGAATGCATGCCAATGGAAAAGAGCGGTTCATAAAAGTGATAAAATATAACTATAAATTAACTAAGTTTATTAATTATTTATGATTATTCGTGGTATTTTTTAACAATATTTATACATTTTGTACATAAAATCACCTAAAATTTTATCAGAATTACGATGGAATTTTCTTGCTAATTATAATAAAATATATGTGTGTATGCGAAATAAACTAATAGTTATTTTAGTAACTCTATTAGGAGGTAATTGTATGAACCATTCTTTATTGAAAAAAAGCATCAGCGTGTTTCTTTGTGCTGTGATGCTTCTTTCATGCTGGGTATTTGCTGCTCCGGCTGCCAATGCGGCAACCAGAACTACTTATACCTACGAGTTCCAGCTCATTACCGAAAATGAAGCCGATTGTAACGATAATGAGCACCCGGTGATTACCCTTTACGGTAAGCCGAACAACGGCACGGGAGGCGAGGAACAGCTTTACACGACTGAATTGGATTATGGCTATATCCAAAGTAAAACCACTTATACTTACAGTGCGACCACTAACAAGTTCCCCACTAAAGTATCTTTGATGATTCACTTTGATGCCGGTGGTTGGAGAAAATGGGAAGGTAAGTTTAAGCTTATCGTAAACGGCATCTATGTAATTAATGACACAAGCAACCGCACATTAGAAGGCGGTAACCTGTTTGCCCATGAGCGCAAGACAATGGAAGTCAGTGTTGCGGGAAGCAATTATCCGGCTATCAGTCAGTGCTCCTTCACCCAGAAGCCGCCTGCAACTGTTACTATTCCGCGTACCGGTGATCCGGTATTCTCCTGCGGCGTTGCTGCCGAGCTGGTTGACCAATACGGCACGCGTTGGTATGAGGACCCAAGCCTTTCTTTTGAAACTTTCCATACCGGTGTACAGATTACGGATGGCGTTTTGACAATCGGTCCCGAAGCCAATTCGGCAGACGGTTCGAATTCAACGGTGAAAATTAATGCGCAGTATGATGTCCTTTCCGAGAGTGTGACAATTACACTTGTGAATGCGACCTATACATATGAATTTTTGGATGAAGCCGGTGCTGTTATCAGCTCCGGAGAGTTGAAATCAGGTCAGACCATTCCGAAGCCTGCTGATTTACAAAAGGCGAGCGACCGTTCCAACCACTATACTTTCTTGGGTTGGACCCCGAATGATTTGCGCTTAACCAAGGACACCACTTTCAGACCGAACTTCAAGCAGGAAGCACACCAATTCTTAACCTACACTTCGGATAAGAATGCAACCTGTACTAAAGATGGTACCAAGACAGCGGTCTGCACCTGCGGTGTAGAAAAAACTGTTACGGATGAAGGCTCGGCATTAGGGCATTCCTACACCTATGCAGTCACCAAAGAACCCACTTGTACCGAAAAGGGCACTGTGACCTATTCCTGCATCCGTTGTGACCATACATATACAACAGAGCTTGAAGCCAAGGGTCACAGCTATGTCAGCCAAGTGGTAGCTCCCACATGCGAGCAGCAGGGTTACACACTGTATACCTGCCAAAACTGCGATGCAACTTACAAAGACAACTACACCGGTGCACTTGAGCACATTTGGAACAACGGCAATGTGAAAAAAGCAGCCGGTTGCGTAGAAGCCGGTGAAAAGGTCTACACCTGTTCTCGCTGCGGCGGTACTCGTTCCGAAGAAATCGAGCCTTTAGGGCACAACTTTAAGACCTGGACCACCAGAAGCTATGCTACCTGTACAGAGGATGGTGAGAAATTCAGCACCTGTTCTCGCTGTAAGCAGGTTATAACTCAGACTTTACCCGCTTTCGGTCATTCCTGGTCAGAGTGGGAACCCAACCAAGAGCCTACCTGTGAAGAAGCAGGAAACAATATGCACTACTGCTTCATCTGCGGTGAAGAAGAGTTTGATCCGGTTGACAGCTTAGGGCACGACATGGTAGAAAAAACCATCGCACCCGAAGATGGTAAGGACGGCATGATTTACTACGAATGCTCTCGTAGCGGCTGCGGAAAATGCGCTACCTGTGTGATTAATGCACAAGGCGAGAAAACCATGGGCGACTACTGCACACCGGAAGAACTTGAAGCCGACACTGTGGATATTCCCACCGCTACTTTCAATACCTACAATAGTGTTGACGATGGTTACAACTACATTAACCGCGGCGCTTCCCTGAGAATCGACCCGAAGGCACCGATGGATACACAGGCGCTGCGCTTCAGTGCATCCATGCTCATCCCCAAGGGTGCAGAGATTGTCGACTTCGGTTATGTTTACACCAGAGAAGATTTCTTGAAGGATATTAAGAAGTTTGTCATCGGCGGAGCAAATGTGTATGACATTTCTGTCAAAGACGGTAGATTTACCAAGCATACCACCGAGCAGGGTGAAGTGAGAACCTTCAATGTAGTGCTCAATTTGAATCAAGACAATTGGGGCTACAACTATTTGGCAAGACCGTATATTATTTACCAATTTGCCGGTGAAACCTTTACGGTGTATGATGCTATGTATGCAAGCCGCAGTGTAGATTTCATTGCAGACAAGATTATGCAATCTCCCACTGAAAGACAAGAAGTCAAAGATTATATCCAAGCAAAAATTATCGACAGATAAATGATTAACGGAACAGCCCCTGTCCTTGCGGCAGGGGCTGTTTTTTATATGGATAAGCGGCGAACCAATGAGAAACAATGATTCAGTGTGGAACTGCGCATGCGATAGCGTGCTTTCTTTGACTGTGAGGGGTTATTAAGACAAAAGCTAAGGAAAGGAAAAACTGTTTGCGTCGAAAACCGTGGCGCTGCCTTCCTGTATTCGGGTTTGCAAAAAAAATGAAAAGCGGCAGAAAAAAGCAGCCCATAAGGCTGATGCCTACGGGCTGCTTTTATCATTATATACTTATGCAACAAATAAACTTGCGGCTATGAGCATTTGTCCGAGATAGTAAAGCGAGAGGTTGGTCGGGCGCATCCAAGCTTTTTTGTGCTCGGAGAACATGTTGAAAATCAGCACCACATCACTGGCGGTAAAGAGCACTGCGCCGATGAAGAAGAGCAGCGCACCGTAGCTGAAATCGGTAATCAGTTTCGCCGCTGCTACCGCTGTCATGACCACCACGGCACCGACATAGAAGATACCGAAAATCTTAAATACTTTTTCGGCAGTAATGTTTTTGAAAATCCACACCAGCAGCCCTGCTGCGCAGGCAATACCGGCACCGACGCCGATGAGCAGCGCATAGAGGTTATCCATTTGCAGGATAATGGCGGCAAGGTAGAGAAGATGACCGATTAAGAAGGCGGCAATACCTGCCAAAAATACCTTTTTGCCGTTTTGGAAAACGAGCCTTAAATTCAGGCAAACATCCCCGACAAGCCCGAAGAACAAGCCAATCGCAATCAGCATTGCCGCAATGCCGTTGGTGTGAGCGGCGTTGAGGGCGCCTATGGCAACAACAGAGTTTGCAAGCAGCGCACCGAGTATGCCGATGCCTACAAACACCAGTGAAGCAAGCCCTTTGAGCACAACCGCTTTTTTGTATTGCTCCATCTTTTCACTCATGATAAATGCCGCTTGCAGAATAAAGCCGAAAAAGGCAACCGGCAGCAGGAATACTATTTGCATCTTCTCACCTCTTTTTTTAATATTTTATATCCAAACTTAAATATAACATATATAGTGAATGAATGCAAGTATCGACAAATAAGGTCTCTTTTCTTATTTCCGTGAAAAGTTCATTTTTCAGAAGCGGGGTTTATATTGAGAAGTTGCCGTGATATGCTTTTTTGCAGGGCAAATCAAGCCGGAATCGGCGTTTCTGTCCCTTTATTTGACACAATCACGGCAACAGAGGCTCAATGTCAACCCCCATAGGGAAAATAAACTTTTTACTTAAAACCATCATTTTCACGGTTTTAGGAAAAGAGCCCAAATAAGGATTTGGGGAGCACTTGCGGCTCCTTATTTGAGTGTTCCGTGTGTAGTGTTCAGTCGCGAGGCTATGCCTTGCGTTTTTATGAACCGACCCATATAGGGCGGTGCGCACATAGCGTGCAGCGGGTGAAGCTGAAAACTGAACTCTGAAAACTGTAAACAGACAACTAAGGATTTTGCATCGCAAAATCCTTAGTTGTTTCTCAAGTAGGTAAGTAATCCCGCGCAGCCGCTTTGAATATCGGCAAAAGCTTTTTCAAAATTGCGCGTGTACCACGGGTCGGCAACCTCGCCGCCCTGCGGGGTATACTCCATCAGCGCGTGGATTTTGTGCCGGGGGTCACCACCCAGCTTTTTGCGCATATAGTAAAGATTATCGTTGTCCATCCCTACAAAGTAATCAAACGCTTCATAATCGCTGCTTTTGAGCAGAGTGGCTTCTTTACTACTATCAAAGGGAATGCCGTGGGCAGTCAGGCACTGCTGTGCCTGAGGGTAAATCGGTGCACCCGAGCCGTTCCAAATGTTGTCGCTGTGGGTGGCTTTGGAAACAACATAAAAATCCTTGTCGCAGCCTGCGCTTTTTACCATGTCTTTAAACACAAATTCCGCCATCGGTGAGCGGCAAATGTTTCCGAGACAGACAAAACATATTTTAATCATAAATACCTCCATGAATAAGGATGGGTGAAACTGAAAACTGAAGTCTGAAAACCGTAAACTGACAACTGAGGATTTTGCATTGCAAAACCCTCAGTTGTCTCGTTTTAGCCGAAAAATTCTTTGGCAATATGAACCCCTTCCATTGCATCTTTTGCGTAGTAGTCCGCACCGATTTGGCGCGCGTATTCCGGGGTAAGCACGGCACCGCCCACCATCACTTTGGCAGGGGTTTGGGCGTGCAGGAGTTTGATTGTTTTTTCCATACTCGGCACAGTGGTGGTCATCAGTGCGCTCAGTCCGACAAGCCTTGCGCCGATTTCTTTCACCTTTTCGACCACTGCTTCGCACTTAACATCCTTGCCGAGGTCAACCACATCAAAACCGTAGTTTTCCAAGAGCACTTTGACTATGTTTTTGCCGATATCATGGATATCGCCCTCTACGGTGGCAATCACAATAGTGCCGCCGGAAGGTTCTTTTTGCTGCCCTTTGGAGAGCATATCTGCTTTAATTTCATCAAAGGCAAGCTTTGCTGCATCCGCGCTCATTAAAAGCTGCGGTAAAAACAGTTCTTTTTTCTCAAAGCGCTTTCCCGCTTCATCGAGTGCGGGCACGATGTATTCGCTGATAATGCTCAGTGCATCCATTTCTTTTAAAAGGGCTTTGCATTGCTCTAACGCTTCTTTGGAGAGACCTTGCAAAATGCTGTTTTTTAAATCTCCTTGCGCTTTGCTGACAGTGGGGGAGGTGTCCTGTGCACCGGCGATGTATGCCGCACAGCCTTCGTCAAGCCCTGCAAGAGCATTGTAGGCATAGTAGGCGTTCATCATCGGCTTGGAGAGCGGGTTAATGATGCCGGCGCTCAAGCCTGCCTGCATTGCCAGGGTGAAAAAGGCAGTGTTGATGGCTTCTCTGTTGGGAAGCCCGAAGGAGATATTCGATACCCCCAGCACGGTGTGCAGCCCTTCTGCGCGCAACAGGCGCAGGGTTTCAAGGGTAATCAGGGCGTTGTTTGAATCGGTGCTGATGGTCATTGCCAGCGGGTCAAAAATCAAATCCTTGGTGTCGATGCCGTACTGTTGCGCAGCGGCAATGAGCTTGTGCGCAATTTCCATTCTGCCGGTAGCTGTGGCGGGAATACCGCTTTCATCCAATAGCAGGCAAACGCAGACAGCCCCATATTTTTTTGCAATCGGAAATACTGCATCCATACTGCTTTGTTTACCGTTCACGGAATTGAGCAGCGCCTTGCCGTTGTAGCGGCGCATAGCGCTTTCCAATGCGCGTGTATGCGCAGTATCAATTTGCAGCGGGGCGTTGACAACACCCTGCACGGCTGTGACCGCTTCGGTGAGCACTGCCGCTTCATCAATGCCGGGCAGTCCGGTATTGACATCAAGCACGGCGGCACCGGCGGCAACCTGCGCGGTGGCTTCGTTAATGATGTAGCTGATATCGTTTTCAAGCAGTGCTTGTTTAAAGCGTTTTTTGCCGGTAGGATTGATGCGCTCGCCGATTACAATCGGCGCTTTGCCCAATTCTACGGTGGTGGAATAAGAGGAAACGAAGCTGAACGATTTCACATCATTTTCCACTGCCGGAATGTCCGCACAAGCGCTTGTCATGGCGGCGATGTGCGCGGGCGTGGTGCCGCAGCAGCCACCGAGGTAGCTGACACCGAGTGAGGCGATTTCCCGCATGGCGTCGGCATATTCCTCCACGCTTAAATTATACACGGTTTTGCCGTTGACACTTTGCGGCAACCCGGCATTGGGCTGGGCTAAAATCGGTAAGGAAGCATACTGCCGCAGTTCTTTGACAAGGCGGAGGAACTGCTTGGGACCGAAGCCGCAGTTCACGCCGATGACATCTGCACCGAGGCTCTCGGCAAGCACGGCGGCGGTTTTGACATCCGCACCGGTTAACAGCCTGCCGCTTTCATCAAAAATAAAGGAGGCGAATATCGGTAAATCACAGCTTTCCTTTGCCGCCAGTAGCGCTGCCTTCATTTCATAGGTGTCGGAAACGGTTTCAATCAGAATGGCATCGGCACCCTCTTTGCCGGCTTCAATGACTTCGCGGTAAATGCCGACTGCCTCTTCAAAATCCAAATCACCCATCGGTTTGAGGAGTTTTCCGGTGGGTCCTAAGTCCAGCGCCACTTTTTTGCCTGTTTGCGCGGCAAGCTCAACACCTGCTTTAACAATCGCTTCAAAGTTTTCAAAGCGCAGGCGGTTGGCACCAAAGGTATTGGTGGTAATGTAGTCGCTTCCTGCAGCGGCATATGCGTTGTGAACCGCAAGCACCTGCTCCGGATGAGTGAGGTTCCACCTGTCCGGCGCTTCGCCGCGCTTTAATCCGTTTGCTTGCAACAGCGAACCCATGCCGCCGTCAAAAAATTTAATCTTCATCTTCTACCCCTATAAAGGCAGTAACACTTTTGGAAGGAATCATCAGCATTGTATCGCTGAGTGTTACGCCGATTCGTTTCGTAATATCCATTAATGAGAAAAAGTCTTTTTGGCTTTCAAGCGCCAAATCAAAGTACCCGGGTGAATAGCGCCTGCGCAGCTTGCAATGGTGTTCGGCTTTGATTTGCGCTTCTAAATTGTCGCACACTTCTTCTATCATAGCAGCCAATACCGCTTGGCAGACCATCAGCTGTGCCGTCCCTTCCGATTTGGCGCAGCGCAAGAGCCTGTCTGCCTGTATGCCGAGCGTGGCGGCAAAGGCAACAACCTTTTGGCAGCCCTGCAGGTTTTGGGCAAGGCGGCGGCTTTCAAAACGTACCGAAGCAATGGTAACGCCGCTGCTGTCCGCTTCACAGTCCAAAACTTCATAAATGGTTTTGGGAGTAATCGTGGCATAGGCGGCTGCGGTGCAGCTGTCGATGAGTGCCAAAAGAGCGGCATCTTCTACAGCGGAAGCGGTGCGCATATATTTTAAGACTTCTTTTCTTTCAATCATTCTCTACAGTAAATCCTCAATGCCTTTCAACACTTCGCGGGTGATTTGCGGTTTGTTCATCGTATAAATATGAATGTTTTTCTGCCCGCTTTCCAGCAAACCGCGAATTTGAGTAATCGCATAGTCAATCCCGGCGCGGCGCATATCCTCGGGGGAAGCGGCATAACTTGCCGCCAAATCCGCAAAGGGTTTGGGAATGGTGCAGCCGGAGAGAGAAACACTTCTGCCGATTTGGGAAACGGCGGTAATGGGCATAATGCCTGCAATAATCGGAATATGGATACCTGCTTTTTCGCACTTATCTTGAAAAGCAAACAGCAGGTTGTTATCAAAAAACATCTGCGTGGTCAAAAAGTCGGCGCCGGCATCTGCTTTAATTTTGAGTTTGGCGATATCACTTTCAACATCGGCACTTTCCGGGTGTTTTTCCGGGTAGCAGGCAGCACCGATGCAAAACTCACCCTCACTTTTTATCAGTTCAATCAGTTCGCTTGCATAGTGGAATGCCCCTACAGGGCTGCCGACCGCATCCTTGGGGATATCTCCGCGTAGCGCCAAAATGTTCTCAATGCCGTTAGCTTTTAAGTCGGCAATCACTGCGCGCACCTTTTCTTTGGTAGAGTTCACACAGGTTAAGTGCGAGAGCGGCACTCCGCCGCAGCGCAAAATGTCCTCGGCAATCTCTGCAGTATAGCCGCTGGTCGTGCCGGCGGCACCATAGGTCACGGAGATAAAATCCGGCGAAAAGGTGAGCAGCTCCTCCACGGTTTTTTTGCTTTCGGAGAGCTTATCCCACTGCTTCGGCGGGAACACTTCTAAGGAAATGGTGACAGGTTTTTGAGCAATAATATCTTTAATCTTCATGGTCGGCTCCTGCAGTTTGGAATGGTTTATAATAATTATAATAACATATACTAATGAGGAATGCAAACACTCTTGCTTTCTGTTTTCTACTGCTTTCGGCACCGAATTTACAATTTGTTCACACTTTATTTATTGACTTTTCTGCGGCTAAGGAGTATAGTGGTACACGATGATTAGCACTCAAAGGTAAAGAGTGCTAACAGAGATGAGAAAAGAGTGCTAAGTCCACTGTGTTGTCAAAGTGTTCCGCATTATAGTGGAGTAGCATAAAAGCTGTCAATTGTGCATGATGGGGAAAGAAAATGAAGCTTTCGGCAAGAAAAGAGAAAATCCTTGCAAACGTAGTGGAACATTATATCCCTACGGGGGAGCCGGTCGGTTCCAAGGCATTGAGCGAAAAGCTCGGCTATTCTTCCGCCACAATTCGTAATGAAATGAGTGAGCTGTGCGAGCTGGGGTACTTGGAAAAGAACCATGCCTCCTCGGGCAGAATTCCCACCACGGCAGGCTACCGCTACTATATTGATTTTTTGATGAACACCAGCCCCTTGGGCGATATGGAGTGTGCCAAGTTAGAGGCAATGTTGCGAGAAGGCGCCAAAACCCCCGAAAAGATTTTAGAGAATGCGGGCGGCATTTTGGCAAGGCTGACCAACTGTGCCACTTTGATTACCACTCCCGATGCCAAGGCGGCAAAAATCAGCAAAGTTGAGCTTATCCCGGCAAGCAGCAAAACCGCTATACTGGTGCTCTTAACCTCAAGCGGCATCATCAAAAACTGTGTGTGCCGGATTGATATTGATATTGATGAATCACTCAAAGACCGCTTTCAGAAAATTGTGGACACTTACTTTGTGAGTGCGCGTGTCGGTGAACTGAGTGAAGAGATGTTAGCCGACATTATTGCGGCGCTCGGCACGGAGGATTATGCGATTAAACCGCTGCTCTCGGCACTGTATGAGCTGGGAAAGGAAGCGGGCGAGAGCAAAACCTTTGTGGAAGGTGAAAGCAACCTTTTAGCCTACAAAGATGCTTATGGCGACATATCCGAGCTCATCGGCTTTCTGCAGCAAAGAGAGCAGCTTTCCCGCCTGGTTTCTTTTAATGAAACGAAGGAGAACAGCCGCATGAGCATTCTCATCGGCAGCGAAAATGTTTTTGATGAGCTGGGCGATTCCAGCATGATTCTTTCGCGCTACGCCTTTGGCAATAATGCGATGGGAACCATCGGCATCATAGGACCGACCAGAATTGACTATGCAAAACTTATCCCCGATGTGCAGTACCTGACCGATATGGTAGGCAGGTTACTGGCAGAGCATTTGGGTGAGGATGAAGAATAGGAGAAAACGATGGCAAAGAAAGAGAACAAACCGAAACCCGAAAAGGTTGAGAAGGAAGAGACCAAGGCTGCCGCACAAGAGCAGGCGGAAGAGGTCGAAGAACCCGAACAGGTTAGCGATGTGGAAACAAGGCTGTGCGAGCAGCTCAAGCAAAAGGATGAAAAGCTCCTGCGTTTGGCAGCAGAGTATGATAACTACCGAAAGCGCACCGCCAAGGAGAAGGAAGAGACTTATGTGAACGCCAAAATCAGCGTTTTGGAAAAGTTCTTAGAGGTGGCGGACAATTTTGAGCGAGCCAAGGATGCTAACGGGGAATTGGAAGATTACAAAAAAGGTATTGAGATGATATTCACTCAATTCTTAGATAAAATGCAAAGCCTCGGCGCTGAGCCCTTCGGCGAAGCCGGCGATAGCTTTGACCCGGAGCTGCACATGGCAGTCATGCACATAGAGGATGAGGAAAAGGGCGAAGGCGAAATTGTGGAAGTGTTCCAAAAAGGCTACAAGCTCGGCGATAAAGTCATCCGCCATGCGGCAGTAAAAGTTGCAAATTAAGAATGCTCAATGACAGGTGGCAGCACGATGTGTTGCAAACCAAATGTGCCGCAAGCGGCACAATAAAAACAGTAAAAAATATCTTAACATAGATTCGGAGGAATGAATTATGGCAAAAATTATTGGTATCGACTTAGGTACAACAAATTCATGTGTAGCAGTTATTGAGGGCGGCGAGCCCACCGTAATTGCAAATGCGGAAGGCGCAAGAACCACTCCTTCCGTAGTAGGTTTCAAGAAAGATGGCGAGCGCCTGGTGGGCAACATTGCCAAGCGCCAGGCAGTCACCAATCCCGAGGGCACCGTTTCCTCTATCAAGAGGCACATGGGCTCTGATTACAAAGTCACCATCGGCGGCAAAGCCTACACCCCGCAAGAAATTTCCGCAATGATTTTGCAGAAGTTAAAGGCGGATGCCGAAAGCTATCTCGGTGAAAAGGTAACGGAAGCGGTCATCACCGTCCCCGCATACTTCTCCGATTCACAGCGCCAGGCAACCAAGGATGCAGGCAAAATTGCAGGCTTAGATGTCAAGAGAATTATCAACGAGCCGACAGCAGCTGCTTTGGCTTACGGTATTGATAAGGAGCAGGACCAAAAGATTATGGTATATGACCTCGGCGGCGGCACCTTTGATGTATCCATCATCGAAATGGGTGATGGTGTGCAGGAAGTGCTTGCAACCAACGGTAACACCATGCTCGGCGGTGACGATTTTGACAACAAGATTATTGATTGGCTCGTTGCCGAGTTTAAGAAAGAGCAGGGCATTGACCTTTCTACAGACAGAATGGCAATGCAGCGCTTAAAGGATGCCGCGGAAAAGGCAAAAATCGACCTTTCCGGCACCACCACAGCCAACATCAATCTGCCCTTCATCACTCAGGGTGCTGATGGCCCCAAGCATTTGGATTTAACCCTTACCAGAGCTAAGTTCAATGAGATGACCGCAGACCTTGTGGAAAAGACCATGGACCCTGTCAGAAAAGCGTTGGCAGACAGTGAACTGAGTGTCAATGATATTGATAAGGTATTAATGGTCGGCGGTTCTTCGAGAATCCCCGCCGTGCAGGAAGCGATTAAGAAATTCACCGGCAAAGAGCCTTTCAAGGGCATCAATCCCGATGAGTGCGTGGCAGTCGGTGCTGCGATTCAGGCAGGCGTTCTCAACAACGATGTGGAAGGTTTGCTGCTTCTTGATGTCACACCGCTTTCACTCGGTATTGAAACCATGGGCGGCGTGAGCACCAAGATTATTGACAGAAACACCACAATTCCCACCAAGAAGAGCCAAATCTTCTCAACCGCGGCAGACAACCAGACTTCCGTAGAAGTTCATGTGCTGCAGGGCGAAAGAGAGTTTGCAAGAGATAACAAAACACTCGGTATGTTCCATCTTGACGGCATCCTTCCCGCGCGCCGCGGTGTGCCGCAGATTGAAGTGACCTTTGATATTGATGCCAACGGTATTGTGCACGTATCCGCTAAGGACCTCGGCACCGGCAAAGAGCAGCAAATCAGCATCACTGCTTCCACCAATATGAGCAAAGAAGATATTGATAAAGCAGTGCGCGAAGCAGAGCAGTTTGCCGCTGAGGATAAGAAGAGAAAAGAAGATGTGGATACCCGCAACCAGGCTGACCAAATGGTCTATGAGTGCGAGAAGCTGTTAAGCGAGTCCGGCGACAAGTTTGATGCAGCCGATAAGTCCGACTTGGAGAGCAAATTGAATGCCCTCAATGAAGCGCTTAAAGGTGATGACAGCGCAGCGATTAAGTCCGCACAGGAGACCTTGACTCAGAAGTTCTATGAGGTTTCGCAAAAGCTGTATCAGGCAGCAAACCCGCAGGGTGCACAACCCGGTGCACAACCCGGTGCACAACCCGGTGCGGATGCAGGCGCTCAGGCAGGTCCGAATCCTGACGGCACCTATGATGCGGATTTCCGCGATGTAACCGACGAATAAGCCTTTGGCTTATGCGGTTGCACATGCAGCTGTTATGTTCTACCGCAGTTCCCGTAAAAGCAACTGCACGCGGTGAACAACTGTCAGCTTGCTGACAACGATTCGCAATTGCGAATAACTTATCAAGCATAGCGCTAATGCTTCCTGCAGAAGCATTAGCGCATTGGAGTATACAATGGCAGAGAAAAGAGATTATTACGAAGTCTTGGGCGTCAGTAAAGGCGCAAGCGAGGATGAGATAAAAAAAGCCTTCCGCAAGAAAGCGAAGGAATACCACCCCGATTTGCACCCGGACGATGCATCCGCAAAGGAAAAATTCCAGGAAGTCAACGAAGCATATGAGGTGCTTTCCGACAGCGAGAAAAAAGCACGGTATGACCAGTTCGGGCATGCCGGCGTTGACCCGAATTTCGGTGCAGGCGGCGGCAATCCGTTTAACGGTGCCGGTGGTTTTGATTTCGGTGATATTGACCTTGGTGATATTTTCGGTTCCTTCTTCGGCGGCTTCGGCGGAGGCGGCGGTGCGCGCCGCAATCCGAACGCACCCCGCCCGGGGGACGACATCAGTGTCACCCTTGTGATTTCTTTTGAGGAAGCGGCAAAAGGCGCAACCAAGCGCGTGGAATTAGACCATATTGAAACCTGCCCCGACTGCGGCGGTTCCGGTGCGGCAAAAGGGTCTACACCCGAAACCTGCTCGGAATGCGGCGGCAAAGGCTATGTCAGTGTGCAGCAGCGCACAGCTTTTGGCGTGATGAGCTCGCAGCGGCCTTGCTCTAAGTGCGGCGGTAAGGGCAAAATCAATAAGAATCCTTGCAAAACCTGTAGCGGACAGGGCAGGGTGAAGAAGAGAAAGACCATTGAGGTCAAAGTCCCTGCCGGAATTGATGATGGGCAAATTTTGCCGGTCAGAGGTATGGGTAATGCCGGTATTAACGGCGGCAGAGCAGGGGACTTAAAGATACTTATTCGTGTCAGACCGCACCCGTTCTTTGAAAGAGACGGTTTTAATGTGTGGTATGAGCAGGAAGTTAACATTGCACAGGCTGCACTGGGCGCCACTGTCACTGTTCCGACTTTGGACGGCAAGGTGCAGCTGGATATTAAGCCCGGCACACAGTCGGGAGATATCCTGAAACTCGGAGGCAAAGGTATTCCTCGCCCCTACGAGAGAGGCAAGGGAGACCAGCTGGTCAGAATTAAGGTGAATGTGCCCAAGAACCTGACCGCGCAGCAAAAGGACCTGCTCTCGCAGTTAGCGGCAAGCTTCGGCACACCCGATGCCGGCAAAAAGAGCGGTTTCTTCGGAAAGAAACGCTAAATAATATTCAATTGTTCAAGGCTGTCTCAACCTTCTCGGTTGAGACAGCCTTGACTGCGTTATAACGGGCATATCCCTGCACTGTGTTCAAAGCCGCCGCCTGCATTGCGCATCAAAGGGCTTTTGTTCTGCAGCAGGGATTTGCACCTTTCTATGAAATAAGGTATAATAAACGCACAGGGATAACAGGAGGCGCTTTATGAAGAAACATAGTATGCTCAATAAATACTATGTCATTTACCTTGTCGGCATTTTGGCGGCGGGTGCTTGCCATGTGTTCGGAAAAAGCGGTGAGCCGTTTTTGGACACCGTTTTATTCTGCCTGAATTTTACGATTTATGTGGTATTGATACTTTTGTGGATGATTTCGCTTACCCGGCGGCTGTTGCCATCCAAACCGCGAAGCTATATGCTCTTCACCGGTGCACTGATGTTGCTCTTTCTTGTTTTGAGGAGTATTGTGTACCGCGTTGTGACATATGATAACCCTGTTCTGGAGCGCTACATCTGGTATTCGTATTATATCCCCATGTCGCTCGGTGCCGTGTCATTCTTTTTGGTAGGGCTAAGCTTTGGAAAGCGCGGGCAAGTAAAATCGGTAACGGAAGTCCTCATGTTTATTCCGGCATTGCTGTTTAGCATAGCCTTTTTAACCAATGATTATCATCGCCTTGCCTTTGTGTCTTCAACGGCATATTGGGTCGACATCATTCGAGAGTATCGCCGCGGCGTTTTTTATTATCTGTTTGCTGTGTATGCCGCGGTGTTGGTGTTGGCGGGGCTTTTTTTACTCATCAGAGCGATGCGCAAACAGAATGCACGGGGTGCCGCCGCGCCCGCCTTGTTTGTGTTTGCTGTTTTTATTGGTGTTGCATTGGGAATGATGGGAATCAGCGCCCTTCTCGGCAAGGGGATTCGTTCACCGTTTAACGAGCCGGAAATGGTGATTTTTTCCGTGATTGCCGTGTACGAATGTTGCATCCAAACGGGGCTAATCCCGCACAATCGGAATTATCCCGGTTTCTTTGGAAGCATGCACTATCCGGCGGTGATAACCGATACCGCTTTAACCCCTGTCTACCATACTCGGCAAGCGGTAGATGCACAAAAGCAGTTTTTGGAAAGCGCAAAGGCAGCGCCCGTGCAACTGGATGAGGACCGAACGCTCATCGGCAAATCCATCAAAGGCGGTTATGCCTTTTGGGTGGAGGATGAGAGTGAGCTCCACCGCATGAATGACAGGCTGCGCGATGCCAATGAAACGCTGGCGTTGGAAAATGAACTCATTGAAAAAGAAAATGAACTGCTCAGGGAAATTGCCGGTGTAAAAATGCGCAACAGTATTTATGCCGAGATTGCCGAAAAAATGTATCCGGCACAAAAGCGCATTGAAGAATTATTGGAGAGCACTGCTCCCGAAGCGGCGGGATTTCGAGATACATTTGCAAAGATCAGTGTGATTAACGCTTATATAAAGCGCGCTTCCAATTTAATGCTCATGCAGGATACAAACGGGTGGATAGATCTTTCGGAACTGGAGGCAGCCATCAAAGAATCTGCCGTGTACCTGCAATACCTCGGTGTGGAAGCAAAAGTGGAAAGCTTTGAAGAGGGCTTGATTCAAAAAAGCACAGCCCTTTCGATGTATGAAAGCTTTGAAATCATTCTTGAAGAGCTGACTGCAAAATGCACCGCCGTGCAGGTGCGGTATTTTAGCGGCTGCTTGCGCCTTAAAGCCGATTGCACGGAGAATCTGACTTTTTCCGAAAGCGCATTGCCCGTAGAGAGTGTGAGTGAAAACGGTACCTTGCACATTACTGTCAAAGGCGGTGTTTTATGATACCATTTCGTGATGTATTACAACTCAATGGCGGGCAAATCGTCAAAGACCTTTTATGCACCGGTGTTTTACTGTCGGTGATTGCGCAGTTCTATGTGCTGATGAAAGCGGTGGTGCAAAAAAGGAAAGCTGCCTTTCTTCTCGTTGCCGCTTTAGCAGCTGCCGCCCATTTCTGCTTTTTTGTGTTGCTTTTTGACGGCATCTACCTTGCGCAATATACGGGGACAACGCGCTCATATCCGCTTTTGGTGAGCGGCTTTTACGCGTTGCCGACTTTTGCGGTTCTTGGCATTTTTTTGCTGCTTGTAGCCGTGGCGCTATGCCTGTTTTTGGATTGCCGTAAGTATGAAAAAGAGCATTTGATGGTCTCTTCCGTCAAGGAAAGTGTTGATTTTCTTCCCGTTGCCATCTGCTTTGGGGACAGTGAGGGAAAGGTTGTGCTCTCCAATGCAAAAATGAATGAATACTGCCAAAAGCTGACCGGAGGCGGTTTATACCGCACGGATGAATGGTGGCAAAGCATTTGTGCTCTGGGTGAGCAGCAAGGCGGGAACCTCCTTGTTGTAGCGCAGGATAATACCGCCTTGCTGTTTGAAAGTTCTTCGGTTTGTTTAGGCGGCAAAGACTTCACACAGATTACCGCCTCGGATTTCAGCAGCCGGTACCGCGTTACCTCCAGCTTGAAGGAGCACCATCGGCAGTTAACGGATATTCAAAAGCGCATTCGCTTAATGACAAAAGAACAAAACGAGCTGGTGATGAATGAGGAAATCTTAAAAGCACGCATTGCCCTGCATGATGAAGTCGGCTATTTGCTTTTAAGAAGCCGCTATTATTTTGACAATCCTTCTCTGTCCGATGTGGCGGGAATGTATGAACTGGCGGCAAGAACCAATGCCCTGCTTTTAAGCGAAGCGGAAAACCTTGACAATGCCGATTCCGATATGATTGCGTATGCCGTCAAATTAGCCGAAAGCATCGGTGTGCGGGTAACAATAAACGGAACGGTGCCGCCGACAGCACAGCAGCTTGTTGCCCTCGCCATTAAAGAATGTGCGGCAAATGCGCTCAAGCATGCCGGCGGTGATGCTCTCACGGTGAATATGCAAAACAGTCAAAGCGGTTTTACTTGCGAGATCAGCAATAACGGCAATGAGCCGAAAGGTGCCGTTGTTCCCAAAGGCGGGTTGCTTTCTCTGCAAAAAGCTGCCGAAAAACAAGGTGTCACAATGCTCCTTAACAGCCGACCGCGGTTTGTGTTAATTTTGAAATTTTGATTTCAAACAAAAAATATATACTTTTATAGTAAAAACGGAAAAGCTTCTCACCGAGGAGAATTTCCGTTTTTTTGTTTCAAATTAACAAACAATCCGAGTATTCTTGCTTTGAAATGCACAAAAAATCGCCGCTTTACTATTACTGATTTGCGGGATAGGCAGCACCTTATCTATATGATATAATATAATTAAATAAGTATAGTTTAGTAGTAAGCAATGGAGACAATCAATGATTAAAGTAACCATTACCGATGATTACAGAATATCGCGGGACTTTTTTGAAATGTATATCAAAACTTCACAGCGATACAAAATCATGAAAACCTTTATTTCCGCAGCCGAGGCTTTGGAATACTGCAAAGCGCACAGCGGCAATGCGCTCCCCGATATTATGGTGATGGATGTCATGATGCGCGAGGGGATTGACGGGTTAAGTGCTGCAGAGCAAATCAAAGCTCTACACCCCGAAATAAAAATATTGATTGTCACCTCTACCGCGGAGGCGGCTTGGATAAAAAAAGCAAAAGCGGCAGGCATTGAAGGGATTTGGTACAAGCAATTCAGTAAAAAATCGCTTCTGGAAGTGCTCGACAGCATTGCGGACGGCAAAACCGCTTATGATGATGAAACGCCTTCGATTCCCTTCGGCAACACAACCAGTGCCGAGCTTACCGACAGAGAAAGGGATGTATTGCGCGAGCTTTCCGCAGGGTTAACGAATGAAGAAATTGCTGCGGCGCTCGGCATGAGCATCAACACGGTGAATTTCCACATCCGCAATATGCTCGAAAAGACAGGCTTTGCAAACAAAATTGAGCTGATGCTTAGAGCCAAGGAAGCCAAGATTACGGTGAGCGATGTTGACAGAAAAGGCGATTGTTAACAACCGCTTTTTTTGATAATGCCCAACAGGGTGCCCTAAAAGTGCCGCAAGCGGCAGTGTTGTTAACGCTAAGCTTTGTGTTATCCCTGTTTTTACAAAGCGATTTTTATTCCATTTTTTACTATACCGAGCCGGCAGACCGGCGAAAGGAGAAAAACATGAAAAAAAGAGTGCTTTCCCTGCTTTTGGCAGTCGTGTTTGCGGCAAGCAGCTTTGCCTGTGTTCCGCTGAGCGCACATGCGGATTATGCGGACGGGCAAAATTGCTGGGCATGCGGTCACTACCATTGGGATCAGTATATGTGCGGCATATGCGGCGCCTGTTCCTCTGATTGCACGGATGACGACTGCTTTATGGAAACCCACTGCCATGAGTGCGGCGGCTGCATTGCGGAAACCGCCGGTTACTGCGAAGAGTGCCACTGGTGCTCGGACTGTGTGAATAACTTAGATGAGCACTGCCGCGAGTGCGGAGCCTGCTTTGTGGGCAATAAAGAAGATTTGTGCGAAGCCTGCCTGCGCTGCGAAAGCTGCGGCGGCGAGGTTTGCGATGATTGCAATATGTGCGAGGAGTGTGTGGAAGAGCACCGCAGCCACTGCAAAGAATGCGGTGACTGCCAGTCCGTGACCGAGTTTTGTACCAACGGTAAGCACCACTGTGTCGATTGCCACCAACAGTGTGAGGAATGCGGCAGGTGCGACATTGCTGCCGAGGATTTGGAGTTTTGTGCAGACTGCAACCTGTGCATGGATTGCTGCCGCGCGATTGCAGAGGATGAGGGCTGCGACTGCGGCGAGTTTTGCCCGCAGAGTTCGGAATATCAGGAGCATTTCTGTGAGAATTGCGGCACCTGCTTTGATGCCGTAGAGCAGTGCGAAAGCTGCGGCAATTGTCTGGATTGCTGCGAGAGTGCCTCCGAGTGCAGCTCCGGTATGTGTGTGGAAGATCCCGATTATGAAGAGCATTTCTGTGAAGACTGCGGCGATTGCTTTTGCGATGTTAACCCTTGCGATACCTGTGTGGATGAGGGCAACTTCCGTTGCCGGGATTGTTGCGCAGCCTTAGTGGAATTTGAAGGCTGCCATTGCGGCACCGGCTGGTGCGCTTCGGATGCAAAGTTCCAAGACCACTTAGCTGCCGTGCATTCCGGGCAGGGCAGTGTGCATACAGGTGCTGTAGCGCAGAAGCGCTGGAGCAACAATGAAACCAAGCACTGGAAAGAGTGCAAGTACTGCAATGCTGCGAAGCATGTCACCAACTCCGCGGCGCATTCCTTCAATGCAGAGGGTATTTGCACTGTTTGTGCTTTCAATAAAGGAAAACCGGCGTACATCATTGCACAGCCGAAAAATGTGAATTGCCTGACCGGTGACAGCGATCTCGAAAATCCGAAAACTTACCAAAAGCGAGTCACAGTGGTTGCCGGCGGTATCGGTAAATTGACCTACCGGTGGTATTACAAGCCTGTCGGGGGTACCAAGTCCGTAAACGCGGAAAGCAGCAGCTACTATGTCAGCGGCGCCAACAGCGAAACCCTGCGCTTTTGGGTCCCCGAGGATGCCTGCCGCTCCGGCTTGAGCTGGTACTGCGTGGTAAAGGACTCCAAGGGGAATAGCGTCACAAGCGCAACCGCTGTGGTAAATGCGCGCCACTATTGGAAGTATTCCAACCGCTCTATGGAGAACCCGCCGCGCAATTACCGGAACAAAATTGAGCTTAAAAACGGCAAAACATATACCGAGCGCTACAGCGCCGGGCACAAGAAAGTGTGCTGCGGCTGCGGCGAAGAGAATACAAAAGCAAAAATCAAGCCGCATTCTTTCAGCTCCGGCAAGTTCTTCGGCACCGATAAATACGGTATAGATTGGCTCAAGCGCACCTGCACGGTTTGCGGGTATGCTTCCTATGAGCAAAAGCACGACCATAAATTTTACGGAGCAACCGGCTATGATGTGGTCGAAGCCAAAACCACTGCAGCTGCACATGCGCTCAAGTGTGTGAGAGGCAATTGCGAGCACATCGGCTATGTGCCGCATACATGGGCAGCGCAGATTGTCAAAATGCCCGGCAATAAGAGCGGGCAAAACGGCGGCATGGGCTTGGATTGCCTGGATTGCGGCTATTGGAACGGCAATATTGAAGTAAAGTGGACAAAGGACAATTACCTCGTGAACGCCGGCACAAGCGGCACGGTGAGTAAATTTGTGATCGGCAAAAGCGATACGCTGCTCATTACGCCTTTTATGAATAACCCGCTGCGCAAAGCGCGGCTGGAGGTAGTGGAAGGAAAAAAGATTACCGGCTGGAAAGCCACGGTGCGCTACAGCACTGCCTACGGTTCGGATGGTATGACCACCAAGGAAAAAACAGAGGATTGTACCTCGAAATTGAGCTTCAACAAAAAAGCGGACGGCGACTGGGAAGTGAAGTTTAAGAGCACGGTTCCAAGCGGCTCCTACATTTACTTTGAAGCGCAGTATGCCGACTGCAATCACAGTGGCGGCACGACTTTGGTAGATTACAAGGCAGCAGTGTGCAATCAAGAGGGCTACACCGGAGACCGCGTCTGCAAGGATTGCGGCAAGGTGGTTTCGACCGGTGTGCCGATTAGCGCAACCGGTACCACGCACACCGGCACGCTCAGCAAGATTCCGGGTACCGAGACCACGGGCTCCTGCACGGTAAGAGGCTTTGAAGGGTATTACCTTTGCTCTGTTTGCAAAACCCGTGTACCCGGCAACAGCACCGGTTACAAGCACGGTGCCACAACCCTGAAAAACTATGTGGCGCCTACCTGCACCAAGGAGGGCTACAGCGGTGATGAATACTGCAACAGCTGTAAGCAGTTGGCGAAATCCGGCAAGGTGACGATGCCTGCTCACAACACTGCACTCAAAAACGCCAAAGCCGCTACCTATTTTGAACCCGGCTACAGCGGTGATGAGGTATGCACGGTTTGCGGATATATGGTCAAGCAGGGGCACACCACACCGGTGAAGGAATCGGTCAAGCTGAGCAAGCTCGAATTGACCATTACTATTCCTACCAGAGATACAAGCGCAGCCGCTTCCGTACCGCTGGCGGCAAACAGCGTGGTTGCCGGCGGGAAAGCGCAGGTGATGTCCTCTTTCTGGGCGACTTCTTCTAATCCCGTTTCAAAATACACCGGCACCTTTACCAATAATTATTATGTTGCCACAATTAAGCTGCGCAACCTTTTCAGCGATTATATCATCACCCAAAACACAAAGGTATATGTCAACGGCACGCTTTGCAGCCTCAATAGCATCAGCGGCGGCTACTATGTGTGCTACAGCTTTAAGCCGAATTTGCGCGTTGAGAATATTTCCATCAAAATGGATATTCCGAATGAAGGCGAGAGCGCGACCGGTGCCCCGGCGGATTACATTACTTCCATTCCGCTGAGCGCGCAAACCACCGGTTCGAGCTGGCGCGATAAAGCCGGCAACCCGTTTAAGCGCTTTGTCGGCGGTGAGCAATATACGGGGTGGATTGGGATAGCTCCCGTGAGCGGCTACGGCTTTTCCGGCGCCTCCACAAATGTGTATATTAACGGAAAAAAGGCAGATACTGTCATTGCCGCAGGCAACAACCTGCTCGTTGGCGTAAGTGTAACTGCCACAAGCAACCACTCTTGGGATGAAGGCATGGTCTTTAAGCCTGCAAGCTGCCAACCGGGTGAAAAAGTTTACACCTGCCGCAACTGCGGCGCCACAAGGGAAGAAGCGATTCCGGCAACAGCTACGCATGCTTGGAAGCTTGAATCCTCCGAAAATACACATTCTACCTACCGCTGCAGCGCCTGCGGCGCAAAGAAAACGGAGAATAATGAATTTGGCGATTTTTATTACTCGGTGGATGCCGAAGGTGTGACCATTGAGAAGTATTACGGCAGCGATACGCATATTGAGATACCGGCAAAGGTAGCCGGCAACCCGGTTGTCGCTATCGGCAATGCGTGCTTTATGTCTGTGGCGGATAAAGCCGATATTGCGTATATCGGCATTCCGGATACGGTCAAGCGCATCGGAAGTTCTGCCTTTAACGGCTGTGCTTCCGTCAAGGAATTCGCCATTTCTTCCAAGTTAGAGGAGATTGACAACTCAGCCTTTTACGGCTGCAAGGGGATAAAGAACTTCTACTTCCCGTGCACGCTCAAATCCATCGGGTATTCGGCTTTCCAAAACTGCACTTCGCTTCAATCGCTGCAGCTGCCCTGCCAATTGAAGTCTATCGGCAATGCGGCGTTCAGAAGCTGCACTTCCCTTACCAAAGCAGTTATTCCGGATTCGGTGACTTCTCTTGAGGAGAATACCTTTATCGGCTGCGATAACCTGGAAACCGTGGTATTCGGCAGCGGTTTGAGCAGCCTGCCTTCCTCGGTGGTCGGCTCCTGCCCGAAGCTCAAAAAAGCGGTAATTCCTGTTAGTGTTGAAGTGCTGCGCTACCATGCATTCAACCACAATGACAGCTTCGGCACTGTTTACTATCGCGGCACACAAAATCAGTGGAATGCTATTGAGAACATCGACAATCCGGCAGTTGAGAGCGCAAAGAAGGTCTTTAACTACAAGACAGTTTTCGAACCGCACCACGAGTTTCAATATGTTAAGACAGTTAAGCCCACGGCAGGGAAGGTCGGCTACAAACTCAGCCGCTGTATTTGCGGTACTCAAAAGCAGACCGACTTCAAGGCACCCACCGGAAAAGTGGTCACCTTTAAGTGCACGGCGCGCACGGCAGCTGCGCAAAAGGTGGCTTGGAACAAGGTTGCAACGGCTACCGGCTACCAAGTGCAAATTTCCAATGCTGCCGGCAATAAGTGGGTTCTCACAAGAGCGACTACAGCCACAAGCTTTGTTTTCAAAGGCTTGAAAGCGGGCAACAACTATAAATTCCGCGTGCGCTTCTATATTAAAGCGGCGGATGGTAAAAACTACTTCAGCGCCTGGTCAAAAACACTCAATTCTCCGACCCTGCCCAAGGGAACGGCAATTACAAAAATTGCCGGCGGCAAAAAGTGCTTTGCCGTGCAGTGGAGCAGAACCTCCGTGACCGGCTACCAAGTGCAGTACAGCACCAACGCAAAATTTACCGGCGCGAAGGTAGTGACTGTCAGAAATGCCAAGGCGTATAAAGTTTTGGTCAGCAAGCTCGCAGCCAAGAGAGTTTACTATGTGCGCGCCCGCACCTATAAAACCATTCAAAAAGCAAATTACTTTGCGCCTTGGAGCAAGGCTGTCAAAGTGAAAACGAAATAACTGCTTTTTCACGATGCAATCATATCTGCCAAAGGCACATGTCATTGTGAGTAGATAAGCGGGAAGAAGGAGGATTTTTTATGAAAAAAGTATTGAGTTTCGTTTTGGTAATCGCACTGGTGCTCGGCACCTTTGCAGGGTTGCAGGTAACATCTTCGGCGCTTTCTCCAAGCGGAAGCTGCGGCGAAAATGTTACCTATGCCTTTGATGCCGCCACCGGTGAGTTGACCATCAGCGGCAAAGGAACAATGGAAAATTATGACTATGACCCTGCCGAAAGCGCCGGTGAGCACTCGCCGTTTTATAAGCAAGCAGCAATTAAATCCGTTGTGATTAATGAAGGCGTTGAATCTGTCGGCAGGTGTGCGTTTGACAGTTGCGCAGGAATCACGAGTGTGAAGCTGCCGCGCACGCTTTACACCATTGAGGATGTTGGCTTTGGCGGCTGCACTGCTTTACAAAGCATTTCATTGCGCGGCACCACGAGCATAGGGGATGCCGCATTTGACGGCTGCACAAGTTTAACAACCGTTACCTTTTCCAATAATCTCTATCTCATTGGAACCGGAGCCTTTTCCGGTTGTGAAAAGCTTACAAATGTTACACTTCCTGCATCACTCAATCTTATCGGCGCCGGTGCATTTAAGGGCTGCAAAAGCATAACAAGTATCGACATTCCCGGCGCGGTGACATATATCGGCGGCGGCGCGTTTAGTCAATGCACGGCATTAACAAGCCTCAATATTCCCGCTAATGTCACTTCAATCCAAGATAATATTGTGCGCGGCTGCACCGCTCTGAGCAGTATTAAAGTGGATGCCGACAACCCGAAATATGACAGCCGCGATAATTGCAATGCGATTATTTACAAAGCGGAGGATGAAATCATCACAGCTTGCAAAACAACAAAGATTCCGGATACGGTTAAAGCAATCGGTTCTTATGCGTTTCGTGATTGTGCAGCGGTTGTTGACGGCATCGATATTCCGGATTCCGTTGCGGATATTAAGGAAAATGCCTTTGAAGGCACGCCGTATTATAACAATAAGGCAAATTGGGAAAACGGTTTGCTGTATATGGACAATTGGCTGGTCAGCTGCGACTTTAGTTCCCACACCTATGATTTGGCGCTCAAACCCGGCACAAGGGGGATTGCGCGCTATACCTTCTTTAACGGAACCGACGGCAGCTACTATCAGCTCAAGAGCCTCACGATTCCGGCAACGCTTAAATATATAGATGTTATTGTTTTCGGTGATAAAGAAGATAACAGCCAATTGAAGGATATTTATTATTACGGCACGAAAGCGCAGTGGCAGGCGGTTGAAATTGAAGTCGGCAATGAGTGCTTGGAGGCTGCGAAGGTTCATTTCGGTTGTGACCCGAGCCATGTGCACAAATTCGGCTCCTGGAAAATCATAAAAGCCGCCACCTGTTCCAAAACGGGCGTGAAGGTCGGAACCTGCGCTTGCGGGGAAACCAAGACCGAGAGCATTCCGAAGATTGCGCACAAGAAACCGTATATCAGGAAGGTTGTGAAACCTGCTGCAACCAAGCTCGGCGGCATTGCCTACATTTGCCCGGTCTGCAAGCAGGTGGTTACCATGACCAACATCAAGGCGCCTACCGGAAAGTTGCAAAACTTCAAATGCGTGGCAAGAACTGCGACGGCGCAGAAGGTGGGCTGGACCGGTGTGAAAACCGCAAGCGGCTATCAGGTGCAGATTTCTTCCAGAGACGGCAAGAAATGGGCAGGTGCAAAGGCGGTTAAGGCAACGCAAAGGAGTTGTGTGTTCTACAGCCTGGCAACCGGCAATAACTACAAATTCCGCGTGCGCTTTTTCATCAAGGGGCCGGATGGCAAGAACTATTTCAGCCCGTGGAGCGCGACTCTCAACTCTCCGACTTTGCCGGCAGGCACTTCGCTTACCAAGTTAACGGCGGGTAAGAAATGCTTTGCGGCGCAGTGGAAGAAGGCGGCGGGAGTCAACGGCTACCAGCTGCAATACTCCCTGAGCGGTAAATTTGCTCCTGCCAAAACAGTCACAATCAAGAGCGCCAATACGCTCAAATTCCTTGCGAACGGTTTGGCTGCCAATAAGGTTTACTATGTGCGCATCCGCACATATAAAAACATCGGCGGTGTGAATTATTTCTCCGCTTGGTCGAAGGTAGATAATGTAAAAACAAAATAGAGAATTTCACCAACATTGTTGCCGGCAACGCTGTAAAAAAGCCCTTTTGGCTTTATAACAGACCGGTGGCACGCGGGATTCTTTTGATGCATTTGCAGGTGTGCTGCTTTGAAAAAGCGCACATCAAAAAAACAGTCGATTGGGGTGCACCCAATCGACTGTTTTTTTATGTATTCCTTATTTACTTAAGTATTCTTCTAATCGTTGTGCATGTGAAGCGTTGTGAATCAATCTGCCGTCAATCTTAGCGCGCAAAAAGCGCACGGCTTCCGAGCGCGCCACCGCCATGCGGTAGAGCGGATTCTCGGCAATTTTTTCTTCGGGCAGGTAGATAATTTCGCGGTGAATCCCCATTGCCTCCGTCGCCTCCTGCAACTTTAAGCAAAACAGGTCAGCAGGTTCGCGAAAGCGGTAAAGGTAAGTTGCCGTGTCTTCTTGTGTGAAAAACTCCAGTGCACAGGCATTTTCGGTAATGGCAGCATTCCAATACTGCTCGCTTTGCGCGGTGCGAAAAAGCCCTTTGTGCGTAAAGGGTGCCGTGATGGGAGCTTTCTCCAGCAGTTGCTCTCGTGTTTGTTTGACCTTGGCGGCAGCCTTGGTCATTCTTTCATAAAAAGGCTTGGTATCGTAGCCCATTTTGCTGACAGTGTATTGCACACCCGAAAGCATCGTTATTGAGATGCTGTAACCGCTCAGGCTGATGTTTTCGGTAAAGCACAGTGGGATGCGCACGGCGTGGCAGTTTTGCGGCAAAATACACACACTGTCCGTATAGAGGGCAATCAGGCTGCGGCCACTGTCTCCCGGTATGGCATATTCGCCTTCGCAGAGCATCAGCTGCGCTTCTTCCACAAACAGAGCTTCCAAACTGCGCGCGCCGAAACAGCGGGTTAAGTCTTCCCAAAACCCGTCGTAAGAAAAGCCAAGCATGGAGATTTCAATAGTCTCACCGGCAAGTGTGTCAATAAACACCCTGTGGTTAATCGGGCGCAGGGCTGCCACATCCGCATAATCCAAAAAGAGGGTGCCTAACCGAACACCCTCTTTGTCAACACTAAACTGTGCGTCGCGCCCGGCGACGCTGCCTTGATATTTCATTAGAGCTTTGCTCCGCACTCGCCACAGAATTTCATGCCGGGTTCGTTTTCAAAGCCGCAGCTTGGGCAAGTGGTGTTCTTCTTCATCGGTGAGCCGCATTCGCCGCAGAACTTCAAACCGAGTGCCACATTCGCACCGCAGTTGGGGCAGCGCTGTGTGCCGAGAGGCGCACCGCATTCGTTGCAGAATTTACCGTTGCCTGCGGGCTTGCCGCATTGCGGGCAAATAGTGGTGCGGGTTTCGATTTTGCCCTGCCAAACGGTTGCAGAATCTGCCGCTTCATCAATATTGCGCTGCATGGCGCGGCTTCTTGCCTGTGCCACATAGCTCGCTTCGCGCGGGGCACACTCGGTACAAAGGCCTTCCTCCTCATTCCAGCAATCGGCGCAGACCCACTTGTTGCAGCCGGGGCATTTTTTAAACTCGGGTTTGACTTCCGCTTGGGCTTCGTCAAAGGCTTTTTCCTGCTCCTTGCGCCACTCGGGACTCTCGCCGCTGAAGCGGTTGCCGATGGCATCGCTACCGCGCTCGAGCGCCCAGCCCAAGTCACTTGCTTTGCCGCCTAAGAAACCGCCGAGGGTCGATGCCATTCTGCCGACGCGGTCGGATTTTTGCCTTTGACCGTAAGTAGTAGAGCGCACAAAGGTGCTTTTAAAACCGTTGCCGCAGCAATCACAGAAAAACTCAAACTGGAAGCCGGCTTCGGTCGATAAATCGTTATAATTGCGGGTAAAAGAATGTAACATATCACTTCACTCCATTTCTGTATAACCTGTATTTTTATTATGACAAATTTTATTTTAAAAGTCAAGCGCATTGCAATTTACTGTAATATTTGTTATAGTGATAACAGGACAGGAAAGGGGGTATCCGCTTGTGAACAGTAATTGGCATCTTATTTTTCTTCTTTTTATCGGTCTATTTTTAGCCATTGGTATTGGATTTTTAGTGTTGCACCGTTTTAAAAACAGCCGGGCAGGTAAAACACCGGCAGAGCATCCGCCTGCGCACCGCACCGCACCGGCGGAAAACTATCGCTTCGGCAATGCGTTTGAAATCGCCGATTTGTTGGGAAAAACGCCCTCACAAAGCGGTGTAAATGAAACCTACTTTACAGAGAAGGCAGGGTGGCAAGTGTTGCCGTTCGATACGGTTTTATTTGGAAAATCAGCCTATGGCTGGGTGTATTTTGCCGGCGAAACGGTAGGGGACGAGCAGGCTGCCGATACGGTCTTTGTCAACTCGAAAGAGTTAAGCTTTGAGCAGTGCCGCGCAGCGCTGACGGAAGCATACGGCGCGCCCGCAAGCGAATGGGAGACCCCCTATGTCGAAGTTAACGGCGGCGCGCAAAGCGGCTGCCGCTTCCAAAGCGGAGAGTTGCGCATTGAGTTGACTCAAGGCAGCGAGAGGGATTACATTGAAGTAACCATTCGCAGATTGAAATAAAAGTGCATTTAGTTGTTTTGAGGAGAAACCGCAACACAAACGCTAAAATTGCAATTTGTAAAGCATATAAGCTTTACGACAGAAAGAGCGGATGTAAAGCAGTTTGCTTTACATCCGCTGTCATGTTGGTGTTGTTTTTAATCAATCTTAGCTGAAAGAAATGGCGGAAAGCGCCGCTTCTGCATTCTCCCACGGCATGAACATCACGGCAACCTTAATATAGCTTTTATCATCAATATCGGCAAAACAAACATTTTGCTCCGGGTCTGCGTTTACGCGGTAGAAGGTTTTGCCGCCGATGGTGACTTCGTCAATTTTATTGCCGCCGCCATAGTTTTCATCAATGTTTTTTGCCCACTCCTTGGCGTGGTTGTTGTCATAAACATCGTGCAGGTTAATTTCCACATATTCAAAGGAATCGGCTTTCGGGTGCAGTTCCACTTTTTTGCCTTCTTCATAGGCTTCGGTTACCCAGCCTTCGGGAATTGTGACTTTGGCACCGCCGAAATTGAGGGTTTCACCGGCTTTGGGGCCATTTGCCGCTGCCGTGGTTTCTTCTTGAGTGGTATCGCTTTGCTCTGTGGCAGCAGTGGTTTCGGCTGCCGTGGTTTCAGTGTCCTTTTTGCCGCCGCAACCCGTGAAGCACACGACCATCAACAGCGCAAGCGTTACCGCCATAACGAGTGCTAAAACTTTTTTCATTTTCCTTTCTCCTTTATCATTATTTTGGTTATCTGCTGACTTCATTGTAACACCGAATGAAAGCAGAGTCAATGTGAAGTATAGGAGCAAAGGAAGCGCTTTATGCGGCAAAAACGCGAAAAGAAAACATCTTTAAGCGTTTTGGTGATTTAGAATTGAACAATCGGAAGCATTGGTGTATAATGAGGGCAAGAGCTTAAAAGGGAGGCACAAAGATGTTCAAACAAAAGGGAGCTTTTGTGCTCGCACTGCTGTTGATTGTGAGCATTGTTTTTGGCGGTTGTGCAGCAAAATCGAATAATGAGGAAACAACGAAGCCGACTGAGGCAGTCACCGAAACGGTTGCAGAGGATGGCACCAAGCTATCTAACGATGCTTCCGACTTTGTGATGCTCAGCGAAGCGGTGCCGGATGTTATTTTGGAAATCCGCTACTATTCTACCTATAACTTTGTGGGGGATCGCATTGATGGTTATGAAGAGCCGGTCGCCTTAATCACCAAAGAGGCTGCTGCAGCTCTCAAAAAGGTGAGTGATGATGTCATGGCAAAGGGGTATCGCTTGAAGATTTATGATGCCTACCGCCCGCAAAAGGCAGTCACAAACTTTGTCAACTGGGCAAAGGATGCGGAAGATACGCGCATGAAGGAGTACTTCTACCCTGATTTGGAAAAAGATGTGCTGTTCCCGCAAGGCTATATTATGGAACATTCCGGGCACAGCCGCGGCAGTACGGTTGACTTGACTTTGTTTGATATGAAAACGGAAAAAGAACTGGATATGGGCGGCACCTTCGACTTCTTCGGCGAAGAAAGCCATCCGGACTATAAAAACATCACAAAAGTGCAGTTCAATAACCGCATGATTCTCAGAAAAGCGATGCTTGACAACGGCTTCAAGCCGCTTGCGGAAGAGTGGTGGCACTTCACGCTCGAAAACGAGCCGTATCCCGACACTTATTTCACCTTCCCGGTGAACAGCGATTCTGTAAAGAAATAATACAACCACTAAGAAGCGGCGAATGGTTCTCCATTCGCCGCCTGCATCAGGGATGTACAGTATGAGCAGCATTAAACTTATGCAAGGTTCTGCCGTAGAGCAGCAGGAAGTGCTCTGTGTTTTCTCCTTGCTCGAAAACAAACCGCACTGAACACTTTTCAAAACCCGTGAATAGAATGGAACGGCAAAAAGGGGTGGAGAGATGAAAAAAAGAACAAAAACAATCCTTGCAATTTTGGTCGGATTGATTGCGCTGTCGGGCGTTGCTGTCGGGATATATGGAAACACCTGTTACAGGGCAGTTGATGTGGACAGTTTTATGGCGAGCAGCCAAAGCATAGAGCTTAAGCAAATAGAAGAGGGCTATTGGATTGATGGTCCCGGAGAAGAAAAGGCGTTAATTTTCTACCCCGGCGGGAAAGTGGAAGAAACGGCGTATGTGCCGCTGTTGCGCTCCCTTGCCGCACAGGGGATTGACTGTTTCTTGCTGAAAATGCCGCTTAAACTCGCTATTTTCGGCGCAAATAGAGCAGATGCCATTCGCGCGCGATATTCCTATCAGGAGTACTACCTTGCCGGGCACTCCCTCGGCGGGGTAATGGCGGCGAACCACGCCGCCGAGCACCTTGAAGAGTATGCAGGGCTGTTTTTGCTCGCAGCGTACCCTTCCAAAGATTTGAGCGCGGCAAAGTTTCCGGTGGTGTTCCTTTACGGTGAGAATGACAAAGTGCTCAACCGCGCGGCGCTTGAGGAGTCATTTTCTTTGGTTCCTAAAGAGTATAAAGCAGTAGAAATTAGCGGCGGCAACCACGCCTATTTCGGCTCCTACGGAGAGCAAAAAGGTGATGGCAAAGCCACCATCCTGCCTCAAGAACAGTGGAACATCACCACTAAAGAAATCTATAAATACTGTAAATAGAGCTAAAAACCGCCGTCGGTAACCCGACGGCGGTTTTAATAATTCTATGATGAAACTTCTTTTTTCTTTTTTAAGAAAGTGAGCAGTATGAGCACATAGCAAATGGTTTTGGGCAGCATCAGCGCGCCGAGAAGCGGCACGGCATCCGCGCCGACCACAACCGGGATGTAAAACAAAAACGAAAGCGCTACATAAAGCCAAACAAAGCGAAAGCAGGCATCGCCTTTTCTGTGCCGAAAATACAGAATAACAATTATCAGCCCGAGAACGGCAAACGGGATGTTGCGCAAAATACCCCAAAGCAGCGGGGAGTTATTGCTCAGCCACTCATTTTGCGGGAACAGGCACAGCGCGATTCTGATTACCGCTAAGCCCCACACAGCGGCGCTTACACCTTTGTTCTGCTGCGCCTGAAAGTTGTGGAGATAAATGTAGTACATCAAGATGTAAAACACGGTCATCGTGATAGAAGTAACCAGCTTGCCAATGCCGAGGGCGGTTGAAAAATCTTTCTCAACAAAGTAGTTGAGCACCCGCGGCACCAGGTGAAAGGCATCCCCGCAGCCGAGAACCAGCGCCGCCGCGCCCATCAGCTTTTGCAGCTTTCCGCTTGCTTTTGCGAGCAGAAAGATGCCGATGCCGATGGCAATGACCAAGTATGCAATATCAAAAAAGGATTCACCGTATTTCATATGTTTCTCCCGCTCTGTCAGTCTTTGTCTGTCAGTTCAATATAATAAGGACAAATGTTTTCATAGTGCCCGTCTTTCATTCTAAAGCCGCCGGGAATCACGCCTAATTGGTGAAAGCCGATGCGCTCATACAAATGCCTTGCGTGAATGTTGCTTTCCACGACCGCATTGAATTGCAGTATTTTGAAACCGAGCCGCTTTGCGTTTTCAAGACAGTCGCGCACTAACTTTTCGCCAATGTGCTGCCCTCTGCAAGCGGAGCTGACGGCATAACTTGCATTGCAGATATGCCCGCACCTGCCGACATTGTTGGGGTGTAAAATGTATAAACCGACAATGTCACCTTGGTTTTCAGCCACACCGCAGTAGCTTTGCGCCGCAAAGAATGTCGCGCCCGTTTCGGCGCTCAGCAAATCTTCTTGCGGGAAAGCGATACCTTCCGCAACCACTTCGTTCCATAAGGCAATCATCGCCGCCAAATCTTTTTGAGTGTATTCTCTTATGTTCAAATCTGTCAACCTCTGCTGAAAAAGTCAGCCCAATCTCTTTATGAGTTCTGCCTTGGTTTTGTTACATCACTACCGGTTAAAATGGGAATGAGTTCATTGATTTGCTCAATGCTTTTGTCCCACCACTTGAATTGAAGCAATGCATCAATCAGTTCATCACACATTCAACACCCGATGCAATCCGGTGGAATTTACCAATAATCAGTTTGTCATTGTTCCATTCGGATAAGCGAGTCATATGGCTCTCAAATTCCGCGTCGGCAATATAGGTGAAATCGCCGACGATGATATTCGGGTTTTGAATAGTCGGCTGAACATATATTTCTTTATTATATCCCGCAATCGGATGAATGGTATGAGGGTCTGGTAACCTTTTATCTTTCATAAATACTCTCTATTTATGAACGCTGTCTGCCTTCGTAGAAAATTGGTGTAATGTATGTGGGAGGATAAGCCTTTTTCTTCTCAAGCTGCCGTTCCTTTACATTGGAACTTATACCTCTATCAATTCATATTCTCTTGAGCCGATTCCGAGCTCAGCCGCGGCTTCAATCGTGTGAATGCCGTGGCGGCTCTCCACCCGTTCAATAAAGTGTTCTTTGCCGGGGTCATCGCAAGCGTACACTTTGTCGATGCATGCCTGGTCAATTGCAACCGGGTCCAACGACACCAGAATACCCATATCCTGCAAGCAGGGGTCTTCGGCGACCGCGCAGCAGTCGCAGTCAACGGACATGTTTTTCATGACATTGACAAACACCATATTGCCGCCAAAATACTCAACCACTGCCCACGCGGCATCCGCCATTGCTTCAAGAAATTCATCCTGAGAGCAGATGTTATCCCACAACCCCTCCTGAGCGGTTTGTTTACCGCCGGAATGGATATATGCCTTGCCGGCAGAGGAAGCGCAACCGATTGACAGCTGTTTGAGCGCTCCGCCGAATCCGCCCATCGGGTGCCCTTTAAAGTGAGAAAGCACCAGCATGGATTGATAATCGGCAATGTTTTTTCCGACCAAATCTTTTTTGATTACTTTTCCGTTGGGAATCGCCAGCTCAATATCCGGTCCCTCGGCATCCAGCAGGTCAACAGAAAAGCATGTTTCCCAGCCGTGCTTTTTTATCAGTTCTTTGTGTTTTTCTGTTGTGTTTCTTGCTCCGTCATAGGCAGTGTTGCATTCCACAACCGTGCCGGAAATGCTGTCAATAACAGGTTTCCAAAACTCCGGTTTTAGAAAGTTTTGATTTCCTTCCTCGCCGGAGTGCAGTTTCACGGCAACGTTACCGCTGAGCTCTTTCTCTGCCAAGCGGTACATTTCAAGGACTTTTTCAGGTGATATTTCTTTTGTGAAATATACTTTCGGTTTCATCTTTTTCACCTCATTTCGCTACTCTTTTATTGTTAATTTGTAAACCGTTTTATTTCCTTTTCCAAAAGGCGAAACACATTTGCCACCAAGTATCCGTCAGCAATCGCATGGTTGAGGCGAACAGTGACAGGCATCACCGATCTGCCGCCTTCTTCTCTGTATTTTCCCCAGTGAATAATCGGCGCAAAAAACAGGTAACCGTCAGGCAATTCGACATTCAGGGAATCATAAGACAACCAGGAAATATAGGAGGCTTCAAACCAGTTCGGGTGGTTTTGCACATCCAAGTGATATTCTTTGCACTGCTTTGCTTCTTCCACATCCCGTAAAGCATCGCGGTAGAACTTGTCATAGTCTTCATTGTATGTTGAATACACGGGCGTGCAGGTCTCCGTTTCTTCATGAAAAACATAGTGCGTGGGGTGAATGACATCGTAGCAGACTAACTCCTCTGTTTGCCAGAAATAGCCCATCCTGTAATCCTCGCGGGAATTGAGCACTTTGGAAAGGAGGTAGAGAAAGTTGATGTAAAACTTAGTCTCTGTCTCCTTGGAGTAGCGCACAAGGTCGGTGACATCAATTCTTGCCGTCATGGAAGTGGAACACTTGCAGTCCTCCGTGAAGTGGCGAAAAACGCCTTTTCGGTAATACTGCTCTTTGTCAATTACTTGGTAGTTCATTTGCATCATCCTAAAAAATACTTTGTTGTACCTATTATACTACAACCCAAAAGCAAAGGCAAACAGTCGGTGAAGATTTTAGCGGAAGGATAGCGTTGTTTTGCCGGAGTAATAGAAATATAATGACAGGGTATTGACAAAAAACAAACTTGAATACAATAAAATTAGAAATAAATAATACTATTATTGAAAAGCAAAAAAGGTGACTTAATGTTAAATTTCAGCAGAGATGAAATCATAGACAGATTGTTAAAATTGGATTTAGATGCGGATTTGCTTTTTGAGGAAGAACCCAATCATTTCGACATTTATTTAGTTGGTGGCGGCGCTTTGATTTTGCAAAGTTTTATTCCTCGTTCCACTCATAATATTGATACAATTAATGTCAAAAACAATTCATTATCAGAGTTGATGGAAAAGTATGATATTAATGCTAATTCAAATGCTTATTTGGATTGTTTTGCCAACGATTATCAAAGCAGGGCAGTGAAGTTGAACTTGGGAACAAAAGTAATTGATTACTATACTCTTTCATTGGAAGATGTGGTTATTTCAAAGATTGCTGCCGGCAGAGAAAAAGATATTGAGGACATCAATAATAAAAATGTTGTCAAAGCTATCAATTGGGAACTATTAGGGCAATTGGCAAATACCGTTCGAGAAGGAATGATTAGCGATAGACAAATCAGCGAATTTAATCATTTTTATCAGGATTTTTTAAGGGTGAATAAAAAATGAGAAAACTGACTTTTAAAGGTTATTTAAAACAGTATATCAAAGAGCTTTCCGCGTGCGGGTCTTTTTGCTTGAAAAAGATTGATAAAGAGGCGGATAGGAATTTTCGAGTTGTGGCGCTGTCGATGCTGTTGGCACAACTGACAAATGCGAAGGTTGAAGCAGTGCAAAGTCAAAGACTAAAAAATGCATTTGACGAGTTAAAAGATGTAAAGGATGTGGAAGCAGCTTTAAAAGAAAACCAATTGAGCGAGGAATACGAAAAGGTTTACAAGAGCTTTTTTCTGCTTTAAATCAAAAAGACAATGAAAACCACACTAAAGCACTAATGCTTGTGCGTATTCGAAAATGCCAAAAAGAAAAGCACATTTCCAATTACAGAATATATACTGATTTACATTTGAATCACGGTAATATCAATGATTATTTAACCAATGGTAATGTAAGCAAGCTGTCACTTGCAACAGCACAAAAAATATTAGATTATGTGTCATAAAAAAAACCGCCGACAGGCTCCCCCTGTCGGCGGTTGGTTTCGTGTAGCCGGAGTTTTAGGAAAGGGGAGAGCCGCAAAATTCGCAAAAGTTGCCGGTGCCGGCGGGAGCACCGCAGTTGCCGCAGAATTTCGGCTTAGCTGCTACACCGTGCGCGACGTCTGCTGCTATTTTGGTAGCATCATCCATCAACTTTTGCAGGGCGGCATCATCTTCGCGCATGGCTTGCTGCGCCTTCGCCTCTGCTGCCGCGCGCTCTTCAGGTGTCATTTTCGCCAATTGCTCTTCGAGTTCTCTCTGCATGCGCTCAATCTCTTTTTGCACTTCTTCTTGTGTCATACCCATATAATCCATAATACCGTTTCTCCTTTTTCATTTTTACCGATTCATTATCCCGCGCCATCAGGTTTCTGTTTTCATCATACCACACCAGGCGCGAATACTCAACGGGGAAATAAAACAATTAAGAAGCACGACCGGAAATCGTGTTGGGAAAAAAGCAGAGAGTTAAGTGTTTTTGCTTTACTTCTTGTTTTTCGTTTTTGTGTTTCACTATTTCACCATTGCTTTATATACCCGCACTACTTTGAGTAGGGTGAGGGTAGCGACTGCCACATAGGCGGCGGTGCGCAGGGCGTTTGCCGCGCGGATGGCAGTGAGGTATTTATTAAGGTCTGTCATTTTGATTATTTTTTCCATAGTAATAATTATCCTTTCGGGCGGATGGGATGCTATACGCCCCTGTTTTCTGTTACCTGTTGCTTGTCGGCTGAACTATTGCTTACTTTCGAGGATGACCGCGTGTGCCACGCTTGGTATTGTTCTGCCTTGTTTAACTGTGGCTGCCGAGAGCAGGGCGCCGGTGGGCACAAAGAGAATCCTTTTGAGGTCGCCTGCGGCTAGGGCGCCTAGGAAGTGGGCGCAGAGCATGGAGGCGCAGCAGCCTGCGCCTGAGCCGCCGCCGTGCACATCCTACGCTTCGCGCGCGAAGATGAGCTTGCCGCAGTCATCGTGAAGTGACTGAATATCTAAGTGATATTCGCGCGCCAGGTACTTGTAGAGAATATCGCTGCCGATATGCCCGAGGTCACCCGTAACAATGCGGTCAAAATCGCT
>JAFRLX010000080.1 GCA_017430965.1 Clostridia bacterium | reverse complement strand
GAACTTATGAACTTGGAGTTATAGGTTTAAAAGGAGTAAATCCAAGTGATATTATAGAAACATCAGAAACCACACAATGGGGAGATCATTATTCGCTGAAAGCATCTAAGCGTGAAGCCGTTTCCAAGATAAGGTATCCCATAGCATAAGCTAGTAAGACCCCTTGTAGACTACAAGGTTGATAGGTTGCAGGTGTAAGTGCAGTAATGTATTGAGCTTGGCAATACTAATAGGTCGAGGGCTTGACCAAATTTGGTTTGTAACTGTTAATTCAACTTTTCTCTTTGTTCAGTTTTGAGGGTGCAAGAAATTTGTAACCTTAGGGTTTAAAGACTTAAACCCTAATCGGTTTTTAGACTTAATGTTGCTTGGTTTTCATCTGTAAAAAAAACTGCGTAGCACTTTATAGCAAAAGATTTATTAGATAGTTTTTTCGAAATCGCCGAAGTTTTACTGCCGTAAATCGAGAAGATTTCGGGAAAAATATCAAGAAATAATTGCTATAAAGCGATTAAGGTTTGAGTCTTTGAACCCAATGGATATGCACCATTAGCTCAGCTGGTAGAGCACCTGACTCTTAATCAGGGTGTCCAGGGTTCGAGTCCCTGATGGTGTACCAAATATGGCCCGTTGGTCAAGTGGCCTAAGACTCCGGCCTCTCACGCCGGCAACACGAGTTCGAATCTCGTACGGGTCACCAGTGATTATAACTGCTTTGCAGTTTATAATAAAAGTGAATAGTTGGTGTTGATTGCGGAGAGGGTCCACCCGTTCTCATTCCGAACACGGTAGTTAAGCTCTTTCGCGCCGACAATACTTGGCTGGCGACGGCCCGGGAAAATAGGTAATGCCAACATCCTTTTGCCTTAATAGCTCAGTTGGTAGAGCACGCGGCTGTTAACCGCGGAGTCGTAGGTTCGAGTCCTACTTGAGGCGCCAGAAAAAACCTCGTTTGTGGATACACAAGCGAGGTTTTTCAATTAAATCCGTTCTGCGAACGGATGAAATATTCGTGAATATCATCGCTGAAAGCGATTAATCCACGAATATGAAATCACTGCGTGATGAAATCCGCTAAAGCGGATGAACGGATTTGCAGCCGAGCGAAGCGAACGCCAAGGTTCCGGGAACCAACTCCAAATCTTTGATTTGGTTAGTTGGTCGGGTTTTTAGCCGAGCAGCGCAAGGTGCTGCGAACGCCAAGGTTCCGGGAACCAACTCCAAATCTTTGATTTGGTTAGTTGGTCGGGTTCTTATATTGCAGTGAAAATTGCAATACTTCATAATTCGCAGAATTACTTCATACCTGCTTTGCAGGTACTTCATTTTCTTTCCACCATTTTCGGTGGGCGTTTTTTTAAGACCTCCTTTATCTAAAAATACACGCTCTCACCAATTCCAAAAAAGTTATAGTTTGCTTTGTGGGGTAATGGTTTACATTTTGGGGTGAAATATGTAATAGCTTAGTAACAAATCATCTATCAAGTATCACCGTCAGGGAAACCTGGCGGTGATACTTTTTCGGGGCAAGGGACTTTCGCACTCCTGCCAAAATTTTCGCACCTTCACCCTCGCTCTTGAGTAATTTTTCAACCATACCAATAGGCATTTTATTATTAAGTTCCAATTGCATTATCTCAAATAATATGATAATATATTTTTATGAATACCTTGTTTTTTCGAAAGGATGAAGACGATGAAAAAGACACTGAGTCTCATTTTGGCGCTTTGCGTTTTTGTGAGTGCATTTTCGGCAGGCTTCTGCGCTTTTGCCGAGCAGGCTACAAACTATAACATCACTACCGACGCTTATACCTGCGCTTTTTTTGGCGGCTCCAAGGTGACGGCGGCGCGTGCTAACGAGCACATTACGCCCGCTATTCGTAATGATATATACGATTTCCCCGCAGGCAAGTATTTGACCGGTAAATTTGAAATCACCACCGCCACGGGCAAAATAAGTTTGTCCGATGAAGGCAGTTTTCTCATGCCGGAGCAGGATGTAAGCATCAAGGCGGTAGTTGCCGATAAAACCAGCCCGATAGTAAAACTCGGGGACACAAAAGGGCACCAAGTTTCCGAAAAGGTTGCAGTCATGCTTGCACAAAGCGAATGGGCAAGTGCGGGCAGTTTGGCTCATAATTGCCAACTTGACTTTAACCGAGACAACAATGCGGATGCTACCCTCAAAGGCGACGATACAAGCGGTAAGACTGTATATACTCTGACGCGCACCGCAGCTTTGAACGCTAAGCTCGAAGGCACATACAAAACCGTTTTCGGCACAGGGGGATATTTATTCCCCTACAAAGGGCTTGTTGTGAAAATTTATGATGCTTCAAAAGCGACCGAAATCAAACTTTCAAAAACAAGTTATGTTGGCGTCGCTTTTAGGGATTTGCGCATTAGCGCGACGATTCTCAACAAAGTCGGCGACCCGATACCGAACAAAACGGTGAACTTTTATATGAAAGGAAGAATCTACGTAATAAAGAGCGATAAAAACGGTGTTGCCACCGTAAATGCGAAGAACAGTGCAGGAACGTGCACCGCCAAATTTGTTTGTGACGGTGCTTACAAAACCATTACAATTACACTCAAACCGCGTGTTAACATTAAACTTATATCGCCTCAAAGTATAGCGGTAAATTCGACAAATGCCTATGCGCGCGTGTCGTTTTACGATAATACTAAAAACGGGGTGTATAAGAACAAAAAGGTTCAATTTACAATTAACAGAAAAGTATATACCGTAAAGACAAACGCGAAAGGCATTGCCACCCTTTCGCTCAAAGGGCTGAAAAAAGGCACTTACAAAATGTTGGTTTATACTCCTCTCGGCACTACAAGGACATTTACAATCAAGATTAATGTTCACGGTACGGTGATTGACGCCAAAGGCAAAACTTATAAATCGAGTACAAACCCAAAAGTCTTTACGGCAACGCTTAAAGATAAAGCCAACGGCTTGTCGATTAAAAATAATAAGATAACATATACAATCGCGAGCAGAACTTATACCACAAAAACAAACACTTCGGGGCAAGCGGTAATCAAACTGCCGAACCTGAAAAAAGGCGCTTACATTTTAAAACTCAGTTATAAAAAGACTACCTCTTATAATGCCAGCACCAAGGCGGTTAAGATAGTGATAAAATAAGTATGCTTGGGGCTGTGAAAAAACGCAATACTTTTTAATTGCGTGGCTTCACAGCCTTTGTTTTTTTGTTGAAATTCAATTTTAAAAGAAATTTAGATATAATTCCCCTTACCCAAAAAATGAGGCGTGGTTTTCAACATTGATGTTGAAATTTTACGCTGCATGTTTTTGGGATTTTTTTAGTTTGTTATGGTATTTGTAAAGGTTAAAGCCTGTAGAAATGAGTAATATTTCAACTGTAACTGCTTTTTTGCCTTTTCTCGCTATCCTTCGGTAGTTTCTGTCTTGCTTAATAACCCCGAAGACGTGCTTGTTGCCGACATCGGCAGACAACACCTGGTAGATACTTTTGGTGGGAAGGTATATCAGGCGTTTTTGTGATTCGAGGATTTTTACCCTGGAATTCAGTGCCGGGCACATTCGCACCATATCGGCAGCCACATTGAAAACAATCGATGCCTGGTTGCGGTCAGCGGCACAGCCATACACTTCGGCACGCTCTTCGTTGTCACCGCAAGTGAGCAACAGAGCGACTGCTGCGGCAAGTTCGGATTACGAATCTTGCCTTATTCGGCAAAAGCAAAATCTATTTATATGAGGGTGTCATTGTGTCCGGCAATATTATCACCAACGAGGATGCAAATGACACTTTCACTGCAATAAAGCATTACCGGACAACGCCAATAAAGTTTACTATGTGCGCGTTAGGACCTATAAGACCATTGGCGAAGCAAACTATTGTTCGACTCCCGTCGGGCTAACGCAACAACCAAACCTCGTTACGGGTTGCCCTAAACGGAACCGCCGTATGCCAAACGGCACACGGCGGGGTAAGAGGGTGGCTAAGTCCACCCGATTCGACTTGTATTGAGAGGTTCTATTCTTGAGTTGTGCCTTCAGCCGGGGCATCCGGCTCTGCGGCGGGTTCTGCTGCAGGTGCGTTTTCAACCACCGTTGCCTCCACGGGCTCAACTGTGTTTTCCGCTTCTTGGATAGCTTCTTCTACAACTGTTTCGAGCTCTTCTATCTCTTCATCGACCACTTTTACAAACATCTTGACCACAATCATATCAATGATATTGATGACTGCATTGACAATGAGCACAATGCCGAGTGCCGTTGTAAATGTCACGGAAGAGAGAATCGGCGTGTAAATAATGCAGCCGCCGGCGATAATGCCAATGACATTGACAATCACAAGCAACACCCACGGTGCACCGGTACCGCGCATGTTGACAGCAAGCTTGATACCGCCGATAGAGTGTACAATAAGCCAAATACCTAAAACAATGCCGATAAAGTTTGCTAAGTCGGCAGGGTTTTCTAAGAATAAGATACCGAGCAGGATGCTCAAAACACCCGGCAAAATTCCCTCAAACGGAGCATGCTGAATCAGCGCTTTGATGCCTAAAACCACCATCACAATACCCTGAATCACCAAATAACTGCCAACCAATATGCCGAGGACGAAAAGAGAAATTTCGGGGTAAGCGATGAAAACAATGCCGAGCACTAATGCCAAAATGGACACAACCATCACATAAGAGCTAATGCTTTTTAAAACTTTTTTCATTTTTTGCACCTCTTTGTTCTTGATTTATTTATCATACCAATAATTTGGCAAATTGTCAATTTTTTGCACTGATTTTGAAAGCGATTTTTTCTCTCTGTTCTCGTTGCGGGTTTAAAAAACGAGGTATTTTTTGTGGAAGCACACGGTGGCTGAACCTATGCGGGAAGATATGCGGAACTGCCCGCTGCAAAAAAAGAAAATAACGCTTTTGCGCCGGCGTATCACTTGATTTTTTTGCGCTGAAATGCTATGATATATGAGTTATAATCACACGCATATATTTTATTATTATAAAACATTTGAGTGTGAAACGCGTGCTTTTAGGACTAACGCGGTGTAAAAATGCTTTTTAGAAAGAACAGGTAAAAGAATGATTGTTTACTTTTCCGGTACGGGGAACAGCCGCTTTGTCGCCGAGCGGATTGCCGCTGCGGTTGGTGATGAAGTGTTTGATGCTGCTCCGGCTATGCGGGCAAAAAAAGGCGTTCACTTTAAAAAGACCGGCACCTACATTTTTGTCTCGCCGGTGTATGCTGCCGCCCCGCCGCTTGTTTTTATGAAGTTTCTGAGCCATTCCCGCTTTCCGGAGGGTTGTCGCGCCTATTTTGTGATGAGCTGTGCGAGCGGTATGGGCGCTTCACCCGACTACTGTCAAAAACTCGCTTTGGAAAAAGGCCTTTCTTACTGCGGAACGGCAAAAATTGATATGCCGCAGAACTACATCGTGTATTTTAAGATAGGCACGCCGGCTGAAAACCGGGCGAAGATTGCCGCGGCTCTGCCTGCTATTGATGCCGTTGCAGCTGCCGTGCTTGCCGGTCGCGCACTGCCGCCATCCGGCATGAAAAGTTGGGAAAGCCGCTCAACACCCGTTATCTTAAAACCATATTACAAACTGATGATTCATGCGAAAGCATTTTGTGCCACCGAGGACTGCGTGGGCTGTGGAAAATGTGTGCAGCTTTGCCCGCTGGGTAACATTTCGCTGCAGGATAAAAAGCCGGTTTGGGGAGAGCGATGCACTCACTGTATGGCATGTATCAACCTTTGCCCGAAAGAGGCGGTTGAATACGGCAAGCTGACAAAAGGCAAGCCCCGCTATCACGGACCGTTTTCACAAGCACCGATGAAAGAAAAGCATTAGAAAATTTTATTATTATGTGTTATAATAGAATACATCATCCGCAGAACCCTTCGGAGTAAAGCAAATGAATGTATATCATCAACCTATTCTATGAATTGTACGATTGATTTTGCCTTTTGGTGCATAAGGCATGAACCGAACATTTTTTGCGCATTTATTTCCGACAATGAGAGCTTTTTACTCTGCAAAAGAGGGAAACTGCCGCACTGAAAATCCGGCGCAGGGTTTTCGGCTATTTGACCAAGGCGAAGGATTTCAACATCCAAACAGAGCGCTATCGGGCAAGCATGAGAGCAAGGCTGAATACAGCAAATAAAACGGAACAACATTTTGCTCAAAAAAGAGCAAATTTTTAAAAAAGGAGAATCAAACATGTTAGACATCAAAAAAACCATCGAAGGCGAAAAAGCGTTTTATGCGCTTTCGGGCAGAATTGACTCGAGCAACGCTCCGGATTTGGAGCAGGCAATCAAGGCATCCATCGACGATGTCACCGATCTTACCTTGGATATGAAGAATATCGACTACATTTCTTCTGCCGGGCTCAGAGTGCTGCTGGCTGCACAGAAGCAGATGAACAAACAAGGTAAAATGACGATTCTGAATGTGAATGAAAGCGTTATGGAAATTTTTGAGGTTACCGGTTTTTCGGACATCCTTACGATAGAATAAGAGGTAGAGAATATGAAAACAATTATTGAACTGTTACAGCAATATACCGCCGAGAATCCCGGTGCGGCTATTTTGTTTGACGAAGCACATTCCAAAGGCGTTACATACACTCAGTTAGACGATATGAGCGGCCGCATCTACGCGTATCTTAAGCAAAACGGCATTGGTCGTGAGGACTTTGTGCTCATCAACCTGCCGCGCGGCGTGATGCCGATTATTGCGATGGTCGGTATCTGGAAAGCCGGCGCTGCATGGGCACTCGTAGAGGACACCTATGCTCCCGAGCGTATCAACTTTATTCGCTCGGACTGCGGCTGTAAGCTGGAAATTTCCGCTGAAAACTGGGATGAAATTATGCGCATTGAGCCGCTCTCCGGTTTTGAAACGCCGGATGAGCACGATGCCGCCTATGCCATTTACACCTCCGGTACAACAGGAAATCCCAAGGGCGTTTTGCATGAATACGGAAACTTGGACCGCGCTATTGAATCTATCAAGGTCAACGGCGAGACACCGTTTGACAGCTCCGACCGCCTGGCGCTGCTCGCACCGTTAAACTTCGTTGCTTCGATTATCGTGATTTTGAAAGCGCTGAGCATCCCCGGCGGAAAGACTTTTGTTGTGTCCTATGCAACCATCAAAAATACCGGCGCGCTTGCAAAGTTCTTTATCACCAAGCGCATCACGATTACTTTCCTGACGCCTTCCTATGTCCGCATGCTGGGCGACAACACAGGTCCGTTCCTCAGGATGCTCTTTGTCGGCAGTGAGCCTGCCAACAATTTGTACAATAAAAATGTTGATCTTATCAACATTTACGCAGCGAGCGAAAGCGGCTTTGCAGTCGGCGTATTCCCGATTGACCGCGCCTATGAGACTTGCCCTATCGGTAAGCCCGAGGTGGAAACGGAAATCTACCTTATCGGTGAGGACGGTAAAGAAGTTGCAGACGGCGAGACCGGCGAGCTGTGCTTTAGAAACCCCTATGTGCGCGGCTACCTCAACCTGCCCGAAGAGACCGAAAAAGCATTTGTTGACGGCATTTATCACACCAGTGACCTTGCCAAGAAAGATGAAAACGGCAACTATGTCCTTCTCGGGCGCAGCGGCGATATGATTAAGATTAACGGTAACCGTATCGAACCCGCCGAGATTGAGGCGGCGGTCAAGCAGGTTCTCGGTGTGGACTGGGCTGCTGCACGCGGTTTTGAGGATGAAGGCAAGAGTTACCTGTGCGCTTACTATATTGACGATGTCGAATTTGACAGTGAGCAGATGCGCCAGGAAATGATGAAGCGCCTGCCCTACTACATGATTCCCGCTTACTATATCAAGATTGATAAGGCTCCGCTCAAGCCAAACGGCAAACTTGACAGAAAAGCACTGCCCAAACCGGATGCGAGTGACTTTATGAGTGATTATGTTGCCCCGACCAACGAGGTGGAAGAAAAAATCTGCCACGCGATGGAAAAAGTGCTCAAACTCTCTCAAGTCGGTATTAATGACGACTTTTATGAGATGGGCGGCGACTCACTGCACTCCATTGAATTGGTGACGGAAGCCGACCTGCCCGGGTTGAACGCCTCCGAGGTATTCCGCGGCAGAACGCCGGCTAAAATTGCCGAACTCTACGCAAAGGCGCTCGAGGAAGATGACGGCGTCAGCCCCGATGAAAAGAACGATGAGGCGCTCAAAGAGCCGCATGCGCTCACAACCGAGCAGTTATATATGGTAGACTACCAGTTCTATTCGCCGAACTCCACGATGTATAACCTCTTCTCGATGATGCAGGTCAGCACCGATATTTTTGAAATGGATAAATTGGCGGAGGCGTTAAAGAAAGCCATCGCCAACCACCCTGCCCTGTTGACCACCTTTGCATGGAATAAAGACGGTGAACTTGTGCAGCAATACGCGCCGGAAAACCTGCCGGATATTCATGTGGAAAAACTCTCCGAGTTTGAACTGAAATTTGTGAAAGATACGCTGGTTTACCCCTTCAAAATTGTCGGCGGCAACCTGTTCCGCTGCCGTGTGTTTGAAACCGAAAAAGCCGGCTATGTTTTCTTTGATGTGCACCACTCGCTCTTTGACGGTACTTCTTTGAATGTATTCCTCGGTGATGTCGGCAAAGCATATATGGGTATGGAGATGGAAAAAGACTACTATTACCTGATGCTTCGCCAGCGTGAGGAAGCGGTCAATACCGATTTCTACGAAGTGAGCAAAAAGTATTTTGAAGACAGGTATGATAACATTGAATGGTCCTGCCTGCCCAAGACTGACCACGAATCCGAAGGCAAAGAGATGGGTGAAATTTTCGGTGACCTCGGCATTGAACAGCCGATGCTCAAAGCGGTGGAACGCGCCTACAAGATTAGCCGCAACGAATTTTTCATTACCGTAGCGGCGCTCGCCATCTCGGTCTATAACGAAGCGCCCGATATTAAACTGTCATGGATTTACAACGGCCGTGAAGATATGAATATGCTCAGTTCCGTCGGTCTGTTGTTCCGCGATTTGCCGGTAGGCATCCGTTTTCATGATGATGACACACTGCGTAATGTTTTTGCCGATGTGCATGAGCAGGTGCAAAAAGGCATTGAGCACAGTTGTTACCCGTATGTTGAAATTAACGGCGATGTTGGTGAAGAATCAGCCTATCTGCTCTATCAGCAAGATATTCGTGATATGGGCGGACTTGAGGGCTTTGACATCAAAAATATTGATGTGCGCCAAAATCAGGCGGCATCCCAAACCATACTCGACATTGAGGTGCTTGACGGTGCCGACGGTTTGCAGTTAATGATTGACTTTGCTGCAAGCCAATATGAAGAAGAGAGCATTGAGAAATTTAAAGATATTTATGTGAAGATTGCGCAAACTATGGTGACACATAATTCTCAAGCGGATGTGACTATCGGAGAAATTAAAGAGAAAATCGCTGATAAACAAAACATCTTCTCCATTTTCGCCTCCATTTTCAGAAAGAAGAAATAATGCATCAAAAAAATGTAAAAAAACAAAATATCAAAGATATATTGAAAGCACGCTACGGCGAGAACCGACCTTTGCCGGCTGACTGCGCCCCTGCGCCCGCCGCAAAGTGTGTGAACGGTACCTTTGCAGGGAAAGCCCGGGGAGATGTAAACATCTTCCTCGGCATTCCCTTTGCCCAGCCGCCCACAGGAGAGCGCAGGTGGAAACGCCCACTGCCGGTGCAGCCGGATGACGGCATATATGAAGCGTACTATAACGGCAAATCACCGATTCAAACCGAGTGGCGCACCGAACAGGCGTCTTATTACCCGCAGGGGGAAGATTGCCTGTATTTAAACATTTGGTGTAACCGCAGCTGTTCCGACAACAAAAAGCCGGTCATGGTATTCTTTCACGGCGGCTCTTACGGCTGGGGCGGTACCGCTGACCCGCTGTATGACGGCACGAACTTCGTGACCGCCCACCCCGACATCGTGTTGGTCACTGTGGGCTACCGCACGGGGTTGATGGGCTTTGTCGATTTTTCGGCTGTTGCAGGCGGCGAGGACTTTGCCGATGCGCCGAATCTCGGCATCCTCGACCAGATTGAAGCGCTCAGGTGGATACAGCAAAACATCAGCGGTTTCTCCGGCGACCCGGATAATGTCACCATTTTCGGCGAGTCTGCGGGCGGCGGCAGTGTATCGCTGCTACCGATTATAGATGAAGCAAAGGGACTGTTTCGGCGCGTGATTGCCGAAAGCGGCTCGGTTGCACTGACCTACGCAAAAGAAGACTGTGCGGATTTCACCGACCGCCTGCTTAAGGAATCGGGCGCACGCGATATGGATGAACTGATGGCGCTCTCGGAGGATGAGCTTAAAAAGCTTAATGAAGAGCTGAATGAGTACAACAACTTTCCGCAGCGCGACGGCAGGCTGATTCCTCTCGACCCTTACACACCGTATATGGACGGCTCGACTGTCGGCATCGATATGCTCATCGGCACCAATGCAAACGAGAGCAACTATTGGATTGGTGAACTTGGCGGCATTATTCCGTACCTCTTCGGTGTTCCGGTTAAGTTTGAGAACGACATACGCTTGCTCAGCCCCTCAGACAGAAAGCGTGTCAAGAAATTCATGTCCCTTTTGAAGGGTCATGAAATTTGGCGCTTGTCAGAGTTTTTTAATGAAATCAAGTTCCGCTTACCTGCCATCAGGCAGGCGGAAGGGCACACAAGAAACGGCGGCAAAGTCTATATGTACTATTGGACTGAGCCGTCTTCCGTCCGCTTTCGCGGTGCATGCCATGCGGTAGAGCTTGCCTACGTGTTCCAAAATCCGGATCAGACAATTTATACCGGCAAGCCTGCCGATGCCGCACTGACAAAAACGGTCGGCGACATGTGGGCGAACTTTGCGCGCACGGGTGACCCTTCCATACCCGGGTTGGTTTGGCCGGCGTATGATGAAAAGCGCAGAATGACCGCAATCATCAGCCTGTCGCCTCACATAGAAAGCGACCCTCTTAAAGCACAGCGCGAACTGCTCAATCCAATATTGCGCTACAAGATTAATCCTTCTTATTCAACACTGGATTATAATGTTCCCTTTGTGCGCAAAACACTCGCAGTTGCGCTGGGAACCGCCGCATCCGCTGCTACGGCAGCTGTGTTGCTTTTTAAGGCTTCAAAGAAATAGAAAAAATTAATCGATAAGGGTTTTTCGAAAATAGACAACATCGACTCGGAATAGACCCCGTTTTTGTTATTTAAAATTGCTGCGCGACAGGTGCTTTTGCGCAGCAATATTTCAGCAAGGAGAGATGTGCATGAATGTATATGATTTTGACTGCACCATTTATTACACAGACTGTACGGTGGATTTTGCTTTTTGGTGTATGAAGCGCCACCCGAAATTGATTTTTACGCATTTATTCCCGACAATCAAAGCCTATATTCTGGTAAAAAAGGGTAAATTACCAAACTACAAATTCCAGCGCAAGCTTTTCAGCTACTTGACTGAGGTGGATGATTTTGACACACAGATTGAGCGCTATTGGGATAAAAATGAAGGCAAGATTTCCGCCTGGTATTTGGCGCAGAAAAAGCCGGATGACCTGATTATCAGCGCTTCTCCCTCCTGCATTATTGCGCCCATAGCCAAGCGGTTGGAAATCAATTATGTGGCAACGGAATTTGACCGCGAGAGCGGCGTGTTTGTTCACAACCTGATGTATGCAAAAGAAAAAGCCCGGTATATTTTCGATAAAGGTTTTCCGAAGATTGATAATTTTTACTCCGATTCCCTTTCCGATACGCCGCTTGCATTGTGTGCGGAAAAAGCCTATTTGGTAACCGACTCTGCAAGTAAATTGAACGATTGGCCCGAAATGGATAAAGAAACAGTCGAAGAAGTTAAGAAAATGATTGATACCGGCTGGAGCGTTCACCTGGAATAATGACGATTAAATCGAAAGACACCGTTTGCAAGCGCAAATTTTCAGACTGTCGAAAAAGCGGCTGAAACCACGCGACAATTCCTTATTTTTATATAATTGTTTTATTCTTCAGTTGCATTAGAGCATTCTGTATTGAGAAGCAATCGGAAAAAGCATTAAAAATCGCCGAATTTATGAAATAGTCAATAGTTAGTAGACACAAAAAAATAAACTGCCGGTTCAATTCTGTATTGGACCGGCGGTTTTTTGTTTCATTTTCTTAGAGGGTTGCAGGATAATGAAGCGGTTTCGGCGCGATGCGAAAAACGGTTGTAAGGACTATGGTAAATATGTTATAATAAAATGTAGAAATGAACCGGCTTATTTTTCAGCTTGTTCCGAAAGTGGGGAGTGACTTACACCATTAAAACCGTTAAGAAAGTGCGCGCCGTCGCGAAGGCAGCACCGGTGCCGGAGACAGAAGCAGCGGAAGCGGAATCACCGGAGCTTGAAGCAGCGCAGACATCGGAGGATGAAGCGCCGAAAAAAGAGGCAGCTGAGGCGGAAGCCGGCGAAGCGGTAAATCCGCAAACACCGGAACAACCGGATGAAAAATAAAGCATGGTAAATAAGCAATACACTATATTATAAAAAATTATTTTAGGAGGGAAAAGTATGGAGATGAAGTTTTATCGCTGCGCACATTGCGGGCAAATTGTTGCGATTGTCAAAGGCACAGGTGTGCCGATTATCTGCTGCGGTGAACCGATGCGGGAAATTATCCCCGGCACAACAGATGCTGCTGTGGAAAAACACGTGCCTGTGTATCAGGTAGAGGGAAATAAAGTGAAGGTGCGTGTCGGCTCCGTGGACCATCCTATGCTGCCGGAGCATTACATTGAGTGGATTTCCCTGAAAACCAAGTTTGGCAATCAGCGCAAGGCACTGCAACCGGGCGATGCGCCGCAGGTCTGTTTTTCTATGTGTGATGGCGATGAGGTAGAAGCTGTTTACGCCTACTGCAATTTGCATTCGTTGTGGAAAGCATAGCAAAAAGCGAGGCAGCCGAAAACCGGTTAGGATTTAACTTTTTTGCTTAAAGGGCTGGCGAGCTGCCATTGTCTTTTTACTTGCAAAAGGTGCCGAAAAAATACCCGGCATCATACATGAACTCGCCACAATATTAGTGTTAAAATGAGGATAAGCACCGAATATGAATGAGACAGGAGAATAAAGATGAAAACTCGAATAATAGCTATTCTATTATCAGTTACAATGTTGGTAACTTCATTTGCAGTTTCTTTGAATGTGACAAGTGCAGCTGTTTTTCATAAACAAGCTGCCTATTCGGTAAGAGCTGTAAAAAAAGTTAAAAGCGTGACACTGGCGCAGACTAAGTTTGTATACAGTGGGAAACAATGCACACCGGCTGTAATGGCAGAAGATAGCACAGGAAACCTTTTAATTGAAGGGGTTGATTATGAACTGTATTATTCTGCAGGCAGAACAGCACCGGGAAAATACGCCGTGAAGGTAGTTTTTCAAGGCGACTATAAAGGAAGTGCTACGCGCTATTTTACAATAAGACCGAGAACTGCAAGCGGGTTGCGCATCGCAGTTGCTTCGCCGAATGCAATGAAGTTGGTTTGGAAAGCACAGACTGAAGCGAGCGGCTATACCGTACAATACTACAATGTTAAATATAAAAGGTGGATGTTTTACCGCAATGTTCAAACAAACATGATTGTGGCGAAAAATCTCAACAGTTTTACTACATACCATTTTAGAGTATGTGCGTACACAAAATCGTTTGGTCAAGTTTATTACGGGGCATTTGCTGCGGTGAAAGGTATGACTACCCCGCCCGCAGTGCGTGCGGTCAGCTTAACCAGTATTACGAAAAATGCGAATGTTTCACCTCCGATTTGGTATCATTATGTGAAGTGGACAAAGGCAAGTGGAAACGTGGCAGGCTATCAACTTCAATTTGGCATGCCTGATGGTTGGTACACCGGTGTGTCGCAAGATTGGTTTTTAACCAAGGCGGTCAAGGGCTCCGGAAAGACATCTCTTATGTTTCTCGGTTCCGGCTATGGGGATGATGTCGTTATGGCAAGGGTTAGAACCTATTGCATTAAAGGTGGAAAATACTATTTCGGACCTTGGAGTAATGTGGCATATGACCAATATTTAGAGGCAAAATTGATTAGTGAGGGACATGATCCCGGATGGCATTGAACGAAAGCATATTTATGCAACAATATACCCCGACCGATTCTTTCGGTCGGGGTATGTGTTATCACATTCCGTGTTTCGCTTTTCTATTTCAGCCGTTAGCACAATATGAATGCCGAGGGTTGTCGGACTGTTTTGAGCATAACAAGGTCAAATTACCTGTCAAATCCTGCAACCTCGGTATCGCACCAGCCTTGACCGGTTCCGTAATCAATATAAGACCAGTCGTTTTGTTGGTACAAACGCGTGACAACTGTGCCGTTATAAATGCGGGTCTTAATGCCGTAATCATAGCCCGGACCTTCTCGAATATTGAGCAGGTTGCCCGATTCCGCATCTAAGTTAACGGTGACAAGCTCTCCGCCGTTAGGTGCCGGCGGTGGAGAGGTGGTCGGCGGCGCGGTTGTGGGTGGTGCAGTTGTTGCCGGCTGCGTTTGGGTGGTAGTGGTTTTTTTCGTGGTGGTCTCTTTTTGGGTGGTGGAGGTTTCGCTTTGTGATGTGGACGGCTGCTGTGTTGTGGAGGGTTCCTTTGATTGTTTATACAGCTTTAAGCCCAGAAAAATGCCCAGCACCACACAAATGATGGATAAAACAGCGACAACGCATACCAACACGGTTTTACTGTTGACCTTCTCTTTGCTGCCGGACTGATTGGCAGTCGTGATAGTCGAATAATCCGGCAAATACTCATAACTGTTATCTAAAGTGTTATTAAACGGTTCGGTTTCTCCTGTATTGCCGCGCCGGGATTGTGATGAAGAATGGTTTTGATTTTGTTCCATATCGGCTCCTTTTGTGAGTGTTATTGTTTGGCTTACTTGCGCCCGCACGGGCGCTTATTGTGAGAAAATGGCTGTGCACTTATTGGAAAAAGTATAAATAAAACATAATGATAATTAAAACGGACAGTGCGGCAGCGATGATGGATAAAACCAGTACACTTTTTTTGTTTTGTTGCGCAGGAGGTTCCGACACATAGCCGCCGTGCGGCATATTTTGAGCATCTGACTGCTGCGCGCTCATAAGAGCTAAGCGCATTTGCTCGGCAGAAACAAATCTGTTTTCAGGCGAAAATGCGCAGGCGGTAAGAATGACCTGAGCCATGGCAGGGCCGGCATTCATCGGCAGCGAAAGCGGCTGCCCTTTTCTGCGGCAGGCAATGGAGTAGCGTTTTTCTTCTTCCGTCGCCTCTTGGTTGCGAATCGGAATAAAGGGCGGGTAGTTTTGGTTGAACAACTGGTACAAAACCAGACCGAGGGAATAGATATCCGCACGCTCGTTATACTGTGTTGAAGTGAAGGATTCCGGTGCCATATACAGAGAGGTGCCGATTAAATCCATTTCGCTCTGCGTGATATCCCGGCAAAAAGAAATGCCGAAATCTGCAAGCTTGTAGCCGCCGTTTTTGGACATCATGATATTGGCGGGCTTGACATCGCGATGCAAAATGCGGTTTTTATGGCAGGCGGATAATGCGGTGCACATGTCAATACCGATTTGCGCTTTCTCCCGATATGTCAGCGGGCGGCTTTGGAGCACCTCCGGTAAGCTTTTGAGCAACTCCATTCTGATTAAGATATACCAGCCGAAAGCATCGGTGCGCTCAATCACTTTGAAATCCTCTATGTGAACAATGTGAGGGGCGCCTTTGACCGTTTCCATAATCTGAATTTCGTTTACGCAATTATCCACAATGTTTAAATAATGCTCTCGGATGCTTTGCTGCGACATATTTTGCGCCACTAAACGCTCAAGCTCCATTTGATTTTTGGGGATGGTAATGACTTTTACGGCAGCGGAGACATGGAGCGTATGCTCTTTTTTTGTGCAAAGGTAGACCTTGCCAAAGGAACCTTCTCCTATGACTTTGACAGGCTTCCACTCAGGCCATGTTGCTGCGATGACCGATGTCATTTCAAAACCCTCCCTTTATGTTATGTGCAGTAGCAAAGCAAACAGCGCAAAACTGAAAAACGGGATTTACCCATAGAATATGATGCAATTATAGCATAGTTAAGAAAAAATGTCTACAAGCCATAAGCTCTTTTGCCGTATGGCAGAGAACCCGACACCGAGATGAAAGACAATACCATTTGAAAAAAAGCTTCAAAAGTGGTTTAATAGAAGTAGCAACACGCATACAAGGAGATATATGGTTTTTGAAGAAATCAAAGTGAATAGAGAAAAGCCGATTCCGGTTCTGTTCGGTACGGATTGGTGGAGCGATTGTGATGATGTTGCCGCACTGGACATTCTGCTCAAAGCACAGCGCTGCGGATTGGTCGCTATCAAAGCCATCGGCATCAACAGTGTGATGCGCTATTCCGCGCCGTCACTAAAAGCGGTGTGTGCGCAGTATGACTTGGGCGATATTCCGATAGGGCTTACAACAAGTGCAACGCGCAAAGGCATGCTTTGCCTATACCAAAAAAAGCTTGCCGCATTCTGCCCTTCCGGTTTGACCAATGCCGATTGCCCTGAAGCGTATCAACTCTACCGCAGGGTACTTGCTTCACTTGAAGAGAAAGCGGTGGTTCTGGATGTCGGCTTTCCCGGTCTGCTGATGGAATTGCTGCAATCACCGCCGGATGAAATGAGTGATTTGAGCGGAATTGAGCTTGTCAAAGAAAAGGTTGCCGAAGTCATTGTGATGGGCGGTCGATGGGACAGAGTGCCCGGCAAGGAGTATAATTTCAGTGCCTACAAAGTCAACCGCAAAGCTGCAGCATACCTGTGCGACCACTGCCCGGTGCCGCTCACTTTTTTGGGCTATGAGGTCGGGAGAGACATCATCACAGGCGGCAAAGCAGTGCCGGGGCTGACCGGAACTGCCTATGCAGCGCATCTGAGCGCTAAGGGCAGGCCATCCTGGGACCCGATGGCGGCGCTTTTTGCCACTATCGGTGATGCCGAAACAGCAGGGTACCGGCGCGTGCGCGGCAGGGCGGCAGTTGACCCTGAAAGCGGCAAAAACAGTTTTGTGCCGACTGAAGCCGGTCCGCACGCTTACCTGGTAAAAATCAAAGAAGATGATTTTTATCAAAACCAAATTGATGAAATACTGATGTATAATGAGGAGTTAAGGAAAAATGAGTAAATTTTTATGCTTCGGCTCTTTAAACTTGGATTACACATACCGAGTGGCGCACTTTGTCGGCGCCGGCGAAACGCTCGCGGCAAGTCAGGTGAAAACCTTCTGCGGCGGTAAGGGCTTAAACCAATCCATCGCGCTCGCGAAGGCAGGTGCGCAAGTGTACCACGCCGGCAGCATCGGGACAGACGGTGCGCCTCTGGTGGAGGCTTTAAAAGCGGCGAATGTCAACACGGATTTTGTGAGTGTTTTAGAGGATGAAAAAACCGGCCACGCCATCATTCAAAACATGGAGGACGGCGAAAACGGCATACTGCTCTTTAGCGGTGCCAATCGGCGCATTACGACAGAGCAAATTGACAGGGTGCTTGAACACTTTGAGAGCGGCGATTTTCTGGTGCTGCAAAATGAGATTAATCACATTGCGTACTTAATCGAACAAGCCCGAAAAAAGGGAATGTTCATTGCCTTTACACCGGCGCCGATGCAGCAGGAAGTGAAGCACTATCCGCTGGAGCAAACAGACTATATTCTATTGAATGAAACCGAGGCGAGGGCACTTGCCGCCGAAGAAAATGCGCAAAAGATGAGCGCAGTTGACTTAATGGAGACCCTCAGCCAAATGTTGCCGCAGGTGCGCTTTGTATTCACCTTAGGCAGAGCCGGTTCCGTTTACATTCACAATCAAGAGCGCGTTTTTCAAAGTGCATTTGAGGTCAAAGCGGTGGATACCACCGCGGCAGGCGACACCTTTGCAGGGTATTTTCTGCAAAGCATCGCAGCGGGAAAGAGCCCCAAACAGGCGATGGAAACTGCCGCAAAAGCGGCATCCGTTTGCGTGACAAGGCAAGGCGCCGCTCCCTCCATACCGGAGCTTGAGGAGCTTGGCGAATAAAAGCCGGGGCGCAGAAAATTATCTGAAAAAATTAATATCATTTTGCACCGTGTTCGGTTTGCCGAAGGGGCACCCTCAATAAGGAGGAATAGCTCAAAATCGCCTCTTTTTCGCTATAATTGCAGTAAAAACTGCCAACTGGCGTCAGCCAAGAGTTACTATGTAAAGGGTGGTTTTTAACTACCTAATACATAATGACTGCGGCTCATTTGCGGTAAATTGATACGCAGTTGTGGAAAGGAGTAAAATTTCACTCGAACTGCAAACCCGATTTACGGAAAGGAGCCGATGATGAGCGAAAAAACGATTTTTGAGCAGCTTGGCGGAACTTATGTTCGGCAAGGGGATGTGTTTGTTCCCGATATTGCATTGCCGGAAGCAGAATATCAGTATGGCAAGTACGGCAGAATGCGGCGGCAATACCTAAAGAAGTATCGCAAATCTCTTTACAGCAGATTGCGAGGCACCGGTGAACTGCCGAAACATTTAGCGGAAACCGACAAAGCCTGCAACGAGCGAATAGAACAACTCGTTAATGCAATTGCCAAACAAGAAGGCGTTACCGAAAAGCTAAAAGCCACCGATATGGTTGCTTGGGTTGCCGCAATGAACAATATTCACCACCGAGCCGAAGAAATAGTTCTTCAAGAAATTATCTATACCTAAAAAACACCCGTTACAGAATCACTCCTGTAACGGGCTTTTTCTATTGTTTCTTAAATCTGTATTTTCCTTTTCCTTGCCCTTTTATCTCTTCAATCAGTTCAGATTCTTTCATTTTTCGTATTAATGTGCTTGCAGGAGAAGGTGTTAAACCGGTATGACGAATAATATCCGCTCTGGAAAATACACTATCAAAACCAAAAGCCGAAAACAAAAGAACAATATTATCTTGAGTAGGTTTGCTGAAATTCAATCTTTCAATCAACTCTTCAAGGTTCTGTTTTCTTATCGAATGTCCTGTTTTTGCGGTTCCAAAGTCCTGCTTTTTTGTTGAATGTCCTGTTTTTTCACTTTCAATGTCCGAGTTTTCCACTTCCGTACCATAATTCAAATTAAACAAAATCACATAAAAAGCATTTGAATCCGATTCAAAAACAGGTTCCAATTTCTCGCTGTAATTGACGGCGTTGCGGTAATCGGCTTTAATCTTTCTGAAGCCGCTGCCGCGGCGTTCCATAAAGTGCATGCGGCTGAAAATATCCGCGATAATCGGGTTGCGCCTTTTGGAAGCAACTTTGTCTGTATCCACATTTTGCACAACAGAACCATCCGGCATCCCACCCGGAGAATAAATCTCCAATCGGTCATCAAACATATCAATATGCACTTCACTGCCGATTTCGGTGTAATCGCGATGAATTAAAGCGTTAACTAATGCTTCATGAACGGCTTGCTCCGGATAATCGGGCATTTCCACTCTGCCCGAACCGGTTTTCTTCCAACGCTTTTTGGAATTGTTCTTCACAAATTCGGTGCCGTTTTGAAGCAGCGAAATGAGAGAACCCTCATATTCTTTATCATCCCATGCTTCCATCACACCCGAAGCTTTATCTAATCCGTTCCACCTTGTGCAAAATAGGCGAGATTGCCTAATCGGTGATTCATCTGCTAACAGTGCACCGGCATTGGTGAGGCTACCTTCTTTATCTACTAATTCAAAAGAAATAAAATCGTTTTCTTCAAATTCGCTTCCGGTTTGCTTGCGGTAAACTGTGCGCAATTTTGTAAAAGCATAATCCTCAAATTTGTAAACCGAGGACATACTATCATAACTTAAATTAGCACCTTTTAATACTAACCTTTTTAAAGCCGTAGCATCTGCAGGTACACTTTCGTTGCCCACACGTACAAAAGCGATACGGTTACCCTCTCCAAAGTAGTAATACGGTGTTTCCTGCCCGGGTAATATTTTTAAAAGAATAAACTTTTTGCCGTTTTCGGAAAGTATTTCCATCAAACTGTCGGGAATAGGATCCATTTTAGCTTTGAGGTTTTCGCTAATTATCTCGGAATCACCCTCTGCATCGGACAGCCCGATAATTGTTCCGTCATCGGCAACGCCGAAAATGAGGGTGCCGCCGATACCGTTGGCAAAAGCGCTGACACTTTTGAGCCAGCTTTTCGGTTTGCGTACCTCTAACTTTAACTTTTTATCATACTCGGTTGCTTCACCGATATATTTCTCAATTCCCATAGTTATTCCTCACTATCTTTACTCTTTGCCCTGTTTTTATACACATTAAATTGGTTTTTACAGCGGGGACTGCAAAAAACTGCACTCGGTCTGCTTGCCACAAAGAATTTACTGCATTTTTTGCACACTCTTAATGGCTTGTGTTCATCTGTCAGCATAAACGAAAGCGTCATTTGTATGCCGAGCAATAATGAATGAAAATCCCACACCAATGTCGGCTTATCCAACAAAGCAATGTGGTATGTCGGTGCATTGCCCCCAAATGCTGCCATACTTTGCCGCATTAATTGTTTTGAATCGTCACCTAAAAACTCTTTATCGGCATAATACAAATAGGTGGTGCTTGCGTTAAATGCCCAATCGATAAACTGTTGCTTTAACCATTCATATTCTTCTGCATAGTTGCGCTGAAAACAAAGGTTGACCGCCATCGGTCTTTCATCCATTGTCAAAGCCAATGCCATCATTTCTTTATCATCGGCAATCTCCCACGAGACATTAGCATCTTTTTTCCTGACATCCGGTTTATTAAACGGAAAGAAAAGAGAAAGGTAGTCTTCGCATTTCATTGTTTCCGCTTTGATGAAGTGGTTTTTCGGTAGATACACAGCTTCATAATTTAAGAATTCGGCAGTGGTCGGCAATGCCGTCATTAAACCAAACAAACCATATTTTTCGGCGAATGCTTTAATCGCTTCCTTTATAATACTATCTTCTGCTTTGCTCATACCGAGCCTACCAATATACAGTGCGCTTAAAACCAAATCTTCATAAACCTTGAGCGGATCATAAATCTCCGGTTTGGCATCGACGCCGGCAGTTAAATACTCTTTGCCGTTTGCAGCCGTTTCCCATTCATATCGACTGTATCTTACCCAAGTGGAATTAGAGTTTTCAAATTGATGTTTCATATTTCCTCACAGGCTGTAACCTAATATTTAAATAATATATTACTATTATACTAATCGCTCTTGTTATCGTCAAGGGCGTTTTTAACAAATCTTCTTTCCTCAATGGTAAGAGGGTTTTTATTGTTCACTCTTTTTATCAATTCCGGTGTGATGGCTTTATGTATCTTTCGCAGGGCTGTTGCTTTCACTTTGCGGATGTTTCTATCCGTTTGCCCGCGTATCGCACCAATATATTTTGTGCTTTCACCTTCTACAACATTGCGAAAGAGGATTTCCTTGTGGCTTTCGGACAATTTTCTTAATGCTGCCGAAAGATAATCGGCTGTGACAAGCTCATGAATTTCATAAGGGCAAAAGCAAATCGCATCGATAAAATCGCCCTTTTGAATAAGTTTTGCCAATACTGTATTGAACCGCGAGGGGAAAACCGTACCGTCGGCTGCCGCTCCGAACTCCAAAGGCAAATCATCGCCGCTTCTGCTGATTTCGTGATAGCGTTCTTTTCTCTCTCGGTTGCTGTCAAGCCTGTCCCACCACGCAACTACCTGTTCAAAATCTTCCACCGTTCTCGCGGCTTGTTCCATTCTTGCAAGCGCTTCCCGTTCGATATCTCTTTTTAATCGTTTCTTTTCGGGTGATAATTCCGGCTGCGGCTTACGTTCTTCCGGTTGCTCTAAGTCAAGTGCTAATTCGGCTCTGTATTCTTCGGCAATTGCTTCTTCTAATTGCTCTGTCTCTTTTAATTGGAGTATTTCTTCATAGTCCACCGCAGTCTCACCTCCCGAAATTAAAAATTTTGTATCAATAATTCAAAACAGTTCCGCAAACCGTGCCATTTTTCTCCTATTAGTGAGGGAGTAATCATATTTTTGTGTTTCAGATTACAAATCACTCTCGGAAAGGAGGAATACCAATGGCAGAATTGACAAAACGCCAAAAACAAAGAATTCATCATTTAGTGACACATTCTTGTGCCAATTATTTTTGTGAATGCGGTTGTCTTCTGTTGGAAGACGAATGCTATATGTTTGGCATTGCGTTTACCGACAGTAAGCTGTGCCGCTATTTTGAAAAAGCCGTTTTGCCGCTCGATGCGGAATTAGACGCCGCTTTGCACTCTTTGCCCGTTAAGCGCTGTAAGGTATGCGGCAAATCTTTTGCTGCTGCAGGCAACAAGCAATATTGCAGTGCAAATTGTGCTTCGTTTATGCGGCGTTTGCGAACTGCCGAACGCGTTAGAAGACATCGACAAAAATGAAAAATGTAACGCTTTCGCTCTCTAACAGCCGCTTGGTAAGCGTTTTTCGGAGAGCGATTTTTATTCGTTAAGGTGTTTTATCGCTTTGATATGTTTTCGATTACACCAAAGCGGAACTAACAATAAATATTATACACGAAATAATCAAAACATCAATGGGAGGTTAATAGAAATATGCAAGAAAAAAGAACTGTTTTCCTCCGTCGCATTGGTTCAACCACATATAAGGTGAAAATTCATTTTAAGAAAGACGGAAAGGAAACAATGGAAGATAAAATTTTAAGAATGATGCACAATGAACTCTTGGAAACCGGCAAGGATTGTGGTATAATGGCGGTACCGCAAATGAGCCGTCAGTCTGAAAGGAGTGCCTAATGGCTACAAAACAGACTGAAGGAAAAATCACAGCCTTGTATGAAAGGCTGTCGCGTGATGATGAATTGCTTGGTGAAAGCAATTCCATTATCAATCAAAAGAAGTATCTTGAAAACTACGCCTTACAACAGGGCTATGGTAATCTTGTCCATTACACCGATGACGGTTATCCCGGCGGCAACTTTGACCGCCCGGCATGGAAACAACTCATAGCCGATATCGAAGAAGGCAAGGTCGCCCATGTGCTTGTCAAGGATATGAGCCGTATCGGCAGAGAATATCTGCAGACCGGTTTCTATACCGAAGTGATGTTTCGCCAACATGGCATCCACTTTGTGGCAGTTGCCAACAATGTGGATAGTGACGACCAAAGTAGCAACGAGTTTACACCGTTCTTAAATATCATGAACGAATGGTATTTGAGGGATTTAAGTCGCAAGCAAAAAGCGGCAATTCGTGTTAAGGGAGAATCGGGAAAACCGACAACCAACAGCCCGCCATACGGCTACAAAAAAGATCCAGAAGATAAATATCACTGGTTGATTGATGAAGAAGCGGCAGAAATTGTGCGCCGTATCTTTCGATTAACTGCCGAAGGGCATGGTCCTTATGATATTGCAAGGATACTGTTTGAAGAGAAAACGGAAACCCCATCCGTGTACTTTGCAAGGAAAGGGATCGGCTGTTGGAAAAACAAAGAGGATTTTCCGCATCCGTATAGTTGGACAGGCTTCACGGTCAGCGCCATTCTTTCTAAACAGGAGTATTGCGGCGACACGGTAAACTTCCGCACCCGCAAACTATCCTACAAGGATAAACATGGTGTGAAAAATCCGCCGGAAGAGTGGCTAATCTTTGAAAACACCCATGAAGCGATTGTTGACAGAGAAACTTGGCTGCTTGCACAGAGTTTGAGAAAAACACCGAGAAGAAAAGATACTCTCGGCGAAGCTAATCCGTTAACAGGATTAATATTCTGTGCCGATTGCGGTGCCAAGATGTATAACCATCGCGGCAAACAACATAGAGACCACTACGAGTGCTCTACCTATACACTCGGCAAACACTATCATTTGAATCATTGTTGCACTCACTATATTGCAACAAAAGCGATTCGGGCATTATTGTTAGAGACCATTCGCTATGCAAGCACTTATGCTATTGAAAACAAAGAAGCTTTCTTTGAAAAGGTGCGCTGTGAATCACAGCTGCGACAAAAAGAAGCGGCAAAACTGACGAAGCGCAAAATCGCCAAAAGCAAAAAGCGCATCGAAGAGTTAAATATCGTAATTAAAAAGCTTTATGAAACCTATGCTGTCGGCAAACTCACCGAAGACCGTTTTGACAGCTTGCTTGCCGAATATGAATCAGAGCAAAAAGAATTGACCAACTTTGTTGCTGATGCCGAAGAGCAGCTTTCTGCTTATGAGGAAGATACAGCCCGTGCCGAACAATTCATGGCACTTGCTAAAAAAATATACGGATTTCACGGAATTGACCGCGCCGATGATCAATGAATTTATTGAAAAAATCATTGTGCATGCACCCGAAAAAATTGACGGTGTGAGAACGGTTGAAATGGAAATCTATCTCAACTTTGTCGGGCGAATTGAATTACCGCCACAAGAATTAACGGCGGAGGAAATCAAAAAGCAGGCACAGAAAGACCGTCAACGCAAATTAGCACGCGAGCGCTATCACCGTATCAAAGCCGGTGAATGGCAAGTGGGTGATACTTTCAAAAAAGAGTGTAGATTTTGCGGCAAGACTTTTGAATCAAAACAATCCTGCGCATTGTATTGTTCCCCGAATTGCCGCACAAAGTTCTATATCAGCCAAGCGGATAAAACCCGGCGTCGGGAATGTGTTTGCGAAAACTGCGGTACAGTTTTTGTTGCAACGAATAAGGACGGAAACTATTGTTGCGTTGCCTGCAAAGAGGAAGCCGAGAAACAAAAACAAACAGCATAAATTTTGGCGACTTGTCAATTTGACAGGTCGCCTATTTCTATGGAGGAAATATGTTAAACACACAAAAAGAATTAACACAAGCCATTCATCGAATGGAAGAAGCCGCCGCCAGAGACCGCGCCAAAGAACGCAAGCAAAGAACACGGCGACTGATTCAAAAGGGTGCCGTTTTGGAGAAGATTTTTCCGCAAGTTAAATCAATGACACCCGAAGAAACAGAAAGGTTTTTAATCAAAAAGAAACTGAATATAGATTAATTATTTGCCCTTGTCCGAAGAGAAATCTTTGGGCGAGGGCTTTAAAATATCCCGAAGGGCGCACTTACTCACCACTTGAAAAAACACTGCGCGTTTTTTCAAGCGGTGGTATTCTAACAGGCGTTAGAAGCGTGCGCTCTGCGAGGCTATGCGGCTTCGTTGAAGCCTACCGAACAGCCGAACGCATTCGCCTGTTCGAGCGGTATTCGGTAAGTGCAATAGCAGGAATACCCCCCGCTATTGTTCTTATCCTCAACCGCTTTTGTCAAAGCCTGCAAGGTGCTTTGACACTTTTGGATATCGACATATCGATATCCATTTTCTTTTTTCGTAAAAAGAAACAAAAAACAAAAAGAAAGGACACCTGTATATCACTATGGCAATCTATCATTTAGAAGCAAAAATCATCACCCGTTCCACCGGCAGAAGCGCCGTTGCCGCAGCCGCCTATATGAGTTGCTCAAAGGTTTTGAACGACTATGATGGTGTGTTACATGACTTCACCCGCAAGAGGGGGTTAGAATGGCAGCACATATTTTTGCCTGCCAATGCTCCCGCCGAATGGCAGGATAGGTCTGCTCTTTGGAACGCTGTTGAAGCGGCAGAGCAAACAAAGGATAGCCGCCTTGCCCGCGAGCTGGTGGTGGCATTACCCACGGAGTTAAACAAGACAGAGCGGATAAATTTACTCACAGAGTTTGTAAAAACCAACTTTGTTGCAGAGGGTATGTGTGCCGATGTAGCAATTCATAACACAGACGGACACAACCCTCACGCTCATATTCTTTTAACCGTGCGCCCGTTAGACGAAAAAGGCAAGTGGCAAAAGAAAACCGAGAAAGAATATTTGTGTGTTAGGGGTGGTATGGAGAAAGGGTTAACTTCCTCCGAATTTGCCACTGCAAAAGCGGAAGGCTGGGAGAAACAATACCCATATTTCATCGGCAATAAGAAAGAATACTTGCCGCCGAGTGAAGCCCAAGAGATGGGATATGAACGCGCATCGAAGTACCCGAAAAGCACAAGGTTCGGTAGGCAAAATCCCACTGCTGCCCGTTGGAACAGCGAGGAACAATTAAACATTTGGAGGGCGAGTTGGGCGGCAATGACTAACCGTTATCTGGACAATACCGGCAAAGCTATTCCGCATATCGACCACCGTTCCCACAAAGAAAGAGGGTTGGAAGAACAACCGACGATTCATGAAGGGTTAGCGGCAAGGCGTATGGAAAAAGCCGGCTTTGTTTCCGAACGCTGTGAAATCAATCGCCGCATAAAAGCGGATAACGCCCTCCTTTGTGAACTAAAAGAGACTGTTCGGAAACTTTCGGCTATTGTGAAAATGACATTAAAAGAACTTGCCGAGGCAATGGAAAGCTTGCGGCAAACCGCTCTCATTTTCAGTTATCATCTTGTTGATTCACAGTTTAAACAATATGCCATTAAAAATGAAACAAAGGGAATCAAAAAGGGTTTTGAAACCATTAAAGCAGTCGTTTCCAACCTTAAGGATAAAACAAAACAGCGCACCGATTTGCTCTCTGTAAAAAAAGAAACCCCTGTAATTCAAGTAATGAAGCATCGGGAATTATCCCGCCGCATTGCCGCACTCTCCGAAGAAATTGAAGAACTCAAAACAGAAAAAGAGAGCCTGCTTGTTTCTCTTGAATGTGCCAGTGAAAGTGACTTCCCTCGCGTTCAAAAGCGGCTTGAAAGATTAGAAGAAACCTTAAAACAATGTGAAAGAGAAGAAGCAAAATACAAAAAAGAATTGGAAAAACTCTCGGCGGAATATGCACTCTACAAAGAACAGGCAAAGGCTTTTAATACCGGTGAGTTTGATGCCGAGCGATTAAAGTATAGAAAGCAAAAAGAGAATGAAGCAATGCAGAAATTAAAAGACACCTGCGGTAAAGACTTTGACCGCGACACATTTCTGTCCTCTGTAAGAGATGTCGACTATTATCTTGATGATACAATTGATGAAGCTGCAGTCAGGCACTACCGAGCAGAGCAAAGGCGGCAAAACAGACAAACAGAAAGGTCAAAGAGTATAGAAGAATTGAATGGATATTTGAAGTAGAGTTGCAATATAATACTTACTCAATTAACATTTATGTTTTATAAAAAGATTTTTGAATTTGAAGATTCTTGTAAAGATAATGGATCAAAGTTAGTGTTATTGAATTTTTCATTGAACTATAGTATAATTCAAAAAAAGATTTATAAATGATAAAATCTGTGAAAAGGATAAATATGGATTTAGAATTATTCTTCTTAGAATTGTCAAATTCACAAGAATGTCAAAAAATATTACCTATATGTTGGACAATATCTGGTATGGGTGTGTACTACGCTAAGAAACATGACAGATGTATTGAACCATTTATGTTTCCATTAATAAACCATGTTAAAAATATTATGAGAAAAGAAAATATAGATGTTGATCAGGTAATAAACTATATAATATCGAATGATAGAACCTGTTCGTTTTTGTGTCTCATTCCTAACTATTTTAAACGCAAAAAATATTTATCATATGAAGAGTTTTTAACAAAAACAATTGAGCAAAAAATAATCACTCCTTTTATTGATGACATTAATTATGATTCAGTTGCTTTAATGATTTCTGTCTTCGTAATTGACAATTTATGTACAAAGATAATTGATATAAATCTTTTAGTTAAAAATGAGCAATTTATATACCCAACAAACCAATATGGATTAACTAAAGTAAATGGAGCAATTTTCAAAAAAGACGGGCTAATATTTAAAGAAAAAGGTTATTATTACAATGTTTTTACAAATAAATCAATGATAAACCCTTATGATGAGTCGGTTGGTTTTGCAAAATTAATTGAAGAAACCGCTGGTTGTGATATTCTGTACCGCATTGACGAAAATCTCTCTGTTCCGAAGAACGATTTTCACGATTTTACAGGTATCTGTTTCGAAAAATTTCGAGGGCCTCAATTCTGTTTTGATAAAAGCATTCTTAAACAATACAAAACCATAATAGTTCATTATGACAAAGAAACATTTGATAAACTGCTCTTTGTTATAAAAAAGGATGTTGACAAAATAAATAATTCAGAGTTTTGGCATATAGAAATCGAAACATTACCTCATGTCAGGGAGACAAACGAACGTGTAATAACAACATTTTTGCATGGCATTTATTTTCCATTGAAAAAGCATTTCACTCATATTGATTACGCAAAAAACCAATACAATGGGGAAATATATCAGAAGAAATATTGTGATTGTCAAAACGGAATATCAATAGACCACCATACTGAATCAAGAGAACTGCATTATAAAATTTGGTGCATAGAAAATGGAATATTCACTGAAGAATTATGGTTTAAACTTATGTTAATATCACTTCCTGAAAAGTATCAAGCGTTATTAAATGAAATGTTTGAGTAATAGATTATGGTGATTTAAATATACAACTAAACTAAAGACTAAATTAGCTTCATAGGTGTTTTATAAGGCGAGAGGATTTTCTCTCGCCTTGCTTTAATATATAAGCAAATTTCATTGCATTTTTCCTTTAAAACACTACACTTTTCCTTAAATCTTTATTTTTTGCTTAAAATATTCTATAATATTATGTTAAGAAAAAGGAGGTTGAAAAATGATTATTGGGATTTGTGACGATATGCCTCAAACCGTTTCACTATTACAAGAAATGGTAGAATCATACTTTAATGAAAAGCTTTTAAAACCGAACATCAAAACTTTTTTAAGCGGGACAGAGCTATTAGAGTGTCCGGAGGAAATAGATATCCTTTTTTTAGATATCGAATTAGGGGATTACAATGCACTTGATTTGGTAAAAGCTTATCGAAGTAAGTATAGAAATACTTTATTAATAATTGTTACTTCTTATGAGCAGTATCTTGATGATGCAATGGATTTAGACATATTGCGATATATAGATAAACCAATTGAAAAAGAAAGAATATTTGTTGCTTTGGAAAGAGCAGTGGAAAAACTTGATAACGGTAAAATATGCATATGCGATAAGAGCAACCAGAATTATCATGTTAACAAGAAGGATATTATTTATATAGAATCTTATTTGAAACGGGTGTACATTTATACTACCAATGATACTATTGTTGCTAATATCTCAATGAAAGATTTGAAAGAAAAAACTCTTTCCACTTCGTATTTGGTTAGCCCACATAATTCCTATATTATTAATCTTAATTATTTGAAGCTTTATTCAAGAACAAGAGTTATAGTGAATTTTGGTGATAGAGAAGTGGATATTCCTGTTTCCAGCCGGCACCAGACTGAATTCAGAAAAGCCTATTTAAATTACATGAAAGAAGGGTATTGCGATGTCTAAAATTGTAATTGATATACTTATGTATATTTTTGGAGCATTTGTTTTTTTATACTACTCAGGAACACTATTTGAGGCCAAACTGTCATTAAGCAAACGAATTGCGTTGACTATTGTTGGATATGCAATTCTATATTGTGTTTTTTTAATTAATAGTACAATATTAAATTTTATATGCTTTCTGTTCATCAATACGGTACTACTATGGTTATCATTCAGTATTAAACCTCTAATAGCTGTATTGCATTCGACAATCATGTCTGTCTCTATGATAGTTGCAGAATATATCACCATTATTATTTTTACTAATATTTTTCATCATAATTTTAATGAATTTGATAAGTACATGATAACTTATGGATTAGTTATTTTCTTTAGTAAATTATTATATTTTACGTTATGCATAATATCTATAAGAATTTTTTCGAAGAATGAAAATATTAAGAATCAAAACTATCTATCAATTATTATAGTGCCGCTTTCCAATTGCTTTATAATGTTGGTTTTTCGTTATATCATCTATAAGATAGAGATAACCAGCACAATTTACTATTTATGGATTGCTGCAGTTTGTTTGCTTGTAGCAACAAGTTTTTTTGTTTTTATTATTCAAAACCGGACAATAAGAAAAACACAAGAAGTTGCTGAATTAAAAATTGAAAATCAAAAGTATGAGGCAGAGAAAAAAGCATTTGAATTAGTAACAACTGCTAATGAAGAAATGCGCCGGATTTCACATGATTACAAGAATCAATTAACATTAATCAATAATATGGATGATGTAGAAGAAATTCATCATTATATTGAGCCTCTTCTTTCCGAAATCGGAACTGTTAGTAAAATAGGTATTAGTAAGAACCCGACTTTAGATTTAATTATCAACAAGTATACAATGATTTGCAACAATAAATGCATTTCTTTTTCAGTAGATGTAAAAAGCTCAAATCTTTCGTACATTCAAGATAACGAGTTAACTTCTTTAATGTGTAATCTGTTGGATAATGCTGTTGAGGCTGTCGAAAAAAGCGCGGAAAAGAAAATATCATTGCGCATTGTAGCAAAAAACCAATTACAGGATATATTAATCATCAGCAATTCTTGTGATGAAGCACCGAAACAAAAATCCGGTAAATTATTAACATCAAAACCGGATAAACAATTTCATGGTATTGGCAGTAAAAGCATTATGCGTGTTGTTAAAAAGTATAATGGTATTTACGATTGGGAATATGGAGATGAAAACAAGATATTCGAAACAACTATTATATTCCCAAAACAAAATATCATAGATGCTCAATTATCTTAAATGTTTTCTAAAACATAAATATATTTATAACATAATAAAGTCCTTAATATATTTTTCAGGTAAAACACCTATTATAACTAATTGAAATGAAAACCGCACAAACACTACGATTGAATCGTTTTGTTTGTGCGGTTAAATTTTAAATCTTAAAGATATGGATTAGATTGTTAATGTATTTCAGTTTTGACACTTTTGTTAAGATTTTTTAATATATCATCAATAGTAATTAATGTTTCTTTTGGAATACCTTTGTAACGATAATATTTATAATATGTCTTAGTTGTTGCGCAGTATGGCGATATTAATTCTTGCCATGAATCAATGAAAACTAACTTTTCTTTCTTATTAATAAATGATAAATCCGGATTGTCAGTTGTTAGCGTTGAAACATATTTCCAATTCGTTTCTACAATTATTAGTCCATCACCAAAGAATAGTTCTTGTGCATCTTTCTTGGAAAATGGATATTTTGTAGTTAATATATCAGATATTGAAGAGTTTGTTAAAACCAACCCGTTAAGAACATCTGTTACAAAACCAATATGTTCACTGTCAAAAATATTAATATCATTTCTATTATCTTTAACCAATTTTGATTGTTGTATAATAAAAAGCATACAAGAATTAAAAATATTAAAGTCAGAGCAGTTTATAATAGCTTTATTAAAACAATCATATGCTGTTTTATACGAATGGTTCTCCATTTCAAACGCATACATTTCCCCCATTGCCACATAGGCATAGGGGGCTTTTTCTTTGTTTTTGGTCATTTGTTTGCATAGTTTTATGCTTTTTTCAAAATTGCCATTTTTCCTGCTTTCATTAATTACTTGTATTTTGGCAGATTGAATACCTATGCCGGCTAATAATTCTGGAAATTCATAATTGATAATTGAGGTGATGATAATTCCAACGACAACACTTAAAAAAACGGATAACAAGACTTCTGGGAAATTTATTGCTTTTTTATTGTTTTTCATGGCAAAACCTTCTATACCATTTAATTATATCATATTTTTCTTTTTAGATGCAAATCCATAACAAGTTAACTATCAAAATAGCAAACTTGAATATTGTTTTTTTGCATTTTTCCGTTCAGACATTGCATTTTTCTTAAAAACTTGTTTTTATGCTTATTTATAATATTATGGAAGTAGGAAATCTATACAAAGAGGTGAATTTTATGAAAACAAAAAAATTTTTCTCTCTTTTACTTGCTGTGCTGCTGTTATGCGGTTCGGTTTCTGCTTCGTTTGAAAGCATTGCGGCAAATGTTGTTTCAGCAGAGAGTTTTGCCGAAGCGATTGAAGAACTCAATGAGGCAGAAGCGGAAGAAAAAACAATTGAAGAATCGGTCAACAGCCGCGTCATTCTTAAAGCGGCAAAGCAACCGGATGTGTACGGTGATGCGGTGTGCATTAAAGGTACCGCCGGCAAATACATTTTGCAATATGATACCGAGTCGGAAGCCACAGAAGCGCTCGCCTATTACCGCTCACTTTCATTTGTAAAGTGGGCTGAGCTCGACTGCCTGAATGAAACGCAGGCGCTCAATTACGGCAACTATATGTTGGGTTCCGATGAAGCGTTGGAATATATTGAGAGTCATCAGCTTAACACATCTAAAACAATAGTTGCCGTAATTGATTCGGGAATAGATACTTCCTCTGAATTTTACACCGACAATGAAAGAATGATTGATTCGGGAATCAACTTATCTAATTCCGGCAAAGCAAATTCGGCACATGATGATTTCGGACACGGTACCAATGTGTGCGCTATTGTTTTGGATAACACTAATGACAATGTAGAAGTGGTTGCCTATAAAGCAATGAATAAAAACGGCGAAGGCAGTGAATTGGATATTTGCACCTGTATTGATTTGGCAGTAGAAAACGGTGCTAATGTTATTAACCTTTCTTTAGGAAGAGAGGGTGAACCGACAAATGCAATGCTCGAAAGCATCCAAAATGCATTGGATAATGATGTAACAGTAGTTGTTGCCGCGGGAAATGAAGGCAGAAATGCGGCAGAATTCTCACCCGCCTGCATAGAAGAATGTATCACCGTTGCAGCTATTGATCAAAACGGGAATGAGGATTTTTATTCCAATTATGGTAACGGAGTCGATTTCGCCGCTCCCGGTCACAATATTTACAATAACTATGGTACATTCAATAGAATAAATGGTGCATATAGCGGCACATCGTTTTCTGCTCCGTTTATTGCAGCCGCTTCGGCGATGGTAAAGTCATTTCATCCCGATGATTCAAGGCGGGAAGTTGAAAGCACTTTAAAAAATTCATGCGTTACATTTGAAGATTTGAATTACCATGACGGCTTTCATAAAGATTTGGAGTTCTTTTTAAGTGATACTGATGGGGATGGTTCAACTTCTGCAGGATGGACGAAAGCATATGCGGATTACCCTACACCTGATAATAAAGAGGTGTATTATGGCAGCGGTATGCCGAATGTGCCGGCTGCCATTATAGGCGAAAGGACGCAAGCAGTTAGCTTTTCTGTTGAGAGTGGACACTATATTGATAGAGTTTTCAACTTAAAGCTTTTGTCTGAAGAAGGTGCAGAGATTTATTATACTACTGACCAATCCTACCCTTCTAAGTTTAACGGAACTCTTTATACCGGCAATATTGTGATTGACGGCACAACATCCATAAGAGCAGTTGCTTATGTAGATGGCAAAGCACCGAGTCTTCCAAAAGCAAGAGAGTATCGCATGGAGTATCATGACTTCGATGAAAGTCATTGGGAAATTAATGAAGAAGGGCACTTAATTAGTTATACCGGAACGGTAACGGAACTCATTATTCCGGAAACCATAAAAGGTATTAGCGTTAAAAGATTAGGAACACTTAAAACTTTACCTGAAGGAACCCCTTCTTATTATTCTAACACGGTTTCTATGAAGCACTCAAATGCAAAATTCATTACAAGCATCAATTTACCCAAAACATATGAAACCGGCACTATACAGCATTCAACACATTTAAAATTTGTGACATCTGCATCGAAGGTGATGCCGTGTACCGGTGCGAGTTCAGCAAGTTCGTGGAGGTTTTATCGAGATTGGGATGAAGATGAAAACAAAACATTATTATCGACACCTTCCCTTGTTAGTATAATTGCACCCAATGTTGAAATAGTAAAAAACTTAGAAGGCAGTTATATTCAAGAAGCATATTTCCCAAATGCAAAGGAAGTTGCAGATAAAGCGTTTTACGATTGCGAGTGTTTAAAAAAAGTTACTTTGGGAGAAGCAAGTATCATTGGTGAAGAAGCCTTCACCTATTGTTTTGGCTTGAGAGAGATTGATGCCAAAGGCATACAAATAATCAGCAACAATGCTTTTCAAGGATGTAATCGATTAAGAACCATTGATTTGTCTGAGGTAACAGAAATTGGTGATTGGGGGCTTTGGCACGTCAGGCAATTAAAAGGTGCTCTTACTCTACCAAAGCTAAAGACATTAGGCGCATATGGTATTTCAGAAACAGTGACTTCGCTTTGTTTGCCGGAAGCGGAATATGTCGGGCATTATCCAGTATTGGGTGAGGATATTTGCTTAATCGTTTCATCAAAGATGACGGAGTGTCCGTTAAGAAGAGGGCTGTTAGACTTTACAGATTTTGATATTCACAATTTAACAGATGTTAAATATAATTACTATCATATTTGGTATCGTGATCAAGGAATATACGATTATAAAAACTCAAAAATTTACGGCACACCAAATACCTATGCCCAACAATTTGCTAAAGACAACAAATACACATTTATTCCCTTACCGCTTTTAGAATCCGAGCCGGAGAATATGGGTTATCAGTCAAGTGGAATGATAAAAGCAGAGGTAATCGGGTTTAATAAACAAATACAGTGGTATGGTACCAACCGAAAGGATAATCACGGTGGGTCAGCATTGAAAGGCGAAACAAGCGAAGATTTAGATACTTCAAAATATAATTATAAATACTTCTATTGCAAAGTTAAAACCAGCGATGGTGATTATAAAAAAGATATTATCACAGGTGAAAGCAATTTGAATTATTATGATTTTAATAAGGACGGCACTGTTGATATTCAAGATGTTTCTATATTGCTCATTGCATATGGGGATAAAGCGCAACAGAGTACAAGTTTATATGACATTAATGAAGATAATGTAATTGATATTGCTGATCTCTCTATTGAACTGAGCAGTGATATATATGGAGTAACTGCATAATGGATTAGGCTGTGTTGTTTTGCCGGAAGAATTGTGTTATCATAGGTACAGTAAAAATTAGGAGAAGGCACATGTATCACGAGATAAAAACAAAGCAGGATATTCATCAATTTATGCACGATACCGTTTGTTATTTTCACGACAGCTGTATCAAAGAAATGCACTATGTCAGTGGCGCATATATGACAGAAAAGGGCATGTATCCGCTCAATGACAAGCGCATTTTGCGCGTCACCATTCAAACAGCTATCGCCGGCATCGAAGATGTGGAGCTGGAATTTTCGGATTTAGTCTATTTAAAACTGTTTCCCTTGGATGAGCATTATACCTGCGAAATCTTCGGCGCTTCGCTGTTCTTAAAAGACGGCTGCTTTATCTTCTGCGAAAATGATGATATTCCCCTTGAAGATGTAGAGGACTACGAGGGTATCGTGATTTGCGCCAAAAAGCTGCGCTGGCGCTGCAGCGGAGAAGTCCGGTAAACCAAAATAAAGCATTGTATTATCAAACACCCCGATAGAGTCTTGAACCTCTATCGGGGTGTTTTTGCTTTGTGGTAATAACAGCTTCTGTTCATTATTGTTCGTTTTTGTTTTTATTAACAAATTCTGAATAAGTTAGAATGTTTTCTTCACCAACCAAATCTGTTAAAAAACTTTCGAAAGCACCATTTACCGGAATTGTAACGAAGATAAATAATCTTTTTTTTGGTCTGGAACAACAAACATAGAACAAATTCCGATTACGCTCAAAAGCTGCCTCTTTCCCTCTTGGAATAGGAGCTGTGCCGCTAATCATTGGTGCGTAAATATCAAATTGATATTGATACCATCCTTTACTAATCACGAAAACTACATTATCGTATTCTTCTCCTTTCACTCCGTGTTCTGTAGAAAACTCCGATTCAGGGTAGAGAAAATTAATTGCAGATAAAAATTGATTGTAATCAATATCTAAAAACTCTTTGATTGTTATGTTATCATACATTAGTTCCGGTACAGAAGTATAGTATTTATAATACGTTTCAATATTTGGAGGAACAGGTATCAATTTTGAATTTATTACTGTTTTCAGCACATCTATACTTTTTTGTTCACGAGCTTCACAAAGTGCTTGTTCAAGTACTTTCCACTGCGCCTTATCAGCTTTTTTTGTTATCGGAAATCTATTTAACTTTAATGTGTCAAATAAAAGTTCCATATTTGAATCTACCAATGCTTCATAAATCGGCTCAACAGTATTCATAAAGAACAAAAGAAAAATATCCTCTTTATCACGCAAACCATTATTCAAAATGTCTAATAGCTGTCCATATCCTTGATGAGCAGCCAATACTTTATGTGTGATCATTAATGATTTTAAATTTTCCTTTGAAGGATACTTATCTCTAATAGATTTTCGAATGTCATCCAATCTGTTTTTTAATTCTGGCACTGGTAAATCATCTTTAAATCCTCTATCCTTTCTTCGTTCGCCAACATAGTCTTCACATGTTATTACTGTCACCTCTCCGTCAAATCCATCAATGGCAGAAACTTGGGGCAAATCCGGACGAAGCTTGTTGAGCAAATCTACTATTTTAGGCGCAGAACGAAAATTTGACCCTTTTTTTATCGGTATAATATTTTCATGCTCCACTAAACCGCATGCATTGTTTGATTGGTAAATAGTTTGCCATGCATCGCCAAAAAAACCGAATTGTGGACCCATATTTCCAGCAATAAAATATTTAATGAATTCATCTATAATTGGTTTGTATGTATCTTGATACTCATCTATAAGTATTAGAGGATATTTATCTGAAAAAATGCGACGGAATTTCTTGTTTTCTAAGAGTTTAACAAAAAGATTCAATACATCATTATGATGCAAATATTGCACTCCAAGTTCTTTATATCTGTGACCTAACGTATAGTTGACTTTCTCTGCCTTTTCAAAGTCTCCTTCTTTATTTTTGAAATTATCATCCTTTTCAATGATGTCTAATAAAACATGTTGAAACTGTTTGATTGCATTCCAGGCAAAAGAGTGAATCGTTGAAGGGATGATAAAAGAGTCTGGTACTAAACGTTCTTTTATCACATCAACAGCAGCATTAGTATATGTTATACAAATAACCTGTTTCTTACTTTTTTTGTATTCTTTTTGTTTGTTAGATTGTATCCATTCAATAGTTTTTATCAATGAATAGGTTTTCCCTGAACCGGCTCCTGCTTCGACTCGGAAGCTTTTTCCTTCTCGAAGAACACCTATTATTTCGTTGTCAACTCTATCGGCTTCTTCTTTTGCAATTTCATAATTGCCTTTGACTATGGAATTTTCATTCATTTTTAAGTTCTCCTAATTTATAACAGTTTGGTCATTTAACCACACTAATCCATCTTTGATATACTGAGGCACAATATATTCTTGATGTTCAAAAATTAGTTTTAAAGCGAAATCTGTCTTCTTACTATCTGAAAACTTAAGATCGTCTTCGCTAACAGGTTCTTTTAAGTTGTAAATACTTCTATTAACATTTCTAATGGCTTCTTCCAGAGATCTACCACACAAGCCATTTTCTTCAACTTGAAATTCCAAATGACACTTTCCAAGGTTCTTCTCTTCAGGGCTAAGTTCTATTATTTCAGATAAGCTGACTTTTTTAGCTTTAGGATATTTTTTGAGGTTGCGAACCCACCAATTAATTGTAGAGTTAGTTGATATTACACCTTTGCTGACAAATTCAAATTTTCGTGTGTGCGTTGCTGAATCAATATCAGTTAAAACTAAGCACGGAATATCTAAAAAGTTTGCAAACGGAATAAATAAATGAGCATAAGCACCACCAATTTCAATCAGTGCATAGTATTGTTCTGTTAATTTGAATTTTTGGCTGTCAAACAATCCTTCGTTATTGCATTTTTCAATCATGTCTGGGAGTAAAAGCCTTTCGGAGGCGCCTTCAACAAATATTAGTTTATCAGCAAAAAACATATCACAACGACTAATTGTTAAATACTTTCTGATAAAATCTAAATTGTCTGACTGTTGCTTTGCAAATTCATCTAAATTTTTATATATAACTCCTTGTGAAGTTCGTTGTGCATAGCGTATTTTAGAAAACTCCATAGTGTTGGCAATATGGGAAGAATGCGTTGTTAAAATTGTTTGAAGTGAAACACTCTCAAATTTTTCGATAAATGTTTCAAGATACCTGGCAAAAGTTTGTTGCATTTGAGGATGCATATGTGATTCCGGCTCTTCAAGAAAAAGCATAGGGATACATGCAACACCTTTTGTTTTAATTTCTTGAGCAAATGCCGCCAACTGGAATTCAATCTTTATCAAATTCTTGTAACCCAATCCGTTATGATTGCTTGGGAGCGTTTCGCCATCCTTAGTTGATTTATAAGCTAATTCGGTGTTATTTATTATTTGCTCGTCAATCGCCAACCTTGTACTCACAGCCAATTGTAACTCCTCGGCATTTGGATAACCAAATCCTATAGATTTGTCAACAATTGAACTTAATAATTCATCACTATTTTCTTGAACTTTTCTATTCGCTTTTTCAACGGATTTTATCAATTCTTTAACCTGTTCGGCGACTTCAGGTTCAAAATCTTCATCATTAATCTTAAAGAAAGAGGCAATTAGTTGGGTTAATGAATTGTTTCTATGGGTATCATCCTCACCTAAAACGCGTTCGGCTGGTATTGAATATATAGGAAACAATTCCTCTAATTCTTTTGAATCTTTAATTTGTGTGTTTGCGGTTTCTTTTGGATTTACGGCAAGAATCACTCTGCCAAATATTTTGGAAAAATGTTTTTGGTATGTCGTCTTTGCTTCTTTTAAGTCAGGATTAAAAGTACCGTCTTTATAAAAACTATCATTAAAAATAGTGATTAATGCTTGTTCATCGGGTTTGACAATATATTCAATACGAATGATTGCGATGGTTGTGTCTTCGTCAACATCAATAATAAAGGGTGATAGAGCACCCAAATTGTCTTCCGGATCTTCTGAAGAATAGTCAATGGTTAATTCAATTGCTGTCTTAGGCACATCCTTTATAAATTGTTCATAAGTAATCGTTTTTTCCATAAACCTGGATGTCAAATCCAATAGCTTCTCTCTTTTGGATAAAGGAAAATCATTATAACTGATAGAGTTTTCTTTTATTATTTTTTCAAGACAATTAATAAAAGAGGTCTTTGCGGTATTGTTGCGCCCAACAATAAGCGTGGTCTTCTTATCAATGTCTATCTGTGAATCTGATAACAACCTGTAGTTTTCAATTTTTACTTTCGATAAGTACATTTGTTGTTCCTTTCGTGAAAAAATTTCATTATCTCCAGCCTTTATTCTACCACATTATCATAAATAATCAAAATATATATGTATTTCTAAGAAACTGCGAGTCACAGATAACCTGTAACTCACAGTTTTTCTTTGCAAAAAATATCCTTGACAAATCGCTTCTCAAGTTGGCAGTTTTTGACTTTATTCTAACAAAAAATAGGCTGATTTTGAGTGCTACGCAGTTTTTGCTAAGTTATTTTATTCGGATAAGTGAGAAAAAATTCTTTGCATACTTGCCGTATTCAAGGGATTTTTTATCGCT
>JAFRLX010000079.1 GCA_017430965.1 Clostridia bacterium | reverse complement strand
TCTATTTGGAGCGGCGATACCTATTGGGAATGGAATGAAACCTCCGGTGTGGGTCAAAAATTTGTAGATATCGACTTGACGCAAGGCACTTATTATTTCAGTGCAATAAAGAATGAAGGAAATACCGGAACATATGAGTTTAGTTTAAAATGTGGTCGCCATGTTTGGACTAATGAAAAAGTGTTAACTTCTCCCTCATGCACTACGACCGGCTCTAAGTCTTATACTTGTTCTTTCTGCGGACAGACAAAAACAGAACCTATTCCGGCTTTGGGACACTCATGGAATGCTTGGACGGATATCATATCTGCCACTTGTACAACTTCTGGAACGCAAACAAGAACCTGTTCAAGAGATGCTTCTCATAAAGAAACTAGAACTGTTGCTGCACTCGGGCATAACTACAAAACAGAAGTAACCAAACCCACAGCAACAGCTCTTGGCTACACAACGAATATTTGCTCCCGTTGCAGTGATTCATATTATGATGCCTACACTGCACCCACCGGCAAACTCGCCCTCAAGCACAGTGCAAGAACGGCTAATGCGATTAAAGTACAGTGGAATAATGTCAAAACCGCCACAGGTTACCAAGTGCAGATTTCGACCAAGGACGGTAAGAAGTGGTCGACCTCTGCCACGCTCAAAGCCGGTGTGACAAATTACACCTTCAAGAGTTTAGCGGCAGGGAATAACTACAAATTCCGCGTGCGTTTCTACATCAAAGCGGCAGATGGCAAGAACTATTTCAGCCCGTGGAGTAGTGCGCTGACCTCTCCGACACTCCCGACTGGCACGACACTCACCAAACTTACGCCGGCAAAGAAGGCGTTTACAGCGCAATGGAAGAAAAATGCGGCAGTTACGGGCTATCAAGTGCAATACTCTTTGAATCCCAATTTCAGCGGAGCAAAAACTATCACGGTCAAGAGCCCGAAAACACTCAAGGCAGTTGCTTCGAGACTGTATTCCGGCAAATACTATTATGTGCGCATTAGAACCTATAAGACCATTAGCAAAGTGAATTACTTCTCGACTTGGAGTAAAGCATACAAGGTGAAAACAAAATAACTATAGCAAAAAAACTGTGAGTCACAGAACATCTGTAACTCACAGTTTTACTTTTTAAAAAACACCCTTGACAAATCGCTACTCTCTTTATTGAGGGTGCCCCAAGGAGTGCTTTTTGTTATGGCGCGCTGCAAGGGACTTCGTCCAAACAAACTTCACAACAGAAAGAATTAGCAAGCAAATCCTTTAATGTTGTTTCGTTTGTTTCTCCTCTCCCCAAAAACTTTTTGTGAAAACTTTTTGGGGTCCCCATTTTGGGGTTCGAGTCCTGTCACACCACTCATAACAAAAAGCACTCGCAAGGAGTGCTTTTTGTTATGGCGCGCTGCAAGGGACTCGAACCCCTGACCTACTGGTTCGTAGCCAGTCACTCTATCCAGCTGAGCTAGCAGCGCATTTTTTTGTGCTCAACTATATTAGCACAAACAGAATAAAAATGCAATAGTTATTTTCATAAACTCTAAAAGCGCGGGCAGCTTTTTCGCCTGACACAGCGTTTGACAATGCCCGAGTGTATCGCTATAATGGTTATAATATATACATTTGGAGGTTTTCTTATGAGCGGTATTCAAAAAGTGTATGATTTTTTAGACAACACCAAAACCTACTACCTGGCAACGGTAGAGGGCGACCAGGCGCGCGTGCGCCCCTTCGGCACAGTGCTGCTGTTTGGCGGTAAGCTCTACATCCAAACCGGCAAGGTGAAGGCGGTTTCCAAGCAGATTGCCGCCAACCCCAAAGCGGAGCTCTGTGCGTTTGACGGGCAGACCACTCTGCGCCTGTCGGGCGAGCTTGTCAATGATGACAGCCGCGAAGTCAAGGTCGCGATGCTCGAAAAAATGCCGGTATTAAAGAATATGTACAGTGCGGATGATGACAACACGCAAATGCTCTATTTCAAAAACGCCACTGCCGTCTTTTCCTCTTTTACCGAAGAACCGGAAGTGATTACTTTTTAATCTATGACAAAAAAATCCATCCTTCTCGGTTGGCTGCGCATTGTTTTCGGTTTGCTCATCTTTGCCTTTGGTGTGCACCTGACTATCAGAGCTGATTTGGGGTGGGATTGTCACGGAGAGATGCGATAAAGAAATTTTGCCTCAAATATTATCTTTTCGCACAATTAGTGCGTTAAAACCAGTCCATAGGCGTTAGCCTTATGGGCTGGTTTTGCCTTCTTCTTGCACAAAAATATAAAATTTGAGGTGCGAAGCAGTTAATTTTGCCTGATTTTGCTTAGATTGGCAATTTTAAAATGCGGGAATACTTTGTGTATTGACACATTTTTAAATTGTCAAGATGAGTGAAAGCAGACAAAATGAACCAAATCTTCTTTATCGCATCTCTCCGTTGGGCATTGCCAAGCACACCCCGCTCAATTATGGGCTTTCCATGACACTCATTGCGGTAGTGGTGCTCATTATCGATGTGCTCTTAAAGGAAAAAATCGGCTTTGGCACCATTATTGATGCGCTGCTTACCGGTAATTTTATTCAACTGTTTAATGACATTGATGTGCTGCCGAAAACGCACAATGTCTTTGTCGGCATCCTCATCATTATAGCGGGACTTGCCTTTATGGCAGTCGGGCAGTATTTCTACATGAAGTCGGCGCAGTGCTGCGGTCCGCGCGATGCGCTGTTTGTCGGCATCGGCAAGCACATGAAAAAAGTGCCTATCGGTGTGGTGCTGGTGTTTGTGATGGCAATGGTGCTGCTGTGCGGGTGGCTTTTGGGCGGCAAGGTCGGCATCGGCACGCTGGTGTGCGCCTTTGGCACAGGCCCTGTTATGCAGGTGGTTTACCGCATTATCGGCTTTGAGCCGCGCGATGTCGAGCACCGCAGTGTCATAGAAGTTATCAAACTCTTAAAAGCATAAAAAGGAGAGCAGCGAAACTGCTCTCCTTTTAAAATGCTGCAAAGCAGCATTCCTGAACACTGAACCCGAAATGCTTTGAATGAATTCAAAGAATTTCTCCGTGGATGCCGAGCGAGGCGAGGGCTCTGCCAACAGTGGCAATCGGCAAGCCGACCACATTGAAGTAGTCGCCGAGCACGCTGCGCACCAGCACGGCGCCTTTGCCTTGAATGCCGTAGGCACCCGCCTTGTCCATCGGTTCACCGGTGGCAATGTAGCGCTCAATCTGCTCCCCGCTGAGGTGAAAGAAGGTGACCATTGCCGCTTCGCTGCTCACATACTCTATGCCTTTTCCCAGCAGCGCAAAGCCGGTGCGCACCTCGTGGGTTTGCCCGGAGAGCAGCTGCAGCATGCGGCGCGCATCCGCTTCGTTTTGCGGCTTGCCTAAAATCTCGTCGTCAAAGCAGACAATGGTATCGGCGCCGAGCACAATGCTCTCGGGGTGCAGGGCGTAAACATCCAGCGCTTTTTGGTAGGCAAGCCCTTCGACAATGTCTTTCGGAGCCAAGCCCTCCGGCACCTGTTCTTCACAGGTGGAGGGAATAATCTCGAAGTGATAGCCTGCCATTTCCAGCAGCTCTTTTCTTCTCGGCGAAGCTGAAGCCAAAATAAAATCTTTCATAATATTCCTTTCGACAAATAAGGCTTTGCGGAGCCCTTGCGGCTCGCAAATCCTCATTTACAAAACTCCTTTTTGGTACAAACCGCGCGTGAATGCAAAATCGGCAGGCGCTTTTTGTTGATACAGTGTCAAAACATGCTGCACCTGTGCGGGTGTCTGCGTGGTAAAATACAGCAGCGAAAAATCGCTGTGGATATCGTCCTCTTTATCGAGCATATACAGGGCGTGAGGGTTAAAGATTTCGCTTGCACCGAAACGGCAGCGCACCGGAAATTGCTCTCCCTTTCTGTCGGTTAAAAAGCCCTGTTTGTCGCAGCTTTGACAGCTTCTGCCGGTGCGCAGCGGGCAGTTGCGGCTAATCATCAGCGGCAGGTGCCCGTAAACAATCGCGCCAAACGGTTTTTGGCTGTGCAGAGAATTGATTTGCGGCGTGCTCATTTCGGGGCTGAGCACAAGCTCTTCCGCCTCGATGGCTTCACAGGCATAAGAATTAAACACATTCATGCCGAGTGAGGCGAGCACTCTAAAGCCTTTTTCTTTGGCAAGCTGCAGTGCGCCGATGTTGCCGACGGCAACCGTGGTAATGCCGAGCGCTTTTGCTTTTTCCAGTAAGGCAATCAGCTTTTTTTCCAAACCGAAGAACACGCGAGGTGTTTCGAGAATGAGCGCTTCCGTGCCAAATGCCTCTACGGCTTCCTGCGCCTGCTCAATCGGCAAAATAATTTTGTCATAATGAATACCCGGCGGCACCTGTGTGAGGTTGGCAAAGCGCAGGTACAGCTGTTTGTTGCCGCAGCGGCGTGCCGGCGGCAGGGCGGGTATATCGCCCTTTTGGTAATGTTTCGGGGCAGAGAGTGTCTGCTGCAGTGCGGCAACAGCTTTGCGGCGCAGGGCGTTAATTTCCCCGGCGCTGAGCATCAGCCCTTCTTGTAAATCGACTGTGACGCGCGTGGCAAAATAACCGGTGCCGCCGAGTTTTTGAAGGCGGTCGGCAACGTCTTCTTTTGTCAGCGCGCGGTGTAAAGCGGGCTCGGGCATTTTGCTTGCGCTTACTGCGGCGCTTTTGCCCAAAGCACGCATGCACACAGTGGGGTAAGCATCGGCAGTAATGGTACACGCTATCTCGCAAGGCACGCGCGGCGTTTCCTTGGCGTAGAGTGCCGCATAGCTGCCGAGCAATTTCGCATCGGCAGCAGTCACATCTTCTTTGGTGCGCGCGCCGAACATTGCTTTGCCGCGCGAAGCGGTGTAGTAACCGTCCGTAAACCCCTGGCGCGAAAAAATGCGCTTGAGTTGTTGTTGCGTTTCGGGCAAGTAGCTGCCTGCGAGTGCTTCGCGGCAGGCGTTGACACTTGCCGCCACATATTCGGGGCGCTTCATCCTGCCTTCTATTTTAAAGGAATCCACACCGGCTTGTGCCATTTCCGGCAGATAGGGAAGCAGGGAGTTGTCTTTTAAACTCAAATCGTGCCCGGTTCCGCCGGGAGCGCGGAAGGGGAGGCGGCAGGGTTGGGCGCACAGCCCTCTGTTGCCGCTTCTGGCGCCGAAAAAGGCGCTCATCAGGCATTGACCGCTCACACACATGCACAGCGCACCGTGCACAAAGACCTCCAGCTCCACATCGCTGTGGCGGCGGATGTGCTCAATTTCCGCGCGCGAAAGCTCGCGCGCAAGCACCACGCGCCGAAACCCCGCTTTTTCCAGCGCCTGCACACCGGCAAGGGAGTGGGCGCTCAGTTGCGTGCTCGCGTGCAGCGGCATATCGGGCGCCATGGCTTTGACCAGTGCGGCAACCCCTAAGTCCTGCAAAATAAGCGCATCCTCCCTAAGGGTTAGGATACGCTCGATTTCTTTGATAAGTTTGCCGATTTCACTGTCTTTTACTAAGGTGTTGAGGGCATGGTAGACCTTGACACCGTGCGCATGGCAGTACGCCACACTTTCTTCAAGCTGTGCGGCAGTGAAATTTTCGGCATTTCTTCTGGCATTAAAATTTTCTCCTGCCAGGTACACGGCATCGGCACCGCTCCTGACAGCAGCAAAAACAGACTCCATGGAGCCTGCCGGTGCTAAGATTTCCGCCATATTATTGAAGCTCTGCTTTGAGCTTTTCCAGCTCGCGCTTGTAGCCTTCCGCTTCCATTCTGGCTCTGGCGGCATCTTCTAAATAGTCTTTAATCTGCGCGCGCAAGTTGTCGGAAGAGTTGTTGTGCTTGCTCAGCTCATCCTCGCAGTCGAGCGCAACCAGAACCGCTGCCTGTGCCACGGAAATATTGGTGTTGCCGGCAACAATATCTTCAATCTTTTTGCTTAATTGTTTGGCAAGACCTTCGATGTAAGCCGGATCATCTTCTGTTACAAGAGAAAAATTCATACCTGCAACATTGATTTGTACCTTTGACTTAGCCATATTACTACCTCCTGAAAGGTTTCATTCATCATCAAAACCATTATTTAATTTATTATACAATATTTTGGCGCAATATAAAAGAGTTTTTTTCAAAAACACAAAATATGTTGTTTTCTCACCGGGTATGAATTGACTTCATTGCGCGTTATGTGGTATACTTACAATAATAATTTAAAATTATGGAGGAAATTTTCATGGCTAAATTTGTATGCAGTGTTTGCGGATATGTTTTTGAAGGCGATGCCGCTCCGGAGTTTTGCCCCGTTTGTAAGGCTCCCGCAGAGAAATTCACCAAGCAGGAAGGCGAAATGACCTGGGCTGCCGAGCATGTTGTCGGCGTAGCAAAAGGCGCTCCGGAAGATATTCTTGAGGATTTGCGCTCCAATTTCCAGGGCGAGTGCTCCGAGGTTGGTATGTACCTTGCGATGGCAAGAGTGGCACACAGAGAAGGTTATCCCGAAATCGGTCTTTACTGGGAAAAGGCGGCTTGGGAAGAAGCAGAGCACGCAGCGAAGTTTGCAGAGCTTCTCGGCGAAGTGGTCAGCGATTCCACCAAAGAGAACCTCAAAGTTCGTGTGGAAGCCGAAAACGGCGCTACCATGGGCAAGACCGACCTTGCCAAGAGAGCAAAGGCGCTCGACCTTGATGCAATTCATGACACTGTTCATGAGATGGCGCGTGACGAAGCCCGCCACGGCAAAGCATTTGAAGGTCTCTTAAAGAGATATTTCGGCTAATAAATAAAAAACATAAAAACACCGCTTCGGCGGTGTTTTTTGGATAGAAATTATGGAAAGAAAACCTGAACGAAAAGCATACCGATTAAAAGATTATGATTATAGCAGCAACGGCGCATATTTCATAACGATATGTACAGATAAACGAAAGAATGTATTATCAACCATCACCGTAGGGGCGGGCGGTCTCGACCGCCCGAAAATCATTAGACTATTGCGCAAGATTATTACAACCCTAAAAGCTGCTGTTTCTTAGCATCAAATTCCTCTTGCGAAATCACGCCGCTGTCGAGCAGCTCTTTGTATTTTTTCAGCTCATCCGCATTGCTTTGAGGAACTTCCTGCTTGATGGTCGTTGTTGTGACAGGCTTTGCTTTCCCCTGGCGTTCAACAAGAATTTTGCTGATAGCGCTATGGATTGCAACTCTGTTCTTAATGAATTTAAACTTAATCGCTCCGGAAGCAGTTGTAACAGCAATACCCTTCATGGCGCTTGTTCCGACAGCTGAAATAGAATCAAAAGGCAAATCAACACGCTTGCCGAATTTTGCAACGCCATAAACGCGCTTGTCCGTAACCGTAAGCTCTACTTTAGAATAGATGCGATAAATCAAAAATGCTAAAATAGCAAAAACAATCGGAATTAGAAGCACTACGACTAATCCTCCATCTTGCTTGATTGCCATATCAAGTGGAGATTTATAATCAAACCAACTGTAGTTTTCAGCGGCGAGCCTGTTGAATTCAGGTGCGTATAGACTTACATCAATAAGCAAATAAATGATAAAAAGGACAACGCCGGTCACAGCGACGATGAGTGAAACAATTTTAATGTTATAAGAATGATAAATAGTCGCGTGGTTTCAGCCACTTTTTCGACAGTCTGAGCCTTTGGCGCGGGTTCTCAGGTGTCTCTTACCAGCTCCGCCGCCGTGACAGGATAGATTTTCTGCAAGTCGGAAAGGTGCATTTCGATTTGCCGCCCGACCTTGCCCGCCGAGAAAAATATGGTTTCATATTGCGCGGCGCTTGCATCAATAAATGTTGGGAACTGCCGCTTCATGCCAATCGGCGAGCAGCCGCCGTGCACATAGCCGGTGAGCGGAAACAGCTTTTTCTGCGGGAGCATTTCAATGCTCTTTTCGCCTGCCGCTTTAGCGGCTTTTTTTAAATCCAATTCACTTGCGGCAGGCAGCATAAAGACATAGTATTTGCCGCTTTTGGCAACCGTGACCAGTGTCTTAAATACTCTGCCGGGGGGCTGCCCTAAAGCCGCCGCCACTTCTTCGGCGCTGAGTGTAGTGTTATCATAAGCGTAGTCGTCAAACGCTACACCGGCGCTTTCGGCAATGCGCATGACATTGGTTTTTTCGTCTTTTTTCTTGCTCATTCTTCCAAAATCTCCATAATGGCTCCGGCAACAGCGGGCGAAACGCCTGCCGGCGCGCTGCCCTCTTTGAGCAGCGAGGTGAAGGTCCACTGCTTCTTGACATTTGAGCCTTGGAAGCGGGAGATTAAGTCGGTCAGCGCTTCTTTTTGCGGGGGATTCTCGCGCGCGGTGATGCCGCTCAGGGTCACCCTGACTTTGTCGGTCGGTTTGAGCGTTAACAGCAGCCTGACAAAGTCTTTACTTTCGCGCTGTGTTTTGACCCTTCTGCCGTTGACATAAACCGAGACGGTCTTTGCAGCGGCAATATCTCTGAAGGAAAGGGTATAGGTTCTGCTTTTGGGCACCAAGCTCACATCGCCCTCGGCGGGGAAGATTTCAAAACAGAGTTTGTTTTCTTCTTCCTGCACCGCAAAGGCGGTTTTGCAGTAAGCACCGCTTTGGTAGGCAAGGCTTTCACCGTCATCCTCATAGAGCGTAAAGTTGCCGTTGCCGCGGTAAATGAGCAGTTCTAAGTGCGCGGGGTTGGCAACAGAGTTGTGCCTGCCATCCGCAGCGAGGGGAAGGATAGCGCCTTCCTTGGCGAGCACGGGAATGGAACTTAAATCGCGGAACAGCGTTTTCTTGCCCTCACCGCGGTAAATTCTGCCGGTGAAAATATCGGTGAATCTGCCTTCCGGCAACCATATCTCGGTGCCTGCCAGCAGAGTTGTTTTGTTGCGCTTTTCGGTAATCGGAGCCACAATCAGCTCGGAACCGAAGAAGTATTCATTCGGCACTTCATATGCCGCTGCCGTTTCGGGGTAGTGGTAGTACATCGGCTCAATGAGCGCTCTGCCCTCGGTATGCGTGCGTGCATTCATGGTGTAAATGTACGGCAGCAGGCGGTGGCGCAGGCGCAGCGCTTCGGTCGCCAGGCGGCAGGCTTCATCGCCGTAGCGCCAAGGCTCCTTGCCCATAAACTCATTGTTTGTGGAGTGCAGGCGCATAATCGGGCTGAACACGCCGAATTGCAGCCAGCGCGTGTAGAGTTCATCATCGTTATACCCAATCATATGCCCGCCGATGTCGTGGCTCCACCAGCTGTAGCCGATGTTTGAGGCAGTCGCGGTAAAGTAGGGTTGGAACTGCAGTGCCGGCCAGCCCATGACGGTATCGCCGGAGAAGCCGAGCGGGTAGCGGTGAGAGCCGGCGCCCGCAAAGCGCGAAAGGATTAAACCGCGCTTGCCGCCGGCAGCGTTATCGAGCAAGTGGTAGTGGTTGAGCGCCCACAGCGGGTCAAGCCCTTTGACACCGGAGTGTGTGCCCTGCTGCCAATCAATCCACCAGAAGGCAACGCCCTCTTTTTCATACTTATGGTGGCAGAATTTGAAGTAGCCTTCCATAAATTTTTCATCGCTTAAATCAAAGAGAATCGGCTGTTTGCTGCTTGCATCGATTCCCATAAACGCGGCAAATTCTTCATACATATCCTCAAACCACTGCACACCGGCTGCCGGGTGCAGGTTGAGTGTCACCTTTAAGCCCATTTCATTTAAGCGGGTCAAAAAGGCGCGGTAGTCGGGGAACAGTTCCGTGTTCCAGGAGTAGCCGGTCCAGCCGGGAGTGAAGGCATATTCAAAGAAATAGCGCTTGCTCATGCGGCGCGGGTCAAAGCAAACGGCCTCTTTGCCGAACTGCTTTTTGACATCCACCCAGTGCCAGTCCATGTCCACCGTGGCAACGGTAATCGGGATTTCTTCTTTTTGGAAGCGCTCCATAAGCGCCAAATATTCCTCTTGGGTGTAAGCTTTGTAGCGGCTCCACCAGTTCGAGAGGGCATAGCGGGGAATGAGCGGTGTGCTGCCCGCAATGCGGTAAAAATCCTGAATGGCGGTGATGTATTCATGCCCGTAAAGGAAATAGTATTTGTCGGCTCCGCTCTTGCGGCGCGGCAGCACCTTGCCGTCCGCTTCCAGCGTTAAAGAGGCGGAATCATCCAGCACGGAAACGCCGCTTTTGGAAAGAATGCCTTCTTCGAGCGGCACGGCGCCCCTTTTATTGTCTAAGGTGCGCACGGTTCCGCCGAGGTTGCCGGCGTGCGGGTCTGTTGTACAGAAGCCGCCTTTTACTTTGGCTTGGCGAAATTCTCCCGTGTTTTCATCCACAATCAGGCGCGCCGCGGGGGTGTTTACGCAAATCATTCCGTTTTTTCTGGCAACGGAATATGAAACCTTGCCCAAATCGCGGTGCAGCACCGATTGGGTGGGCTTGTCGCAGAACTGCGCTTCGCTCTGCCATTCCACGCGTATCAAGCGCTCTGTAATCACACTGATGCGAATGCCGCCGCTTTGGTAACGATTGGGGCATACGCTGTCGCGAATATCCATTCCGAATGTGTCGCTAAACCAACTCATATTATCCAACTCCAAATCATAATTTTTTTACACAAAAAAACAAATACGAAAAACTGTTAGCAACAGCGTTGCTAACAGTTTTGATACCACTCGAGAAGGGCGGCGAGGTTTTCCTCATTGACATAGTCCGCGCCGCCTTTGAGGTCGGTTAAATACTGCGCTTCGACCGCGTCAACATCCTCACCTCTGTTTTCCAAATCGGAAATCACCAGGTTGATTAAGGTTTTCTCGGGGCCGAGCGTTTTTTCGGGGTCAAAGCCGCCGCGCAGGTAGAACAGCTGCGGGCTGTTGCCGGTAATGCCGTTATCCTCCGCAAGCTCCTCTTTGTAGAAATTGGTCGGCATTTTTAAGCCTACCGGGCACACGGCAAGCACATTGTACTTCTTGGCGGCTTTCTTAAAACCGTCAATCTTGCCCTGCATCACTCTGCCGAAGAAAATGACATCGCTGTTTCTTTTGACTTTAATGCGCGCCATATAAAGGCTGTGGCATTCCAGCCCTGTTTTCTCGGCAAACATCTCCGCATACTGCTTGGTAAAGCCCGAATCGGATTGATAAATAATATACATATATTTAACCTTTCTGAAAAACTCTGTGCGGCAGGTTAAGCTTTGATTTCTTTAATAACGTAGCCTTCTTTGCCCTCAAATTCACCGAGCTCATCCACCGGCACTTTGGTACCGATTTTCTCAATGATAAAGGCAATTAAGAAGATGTAGCCGACACCGAAGAGAATGGAGCCGACAATCAAAATCGCATTGATGGAAGCGGCTAAACCGATAGCGATACCGGCAACGGCGCAAACCAGCAGCACAATCATTCCGATAAGGAACTTCTTGCAGAGCGCTTGGTTGACCACTTTTTTGGAGGGCATTGCCGCGCGCTCCTCGGCAGCTTTCTTCTCGGCAAGCTTTTGCTCTTTGGTTTTCTTTTCTTCTCTTAGGATGACAAATTTATTCATCACAAACACAAACACAAAGGTAATCATCGTAATGAGGAATTTGCCGATGTTTTGCTTTAAGAAAATCAAGAATCCGTTATTCGTGTTTTGGAAAATCGCCCAGGTGCCGACCCAGCTGTTTGCCCAGCCGCCTAAAACGGTGGAATAGAAAATGATAAAGACAATCATCACCATCGTGGCAATGATGCTGAACTTAACATTGGCAACGGATTTAAAGGTGGTTTTTCTGTTGACCACAAAGCTGACAAAGTTACCCACAATGGTGGAAACGAGGTATGCTACCAACACGCAGGCGCCGCCTCTTGCAATCGTGCCGTCCGCCAAAACGGTGCCTTCCGGACCTGCCGGATAGTGAAAGATAAACCAGTTTACGGAAATGCTCTCTAACGGAGCTTTGAGAATCCACAAAAATACATTGTAAAGAATCATTTCACTCGTACCGGCAATCATGCTCACGAGCGTAAATTTAATAATCTGCCACAGGTCAGCATGTTTTTTTGTCCAGACCTTAAAGGCGCTTTGTTTTTTTACTTCGCTCATAATTTCCTCCATTTAACAAAATATACAAATCAATTATAAAATATTTAATACAACTTTGCAAGCCATAATTTTCATTCCCGCACTGCCCGAGACAGTAAATTTTGCAAAAGACTTTCAATTTTTATATATTTATGCTATACTTTTTTTATCAATGTATGAGGAGAGGTATCATGGGAAAGAAAAAAACGAAGCCTGTCAGCACGCATCCGAACCATATCGGCATCAAAGAAGCCATGGGCTACATGATGGGCGATGCGGGCAACCTGTTTGTGCTGACCTATGTTTCGTCATTCTTAAAGGTATTTTATACCGATGTGCTGTTGATTTCTCCCGGCAAGGTGGCAACACTGTTTTTGGTTACCAGGCTGTGGGATGCGATTAATGACCCCCTGTGGGGCGGCATTGTGGCAAAAAGACCGCCTACCAAAGATGGTAAATTCCGACCTTACATAAAGTGGATTGCCGTTCCCGTGGCGGTGGCACAGCTGCTGTGCTTCTACAACTTTACCAACATTCCGACCATCGGCGAGAACCCGACCATTGTGCTGATTTTAGCATATGTCACTTACATCACTTTCGGCATGATGTATACGGGTATCAATGTGCCTTTCGGCTCGCTTGCCTCGGTGATTACGGATGAACCCGAAGGCAGAACCCTGCTTTCCACCTTCCGCTCCATCGGCGGCGGTATCGGCGGCGCGGCGCCTCTGTTGCTGGCTCCCTTTATCATTTACTCCAAGCAGCCCGACCCGGCAGACCCTTCCAAGACCATTTCCGTTGCCAATTCCGGCGGCATGTTTGCCTTTGCGGGTGTGATGTGTGTGCTGGCAATCATCTTCTATTTGATTTGCTTCAAGTCCACCAAAGAGCGCGTGAAATCGGCGGCAAAGCCCAATGTTAATATTAAAGATACTTACAAGAGTATGTTCAAGAGCCGCCCGTTTGTGGTGCTTGCCATCACCGGTATTCTCATCAGCGGGCAGTTGCAATTTGCCTCTTTGAACCAATATTTATTCAAAAACTACTTTGCCAATGCCAACCTCTCCGTGGTCGGCACGATTGCGCAGTATTTGCCGATGGCAATTATGATTCTGTTCACCCCGGCGCTTTCCAAGCGCTTCGGCAAAAAGGAGATTTCCTCCTTCGGCGCCATGTTTGCGGCGATTGCGGCAGTTGCCTGTTTCCTGCTCAAAGGCACCTTCAAGCCCAATGGCGATACCTACACGATTGTGGTGTATATGGGCTTGCTGTTTATCATCGGTTTCGGCTATTCCTTCGTTTCCATTACCAACTGGGCAGTGGTTGCCGATGTGATTGATTACCAGTATGTTAAAACCGGTGTAAAAAGCGAGAGCGCGATTTATGCGGTGTATACCTTTGCGCGAAAGCTCGGGCAGACCGCAGCGGATTACGGCGGGTTGATGCTGCTTGAAAAGTTCGCGCGCTACAACAGCGAAACGATGTCCAACGCAGGCTATGTGCCGGGTGTGAGCGATAAAATTTTGACGATTTGCACCATCATTCCCGCCATCACCTACACCTTGATTTGGCTGCTGTATAAGTTTGCATATCCGCTTACCAAAGAAAAGCTGGAGCCGATTTATGAAGAGGTTCAAGCTGCCAACGAAGCACTGGCGCAAGAAGAAGCGGTCACACAAGCGGAGTAGGTTTATACATAATGATTCAGCAGGTGCGCGTTAGGTGAGTCCCCGTAACGAAGTTTGGTTTTTGCGTTGTATTTTCATCCGCCTAAGTGATAAAATTTCCCTTGAATACGGCAAGTATGCAAGAAAAATTTTCTCCCTTATTCGAATAAAACTACTTAGCAAAAACTGCT
>JAFRLX010000078.1 GCA_017430965.1 Clostridia bacterium | reverse complement strand
GCCGTAAATACGGCGATTTTGCGTTTTTGCCAATCTCTGCTTGCGGTACCATCGTACAGCTCAGCGCAGAGATTGGCAAATTTCATCTCACTCTTTCAACATCTGTCAGCGTGTAGAAAAACAAGTTTTTCTACACGCTGAGGGCGGATTTCAAAGTGCATTGAAATCCGCCCTTTTTTATGATTGTTTTCAGCTGCCGAAGCACCGCTTCTCCTTTGCCTAAGCCGGCTGATAGGTGATGGTCAAATCGGTCGCGCCGTAGTTGTCGGAAAGCAGTACCATTGCGATATCTTCATAGGTAACGAAGCCGTCCCCATTCAAATCCGACATTTCATCCGTTTCGGCAACCGCTGCTCCATAGATTTCAGGCGACAGCAGTTTTGAAACATCGGCAATCGAAACGCAGCCGTCACCATTCACATCACCAACATGCAGTAGCGGGCGCTCCTGCGCAGCCTTGGTTAATGTGTCGGTCAAGTCAATGGTGGTGCCGGCACAAATGGAATCTATCACAACATGCAGCGCCGTGTAGCCCGGCTTATAAAAGCACAGTTCGGCTTGCGCAGCGGTGGCGACCACCGGAATCACCGAATTGGTCTGTGCACAGAGCGACTGCTCGTTTTCAAATAAGGTGCACGAGCTGTTCGGGGCAGGGAATACCTGCGCGCCGTTCAAATCGCCGAGTGCGCTCAAATCCGCCGTAAGGGTGCAAATAATGCCTCCGGCATTGATGACGATATCCTCACAGCGCAGCGCCACGGACCTGTTATATTTTGCCACGGTATTTTCCGCATCGGCAGCGGCGTGTATCACCGTTTCCTCAGGCTTGAGCACGGTGGCATTCAAATAAAAGAGGGTGCCGCTCTCCACGGCGGAATCCGTACTGCTCCAGTTGACATCAAAACTGTTTTCAGAGGTGCCTATTGTTTGCCGAATACTGTCTTCACACAACTGAGCAGAGCTGACAGAATGGATTTGCAAGCATTCATTGTCATACTCAAAATGCAGGGCACACTGCTTGAGCAGAACATTTGAGCTGAGTGTCACGGGGATGCTGATTTCTTCACCCGCCGGCGCGTGCATTCCATTGCTCTGAGAGTAGAATGAGGCTTCATCCGGCTCCGGTTGCGCGACTGTGCCTTCTTCCGACAAATCGCCTGCATTTTCACCGCTGTTTTGCTCCTGCTGCTCAGCGCTGCTTTTCCACTTTTGCTGCTCAATTTGGTCAATGCACTCTTGCACACAGGCGGCATACGCTCTCACACCGCTCTCATTCGGGTGCAGAGAATAGGAGCTGATAACCTGTGTTTGGGATAGGTCATTGGCTCTGACAAATTTGATACCGTTAATGTAAGCCTTTACCGCACCGGTGTAAATTTCATGCCCTTCAAACGCCTTTTCCACCGAGACAAAATGAATTTTAAAATCCTCGGTGCAAAGGCTTTGTGTAATTGTCTGCATTTCACGATTCAACTTGGTAATCGAGGCATTAATCGATTTTGCTTCCTTTGCGCTAAAGAGTAAAAAGCCGTTTTTCGGCAGAATTTTCGGATACCCTACAATAATGATATCCGCCTGATTGCCTGCCGCATTGTGAATGTCGTTATAGGCTCGGATTAACCTGTTTTTAATGCTGTTGGTTCCGTTATAAAACTCATCCCAAATGTTGTTGAGGTAATTATCCATCCCGTTAACATTGAGAAAAGAGCAGTTGAAAGCAGCGTAAACAAACACATCTGCAAAGTGTGCATCGTTTCCGCCCATTGTCATGGTAACATAATCGGTGGTTCCCGGCTCAATGGACTCAAACACTTTCAGCTGAGGGTCGAGCGTTACGCTGCTGTGGTCGAAAGGCTCCTCATTGCTCGGGTCGTGGTCGAAGGATTTATTTTGCGTGCCTTTAAGCGAAGCGGTCACCGCTCCGGAAGATGCCACGAAATACCAGTTATTCTTGCTGAAAGAATCATAGGACTTTGTTTTATTGCTGTAGTAGGCCTTGTTTTGGTACATCACCAGCCTGTTGCCCATGCTGTCATTGAGCTGCAATCTGCCCGACCAGCTCAGCCTCGAACGGTGCGCTAACCAATCCGGCTGCGTGTATCTGTCCGCACTGCCGGCACAGTAAAAAGGCTCCACTCCTTCACCGGAGGAATACGAATCCCCCAGTGAGACCATAATCGGTTCCTTCCCTCTTCTCGCATTCGGCTCGGCAAGCGCAAAGCCGGGGGAAGCAATTCCCAGCATCATTACCGCCGCAAGCAATACGGCGGTCAGCCCTAAGGCTTTGATGGAATGATTGTGCCGTTGTTGTTTCATAGTTTGTCAATCTCCTCTGCCGTGAGCCGTTCCAAAGCCTCTGCCGTAATGGCGGGAATTTGCTTAAGCACCAGCACGGATGGCTTCGGTATCAATTCATAAAAGCTGTTTGTTTGGTTGTCATAGGCGGTGACACTGTCCGTTTCGGCAAGAATAACCTCGGCACCGCTATTGTGTTCCAAGTTATAGCTGACGGGGTAAGCCGTTACGCTGCCGTTGCTCACGGTAATGGTCCAATAGTCTCCGCTTTGCGCCATATACACAACGGTATACTGCGGGTGTTTGTCAAGAGAGCTGTTGTCGACGGGCGTTTTTTCTTCATAGCTGCCGTCCATACCGTATTCATAGGTAATGGGGGCATTTTTGCCGAAGCCGCGCGCAGTCAATTCCTCGCCGATTTTCTGCTCGCTGAAAACGGCTTTCGAACTGTCTGCCGGGATAACGCTAAGCAACTTTTGCGCATTTTGGCTATAGTAAGTTGCGGCATCTGTCCCCTGCGTGTTCTGCAGGGGTGCGCTCTGTGCGCTGTTTTCCGAGACAGCTGCTGCCGTTGTGGTGGTGTGCGCCTGCGGTTTGCGGCTGACTTGGAAATAGATAATACCCCCGGTCAATGCAAGGATAGCGGCAAACACCCCGATTAACGCAAGCATCGGCCCGCGATTCTTTTTTTGGCGTTTCTGTTTCATTTTCTAACTTCTAATATACAGTATATTTCATCCTAATAGTATCAGCATTTTTGCCCCTTGTCAAGCGGTTTACACTCTGTTTGCGGGCAAAGCGAAAAAAGTAAAACGCAACAGAAGGCGGTGTCGGCTTCCGGCAGTGCATTTGCACGCGCCGATTGCGCAAAAAAAGAAGGAGCAGCACTTAGGTGAGTCCCCGTAACGAAGTTTGGTTTTTGCGTTGTATTTTCATCCGCCTAAGTGATAAAATTTCCCTTGAATACGGCAAGTATGCAAGAAAAATTTTCTCCCTTATTCGAATAAAACTACTTAGCAAAAACTGCT
>JAFRLX010000077.1 GCA_017430965.1 Clostridia bacterium | reverse complement strand
AGCAGTTTTTGCTAAGTAGTTTTATTCGAATAAGGGAGAAAATTTTTCTTGCATACTTGCCGTATTCAAGGGAAATTTTATCACTTAGGCGGATGAAAATACAACGCAAAAACCAAACTTCGTTACGGGGACTCACCTAATGGCGCGAAGTGTTATATCTTAAAAAAAACAAGCTTGCATGCAAGCTTGTTTTTTAGATTTAACGGATAGAAAAACGCCGCTTTGGTGTGCTGTGATTGCAGGAAAAATATCGGGGGAAAAGGGCGTTTAAAAGGCGCAAAAGAGCAGCCGTTTTTTGCGGGTGCCCGAGTAATGCCGAGAGTTTTATTCGGATTGTTTTATTGCGGCGAACAGGGTTTTGAAAAGCTGAATTGTTAGCTTTTCAAAACAAAATGTAAAATATAGTTGACATTTTGTTAAAAGTAGTGTATAGTATTCTTGTAAACTTTTTCATTGAAAAATTGCAGACAATTTTTCATTAATCCTTTTCTTTTCAATAGGCGGGAGTGTCACTCCCGCCCGCTTTTTCATGAATGGAAAATGAGCGGAGGAAACAATTTGAAAAACTTGAAAATGAAGGCGGCGCGCGTAGCCAAAGATATGTCGCAGGAAAAGCTCGCGTGTGCCGTAGGTGTCACGCGGCAGACAATTTTGATGATAGAATCGGGGAAGTACAACCCCTCTTTAGGGCTTTGCATTGACATTTGCAAGGCTTTGGACACGACATTAGACGACCTATTTTGGCAGGAGGAAAACCATGAAAAATAATGCTGTGAAATCGGATGAAAGAACCGCCAAAAACACCGGTACGGCGGCGGTCATTACCCTTGTGTTTCTGTGGGCGGGACTGCTGGTTGCCGGTGTGTACAAAACAGTCAAATTCGGTGCGGGCAGCACCACCGAAGAAATCTTATTGTTCTTAGGTTCCTTGCTGGTCTTTCTGATTTTTAAGCACCGCAAGGACACGGTGGATTTGCCCAAAGACTTTTTGGGAAAACCGTTGCCGACCGCTCCGAGCGGGGCTGATAAGCGCGCGAGAATCAAGGCGTATGTTGTCGATGCACTCATTAACGGTGCAATCCTCGCAGCACTCAATGTATCGCTCAACCGCCTCAATCCGAATTTCAGCTTCACCACAATTGATTGCGGCAGCCCGATTTTGACTATACTGATAAACGCGGCAGTAGATATTGCAGTGCTCGGTGCCGTATTCATGATTTTAAATTACGCTTGGGGCGAGCACAATATCAAAAAGTATAATAAGCTGCTGGAGGAAGACGAGCAGTAGCCGGAAGTCGCAGTCTCGGGAAAAGGCGACAAGCGGCAGAAGAGGGTATTTGCCGTAGTGATAAGATTATTTTAGACGAATTGCTTATTGACAATTAACTATTAATATTATATTATATATAAACAGTTGACGGAGGATATCAATGGAACATGCAGTTATGGATAAGGTCGCCCACCTTATCATTGGGAGAACGCTGAAGTACATTAAAAAAGATCCCGCGAAAAACATGATGAAAATCATCCGCATTGCCAAGCACTTGATGGGGAAAACCTTTCCGGAAAGCGCCTATGAGGGCATGGTAAAAATGGCAACGGATGAAGACAACAACTGGCACAAATACGCTGTCAAAATAATAGAAGAAGTCGACCATGAGCAAATTGAAAATATGCTCGTGGCTTTCGGGCTTCACGGCGCTATTTACGGCACAAAAAAAGTGCGCGCCAATCGCGAAAAGTACGGCTGCAACATTCCCTTTATCCTCTTGCTTGACCCCACCAGCGCCTGCAACCTGCGTTGCAAGGGCTGCTGGAGTGCGGAGTATGGCCACGCGCTGAATTTGACCATAGAGCAAATGCGCTCTATTGTTTCTCAGGCAAAGGCGCTCGGCACGCGCATTTTTATGTTCACGGGCGGCGAGCCGCTGGTGCGCAAAAAAGACATTTTGGCGCTGGCAAAGGAAAACCCGGAGTGTGTGTTCCTTGCTTACACCAACGGAACATTGGTGGACAGGGCGTTTATTAAAGAAATGAAAGCCTGCGGCAATTTCCTGCTTGCGCTTTCCGTGGAGGGCGACGAAGCGAGCAACGATGCCAGGCGCGGTAAGGGGATTTACCAAAAATCGCGCGAGGCAATGCGCCTGCTCAAAGAAAACAAATGCCTGTTCGGCATTTCGGTTTGCTACACTTCGCAGAATTTGGATGCCGTTACCGAGGACAGCTTCTTTGATGCAATGATTGAAGCCGGCGCGCGCTTCGGTTTGTATTTCCACTATATGCCGGTCGGCTCCGGTGCGGTTCCGGCGCTTATGCCGACTCCCGAGCAGAGAGTAAAGATTTACCACAAGCTGCGCCAAATCCGCTCTACCGGCAAAGGGGCAAAGCCCTTCTTTGTGATGGACTTCCAGAACGACGGCGAGTTTGTAGGCGGCTGTATTGCCGGCGGCAGAAACTATTTCCACATCAATTCCGCCGGAGATATGGAGCCTTGCGTGTTTGTGCATTACAGCGATTCCAATATCAAGAACAAAACGATTTTGCAGGCGCTGCAAAGCCCGCTGTTTATGGCGTATTACCGCAATCAACCGTTTAACGACAACCACTTGAGACCCTGCCCGATGCTGGAAAACCCCGACAGATTGCGCGAAATTGTAAAAGAAGCCGGTGCGGTGTCGACCGATTTAATCAGCATTGAAACGGTGGATGAACTCTGCGGCAAGTGTGAAGACTATGCCGCCAAGTGGATGCAAACGGCAGATACACTGTGGAAAGCGAAGGACAGGTATGCACCGTTTACACAGTACTACAGGGATGAAGTGAAAAACAGTAAATAATGAATAGCTGCGGGCGGGCACCCGCACCCGATTCCATTTTGTTGCGTTTTAAATTTATATAAAGAAAGGTCGGCTGAGTTTCAGCCGAGGGGGAAAACAAGATGAAAGTATCAATCATTGTTGCTTTTGTGGTATACTTTGTCGGCATGTTATCAGTCGGCTTTGTATTCATGAAAGGGCAAAAAGGCGAAAAAGAATACTTCTTAGGCGGCAGAAGCATGGGTCCGTGGGTTACCGCGATGAGCGCCCAGGCTTCCGACATGAGCGGCTGGCTGCTGATGGGCTTCCCGGGCAGCATTTTGGCCTTCGGTATGGGGCAGGTTTGGATTGGTATCGGCCTGGCACTCGGTACCGCGCTCAACTGGATTTTTGTGGCAAAGAGGCTGAGAAATTTCTCGGCGGCAGCCAATGACTCCATTACATTGCCGCAGTACTTAAGAAACCGCTTTGCAACAAAAAGTAAAGCATTGCAGATTATTTGTGCTATCGTTTTTCTGGTGTTCTTTACCATTTATGTTGCATCGAGTTTTGTGGCAGGTGAAAAGGTCTTTGAATCTGTCATTCCCGCATTCGGCGAGCACAAGGTGTTAGCGCTGCTGATTTTTGCGCTAATCATTATCATTTACACATTCTCCGGCGGCTTTAAGGCAGTGTGCTGGACAGACTTTTTCCAGGGCATTTTGATGCTCATTGCAATGCTCGCCGTGCCGATTATCATGATGATGTCAAAGTCGGGCATTGAAGTCGGTACCGTGCAAACCGTTGCCGGTGCTGCAAACGAGTCGATGAATCCCTTTGCGGCTTCCTGGAAAGATATTATTTCCGGTCTTGCCTGGGGTCTCGGTTACTTTGGTATGCCGCACATTTTGGTGCGCTTCATGTCCATCAGAAAAGCCAAGGAAGTCAAAAAGAGTGCAACCGTTGCCATTATCTGGGTTGTCTTAACCCTCGGCGCGGCAGTGGTGATTGGTCTTTTGGCAAGAAAGACAGCTGTCGGTGCTTCTTTGGTGGCAGCCGAAGCACAAGAGAATGTCTTTATTGAAGTTGTCAAACTGCTCTTCCCGGGCTTTATCGCAGGTGTGCTGCTTTCGGCAATTATTGCGGCGGCAATGAGCACTGCGGATTCTCAACTGCTGGTGGCTTCTTCTTCCTTCACAAGCGATATTTACAAGCCCGTTTTCAGAAAAGATGCTTCCGAAAAAGAAGTGCTTTGGGTCGGCAGAATTGTTGTGGCAGTTGTTGCTATCGTCGCCTTCTTTATTGCAAAGAGCGGTTTGCCGGATGCAAACGGTGAAGTCAAAGAAGGCTTTGCCACCTCCATCATGGGCATGGTTTCCAACGCTTGGGGCGGTTTCGGCTCGGCGTTCGGTCCGGTCATCATCCTCTCTCTGTTCTGGAAGCGCTTCACCTATAAAGGTGCCATCGCCGGCGTGGTCAGCGGCGCAGTGGTCGATGTGCTGTGGCTCATCTTCCTGACCGACTCCACCGGTATCTACGAATTGGCACCCGGTTTTGCAGCAGGTTTAATCTTCGCCGTTGTGGCAACGCTGATTGATAAGAAGCCTTCGGCTGAGGTAGTTGCTATCTACGAGGCAGGGGTTAAAGGCGAAGAATAATCACTTCTCGCAGCTGAAAACTTGCTCTTTGAGCGAACTCAGTCGCTTTGCTTGCTTGCCTTACACAAAGTAAAGCTGCGCGCGCAAATCATCTGATTTCATCTCAAATAGCGTCGTTTTCATTCTGTTCGAAGCAATCATTCTCCGCCTAAAGGCGAAGAATAAGCGTTTTTCACTCGAAGCAATCATTCTCCGCCTAAAGGCGAAGAATAAGCGTTTTTCGCTCGAAGCAACATTCTCCGCCTAAAGTGCGAAGAATCGGTGCTTTTGTTCCATTCGAAGTAATCATTCATCTCCCGGTGAAGAAAAATCTCTTTTTCTTCAACTTGGAGCAATCATGTATTGCCTCGGGTGAAGCCTTGGCATCTCGCATGCGGTGTCGACTGCCGCGCGCAGACAGCTTATAGTAATAAAATAATACTTTACAAATAATAGCCTTTGTGCTATAATGCAAATACTGCCGATTTTCGGTCTATTGCGTATGCCCGCAAAGGGGTGCCGGTCACCTCGGGATTCACTGTTGCTTTAGGCTGAGAGTTTGGAGAATAAAGAAAAAGGAGTGACTTCACAATGACAAAAGAAGAAAAAAATGCGATTATCGCCGAGTATGCTACGCATGAAGGCGACACAGGTTCACCTGAAGTACAAATCGCAATTCTCACCAAGAGAATCAATGACCTTACCGAGCATTTGAAGATTTACAAGAAGGATAACCATTCCCGCCGTGGTCTTCTCAAAATGGTAGGTCGCAGAAGAAATCTTTTAGCATACCTCAAGAAGGTCGACATCGAGAGATATCGTGCAATTGTTAAGAGATTGGGTCTTCGTAAGTAAGCAAATTTGCAGACGAAACTTCGTGTTTCGTCTGCATTTTGACTGTAATTTTAAAAAAACGCCGATGAAATGCGCTGTTGCTTGCCTCAAACCGATGGTTTGGCGGCAGCCGCACCGCATGGAAGGCGCGCAAAATAAAGAAAGGAAACAATAGAGCCGGTGGTCGTTAGCCGCAAATGATGTGCTCGGAGTCCGAACATATCCTTTGTTGCTAACAACGGCTCTACGGTGAAAGAACATGGCAATGTTTGAAGAAATGAAATTTACAAATTTCAAAAAGTTTGAAACCGAGCTTGCCGGCAGACCCTTAGTGGTGGAAACCGGTAAATTGGCACAGCTGGCAGGCGGCTCCTGTTTAGTCCGCTACGGCGAAACGGAAGTGCTTTGTAACGCAACCGCTTCTGCAAAGCCCAGAGAGGGTGTTGACTTCTTCCCCCTGAGTGTGGATTTTGAAGAAAAGCTGTACTCTGTCGGTAAAATCCCCGGCTCCTTCGGCAGAAGAGAGGGCAAGCCGAGCGATAAAGCCATTTTGGCTTCCCGCGTGATTGACAGACCTATCAGACCCTTATTCCCCAAGGATATGAGAAATGATGTGGGCGTTGTTGCCACCGTAATGAGCGTGGACCCCGATTGCAGCCCCGTGATTACGGCAATGATCGGTGTTTCCATTGCCATCTCCATTTCCGACATTCCGTGGGATGGTCCGATTTCCGGTGTGGAAGTCGGTTTGGTCGAGGGTGAAATTGTCATCAACCCCACTGCCGAGCAGGAAGAAAAGAGCGAAATGAAAATCACCGTTGCTTCTACAGATACGCTCGTTGCGATGATTGAAGCCGGTGCCAACGAAGTGGCGGATGAAGATGTGTACGACGGCATCATGAAAGGCCACGAAGCCAACCAAAAGATTGTGGAATTCATCAAGGGCATCCAAGCCGAAATCGGCAGAGAAAAGTTTGCTTTTGAATCCAATGACCCGGACCCCGAAATGTACGAAGCGGTCAAGGAATTCTGCATAGAAGATGTGAAAAAAGCGCTCGATACCGATGATAAGCGCGTGCGCGATGAAGCCTTAAAGCCGATTTACGATGCAGTGCATGAAAAGTTTGATGAAGTTTATCCCGAGCAGGAAGAAAAACTCGAGGATTGCCTCTACAAACTGCAAAAATTCATTGTGCGCCGCTGGCTCTTAGATGAAGGCAAGCGTGTGGACGGCAGAGACATCAACCAAATCAGACCGCTTGCGGCAGAGGTCGATGTACTCTCGAGAGTGCACGGCTCCGGTTTGTTTACCAGAGGGCAGACACAGGTGCTGACCGTGGCAACCCTCGGCTCCGTAGATGCTTCTCAAAAGTTAGACGGTATTGACAACGAAGACAAAAAGAGATACATTCACCACTACAATTTCCCCTCCTACTCTGTAGGTGAAACCAGACCTTCGAGAGGCCCCGGCAGGAGAGAAATCGGTCACGGTGCGTTAGCGGAAAAAGCGCTGCTGCCCGTTATTCCCTCTGTGGAAGACTTCCCCTACACCATGCGCTTGGTTTCCGAAGTCGTTTCCTCCAACGGTTCTACCTCTCAGGGCTCCATCTGTGCCTCTACTTTGGCACTCATGGCGGCAGGTGTGCCGATTTCGGCACCGGTTGCCGGTATCTCCTGCGGTTTGATTACCGAGGGCGACAGATTTATGACCATGGTCGATATCCAGGGCTTGGAAGACTTCTTCGGCGATATGGACTTTAAGGTTGCCGGT
>JAFRLX010000076.1 GCA_017430965.1 Clostridia bacterium | reverse complement strand
GATTTTAGGGTGCATAGCAGTTTTTGCTAAGTAGTTTTATTCGAATAAGGGAGAAAATTTTTCTTGCATACTTGCCGTATTCAAGGGAAATTTTATCACTTAGGCGGATGAAAATACAACGCAAAAACCAAACTTCGTTACAGGGACTCACCTAAAGAGACAGCCCATATTTTCTTTCTGAACAAAGCGGTTTTTTGTGAACAATTTGCGCCCGCCGTGTCGCTTAGGCGACACGGCGGCAAACAGATGTAAAATAGGCTACAAATTGAGGGCATTTTGCATCTATGCAAAATCCTTTTTCGGTGCTATAGTGTGATTGTAATCAAGAGATGATAACAGCGATTAGAAACCGCTCGGAAGAAAAACCTTACGCCACCGAAAGTGTTTGATACAGCCTAAGAGCAGCTGACTGTAAAAAGCAAGGCATCGCATTTCCTGACAATATTTATTTGCATTACCGTTTCTCCTTATTCGCGCAGCGGCATTCACAGCCAAGCGCAAAACTTCAAAACCGTTTTTCTTCCGAGCAGCTTTCATGAGGGCAGATACTCCTGACAATGATTCCTCCTCAAAAACGCACGAAACAACTCAAAGCGTTTTTGCTAAAATCTTTTTCCTTCCTTTCAACAGACAGCCGGTGCGCAATGCCGCATCGGCTGTCAATTTTGAGAAAGCCGCAGCTTCCGCGCCTATGACAGGCAAGCCGGAAAAGAGCAGAAGAAAAACAGCCGCGTGATGCGGCTGCGAAAAAAATACCGCGTGTTACGGGACACACCTAACACCCGGCATGTTTTTATTCAGTTAAACTGCTTGGAAACATAAGACTCCATATGCTCATCTAATTCCGAGAGCGTTTTGAGAATAAACGCTTTGGGCTGTGCTAAATCCCCGAGCACCCATTTTTCAATCACGGCAACACAACCGTTCGACCAAAAGGCGGATATGTAATCCAAGTGACTGTCTTTATAATCGACCGCATTTTTCTCTGTTTGCAGCAGGCGAAAGACACCTTCTACCATGGTCGAGAATTTTTGCCTGAGTCCGCCGGTATTGTGCGGGCTGAAAATCATTTTAAAGATAACGGGATTTTCGGCAATGTAGTCGATGAGCTCTTTGCCAAAATCCTTGGTCGGTTTTTCGTGAAATTCTAAAAGCAGTAAACCGAGCTGGGAAAGCACTTCGTTTTCCAGCTGGTCATAGAGGTCATAGATATCGTAATAATGCTTATAAAAAGTAACGCGGTGAACATCCGCTTTATCGGAAACCTCCTGCACGGTGATGTGCCTGAGCTCTTTTTCAGCCAGCAATGCCGCCAGCGCTGCTTTGAGTGCTTTTTGTGTTTTCAGTGACCTGCGGTCGGTTTTGTTTTCAGCCATATCGCAACAACTCTCTTTCTTGCACATTTCTATTCAAATAGTATCACATTCCGGCTGTTCTTTCAAGGATGATGTGTGTTTTGTGGACAATATGTCAGGCGTAGGGACCGAGTTGCAAACCGCAGACCGTTCTTATTTGAAAAGTTGTCCGGGAAGCACCAGCTTTTCTTTGTGGGGGAAAGTCCGGTCAAAGGCATCGGCTTCCTGTTCATCCACAAAATAACCCCGGGGCGTGGCGTATTCGCCGCTCACGTCGGCAAGGTAACCTTCTTTTAACTCCTTGCACAGGAAAAAGGAATCGTCCTCCCCTTCCGGTAAGCCGTGGTAGCGAATGTCGAAACAGCGGGCGAAGCGAAAGCCGCTTTTGCCGTAAAAATCGATATTTCCCTCAAAGCAAACGGCACCGAATCCAAGCGCCTGCGCCTGTTCGAGAGAATAGTCAAGCAGGATTTTACCGTAGCCCTGCCGCTTGTACTCGTTGGCAATGCAGATGGGACCCATCGTTAAAATCGGCACCTCTCTGCCATCGTCGGCACGGATAGCGGCTTTCATAAAGATGTTTTGCCCGATGATGGTGCCGCCTTTTTCAAGCACAAAATCCAGCGCCGGAATAAAGGCGGGGTCACTGCGCAGGCAGTGCAGCACATAGTGTTCCAGGCAGCCCGGGCGGTACACGTTCCAAAAGCTGTCCCTGACTAAGGTTTCAACGATGCGGTAGTCTTCTTTTTCTTCTAAACGAATAATATAGTCATTTTGTTTCATGTTGTTTCTCCCGGTTATTCAAAAGTGTGGTGACAAATACCAACAGCATTGTAGCATAAAAAGGGAGCTTCATTCAAGTCAAATTGTCAAAATCGATGACAGTGCGCCCAAAGGATAATTTTAACATCGTTAATTAAATATATTGCTATTATTAGAAAGATTTGGTAAACTATTCTAAGATAGCGACTGATTGTCACTTGCATAAAGAAAGGAAGAGGGATTCCGATGAAAGAAGTTATAAAAACGACCCCCTGCGGGGAAATCAAAGGCATTGAGAACGAGCGCTGTTTAGAGTTTCGCGGCATTCGTTATGCCACGGCGGCGCGCTATGAAATGCCGGTCGAAGTCACAAATTGGGAGGGCACCTATGATGCCACTGCCTTCGGCGCCTGCTGCTACCAGCACAGAGCGTTTGAGGAAGATGCGGTAGTCAACCCTTTTTACCATATTGAATTTCGCAAGGGCGTACCGTTCACTTACAGTGAGGATTGCCTCTTTTTGAACATTTGGGCGCCGAAGAATGCCGAGAATTGTCCCGTTTTGGTCTTCATTCACGGCGGCAGCTTTACCGGCGGCAGTGCGGATGAAGCCCACATCAAAGGCGAGCGTTTTGCCGAAAAGGGCATTATCACCGTTGCGATGAACTATCGCTTGGGACCCTATGGCTTCTGTGCCCACAAGGATTTTTGTGATGAAAACGGCAGTTTGGCAAACTACGGGCTCTATGACCAAACCACCGCAATAGAATGGGTGCTGCACAACATTGCCGCTTTTGGCGGCGACCCCGAAAGCATTACCTTAATGGGGCAGAGCGCCGGGGCAATGAGTGTGGATATCCACTTAAACAATCCCGCTCTTGCGCAGCGCTTTAAAGGCGCAATTATGCTCAGCGGTTCCGGCTTGCAGCGCTGCCTGATTAAGCCTTTGAGCATAGAGAAAATCACTCCGTTTTGGGATAAGGTGATGGAGTTTGCAGGTGTTTCCACCTTCGGCGGGCTCAAAAGCATCGGTGCGCAAAAGCTCTACTATGCGTGGAAAAAGGCGTGTAAGCAGTATGCCGTCAGCCTGCCCTATACCTTCCCGGTCTACGACGGCAAGGTGTTAGACAAAGCGCGCTTTTCCCTGCAGTCGCTCCCCGACATGCCCTACATCATCGGCTCCACCTGTACCGACATGGTGCCGATTGTGCTTGAGGGAGTGGATAGAAAATGGGGTAAATATGTGCAAATGCACCACCAAAGCCCCTGCTGGTTCTACAATTTTAACCGCTGGCTTCCCGGCGATGATATGGGTGCATGGCACTCGGCAGACCTGCTCTATGTGTTCTCGACTTTAGAAAACAACTGGCGCCCGTTTGAAGAAACGGATTACATTATTTCCGAGCAGCTTTCCGATGCTGTCAGTGCATTTGTCAAAACCGGCAATCCGAATTGTGCCGCCATTCCGCCGTGGAAGGCGGACTACAGAACGCCCCTGTCCTTTGCCGAGCACACGGCAAGCGGCAAGTGGCACACGATGGATAATATTCAATTCACATTAACATCTAAAGGAAAAACAATCTGATGGGTAAATTTCACCACCAATTTCGTTTATGGAAACAGAGCGATACACACCGTGTCTACACCGAAGGGGAAAACACGGTGCGGCTCGATTTTGTCAGCGAAAGCTGCCTGCGCGTGGCAATCTACCGGCAGCGCGAAGCAATCCTGCCCACCTTTGCGGTAAACCCTTCCAATGTCTTTCTCACCGAGGGGCGGGACAAGCTGAGCACAGCGGGGTTCGCGCGCTGTGTTCCGCAGGTGCAAACGAGCGAAGCGGGCGAAATTTTTTCGCTGCCCTGCGGCGTGGAAATTGAACTGCGCCTGCACAACTTTCTGCTCAGCTACCGCTTGGGAGAAAAGCTCCTTTTTGCCGACAGAGCGCCGCTTGCCTACAATTTTGCGGGGGAATTCGGCGCGCAAAGCCACCACTACACAACCCGCCAAGCGGGCGAATACATTTTTGGTTTGGGCGATAAAGGCGGCTTGCTCAACAAAGCCGGCAGAGCCTTTCGCATTGACACCACCGATTGCATGGGCTTTGATGCTGCCGAGAGCGACCCGCTGTACAAGCACATCCCGTTTTATATCTGCGAAAACGAAACCGGATGCTACGGAATTTTTTACGATACGGCGAGCACTTCCTATATGGATTTCGGCAAGGAAATCAACAACTATTACCCGCCTTATCAATACTTTAAAACCGAGGAAGAGTCTCTTGTGTATTATGTCTTTTTCGGCACGAAGCTTTCCGTGCTGCAGCAGTTTGCGCGCCTGTGCGGCAAGCAGGCGTTTCCGCCGCGCTGGAGCTTCGAGTACTGCGCGAGCACCATGGCATATACCGAAGCGCCCGATGCCGCGCAACAAATGGAGGGCTTTTTGGCAGAGCTGGAAGCAAGCGAGCTGCCCTGCAAGGGCTTTTACCTTTCCTCCGGCTATACCTCTATCGGAAAGCAGCGCTATGTGTTCCATTGGGACAAGGAGAAATTTCCGCAGCCGCAGAGCTTGGTGCAACAGTTTGCAGAGCGCGGCATTCGGCTGATTCCGAATATTAAGCCCGCGTTTTTGGACAGCCATCCGCTGTACAAAGAGCTTGCGGCAAAAGGGTATTTTGTAAAGAATGCCGACGGCACCCCGTTTGTTACCGAATTTTGGGACGGGCTCGGCAGTTATTTGGATTTTACCAATCCCGATGCCTTCGCTTTTTGGAAGGAGCAGGTGACCTGTCGGCTGTTAAAGCTCGGGATTGCCGCGACCTGGAACGACAACAACGAATTTGATATTCGCGACAGCGAGGCAACCGTGCAGCACTTCGGCAAGGGTGCGGCAAAAGCCAACCAAGTGCGCTCGGAGCTGACCTACTTAATGCTCGCCGCTTCCTACGAAGCGCAGCGCGAAGAGTATCCTCACTGGCGCCCGTTTCTTTCCACAAGGAGCGGCAACATTGCCTTGCGGCGCTTGGCGCAAACCTGGTCGGGAGACAACCGCACCGCTTTTGAGGATTTGCGCTATTGCCACAATATCGGCTTGACCATGTCGCTCTCCGGGTTGTATTTTTACGGGCACGATTTGGGCGGTTTTTACGGTGCCATGCCTTCGCGCGAGCTACTGCTGCGGTGGCTGCAGCACGGTATATTTGAGCCGCGCTTTACCATTCATTCCTGGAATGAGGACGGCTCTGCGACCATGCCTTGGAGTTTTCCCGATATTTTACCTGCCGTGCAGGGATTGTTTGCGCAGAGAACGCGCTTGCTGCCGTATCTGTATCACTGTGCTTACCGCGCGGTGGAAGAAGAAATTCCGATGAATGCGCCGCCCCTGCTCTATTATGACGATAAGCAGCTGTATGAACCGAATGACAGTATGATGGTCGGCACCGATTTGCTGGTCGGCTTTGTGTTTGACGAAGGCAAAGAGGAAACCGAAATTTATTTGCCGCGCAGTGAGAGTTGGTATCTCGACGGCAAGCTCTATGCCGGCGGGCAGCGGGTGAATGTGCACATAACGCCTTCACAGCAGGTGCCGGTGTTCATCAGAGCCGGCAGTGTGATTGCCACGCAGCAGGAGGATACGGTCTTGACCGTGTACCCGCTTGAAAGCGGTCACTTTGAAAGCAGCTTTTTCAGTGATGACGGCGAGAGCTACGCTTACCTGGAAAACAAATGCGTTAAACTGCATTTTGCGGTAGAGTGCACAGCCGATACCATTGTGCTGACATACCGCAACGAGGGGACCACGCCGTTTACGCCCGATATCCGACTGTGCGAGGGAGAGAGCAGAAAACTGCTCATCAAAGAAGAATAGGAGACTAAGATGGCGATGCAAATGGGCTTTCGCTGGTATGGCGAAGGCAATGACAATATTTCTTTAGCGGACATCAAACAGATTCCGGGAGTGAGCACCATTGTGTGGGCGCTGCACGATAAGCTGCCCGGTGAAGTGTGGCAGCCTGAGGAAATTCGCGCGGTGCAAGAGCAATTGGCACCCTACGGGTTCAATATGGATGTAGTGGAGAGCGTGAATGTGCACGATGATATTAAAATCGGCTTGCCCTCGCGCGATAAATATATTGAAAACTATATTCAAACCATCCGCAACCTGAAGCCCTTCGGCGTGAAGGTTATTTGCTACAACTTTATGCCGATTTTTGATTGGACACGGAGTGATTTGTTTCACCCGGTGGGAGACGGCTCTACAGCGCTCTTTTACCAAAAGGATATGATACAGGATGACCCCAAACAAATGGCGGAGTATGTGATGAGTTTTACCGAGAAATATCACATGAGCTTTCCCGGCTGGGAGCCGGAGCGCATGGCAAAACTGGATGCGCTGTTTGAGGCCTATAAGGATGTTACGAAAGAAAAGCTGTGGGAAAACCTGCGCTACTTTTTGGAAAAGCTGATGCCGGTATGCAGAGAGTGTGACATCAAAATGGCAATTCATCCGGATGACCCGCCTTGGGATATTTTCGGCTTGCCGCGCCTGCTTGTAGATGAGACAAGCATCGAGCGCTTCTTAAATATGGTGGATGATAAGTATAATTGCTTAACCCTGTGTTCGGGCAGTTTAAACGCCAACCCTGCCAATAACGTGGCGGCGATTGTGCGCAAGCACTGCGACAGGATTGCCTTTGCACATGTGCGCAATGTCAAACATTTTGCCAACGGTGATTTTCAAGAGGCAAGCCACCGCGACAGCGATGGCGACACCGGCATTTTGGAGATTTTAAAAGCCTATCACGATGGCGGCTTTGAGGGCTACATACGCCCCGACCACGGGCGCCATCTGTGGGATGAAAAGCCCGGAACCGTGCGCCCGGGTTACGGACTGTATGACCGCGCGCTCGGGATTATGTATATGCTCGGCGTGTGGGACCTTTTGGAAAACATGCGCAATTAAAGGCGGCAACCCATTGTGGTGCATGTCATCGGGTGCAGGTATCTCGCCCGCAACGCCGCATGTCAAACTTCAAACTGTAACAACTGCAAACGCAATGCGTTTGCCAAGGAGAGATTATGAAAAAGAATGTACTCAATACCGATTTGAGCGGCAAGGTTGCCGTGGTGACAGGTGCCGGCGGCGTGCTGTGCAGTGCGTTTGCCAAGGTGCTTGCGCGCGCAGGTGCAAAGGTTGCCCTGCTCGATATCAATGCACAAGCGGCAGAGGGTTTTGCTGCGGAGATTTGTGCCGAGGGCGGCGAGGCCAAAGCCTATGCCTGCAATGTGCTCGAAAAAGAGCAGTGTGAGCAGGTGGCGGCACAGGTGCTTTCCGATTTCGGCCCCTGCGATATTCTGCTCAACGGTGCCGGCGGCAACAACCCGCGGGCAACCACGCAAAAGGAATACTACGAAGCGGGCGACCTGGAGAGCGACACCAAAACCTTTTTTGATTTAGAGAAAGCGGGCGTAGAGTTTGTGTTTAACCTCAACTTTATCGGCACGCTTCTGCCCACCCAAGCTTTTGCAAAGCAAATGGTCGGCAGAGAGGGCTGCAACATTCTCAACATCAGCTCAATGAACGCTTACACGCCGCTGACCAAAATTCCGGCATATTCCGGCGCGAAGGCGGCGATTACGAACTTTACGCAGTGGTTAGCTGTCCACTTTTCCAAAGAGGGCATTCGCGTGAATGCGATTGCGCCCGGCTTTTTTGCCACGGAGCAAAACAGGGCGCTGCTGTTCAACCCTGACGGGTCTCCCACTGCGCGCACCGGCAAAATTCTTGCCGCCACCCCTATGGGGCGCTTTGGCGACTCCGAAAAGGAGTTGGCAGGTGCGGTGCTGTTTTTGCTCAACAATGAGGCAGCAAGCTTTATTACCGGCGTTACCCTGCCGATAGACGGCGGATTTTCCGCATATTCGGGCGTATAAACGGCAACGCCGTTTCTATGCAATGCACAACACCAAGGAAAGGGCGGGGAGCCCCCCACCCGATAATAAAGAGAAGGAAAAAACCATGAATGCAGTAGAACAAAAAATTTCACAAATCGGCGTGGTGCCGGTGATTAAGTTACATCATCCCGAGCGCGATGCCGCGGCATTGGGCAATGCGCTTTGCGCCGGCGGCGTGCCGGTTGCCGAAGTAACCTTTCGCGCGGAAGGGGCAGCTGCCGCGATTCGTTTGATGAAAGCGGCATGCCCGGAAATGCTGGTAGGTGCCGGCACTGTGACGCAAACCCGGCAAATCGATGCGGTGATAGAAGCCGGCGGTGATTTTATTGTCTCTCCGGGGCTCGACCCGGAACTTGTGGCGTATGCGCAGCAAAAGCAACTGCCCGTATTCCCCGGCTGTACCACGGCGAGCGAGTACCACACTGCGCTGAAATTCGGCTTGGAAGTGATTAAATTCTTCCCGGCAGAGCAGTCCGGCGGCTTGGCGAAAATCAAGGCGCTGGCAGCGCCGTTTCCGATGTTTAAGGTCATGCCCACCGGCGGGATATCCTTAAAAAATTTAAAAGAGTATCTTTCCTGCCCCGTGATTGCCGCGTGCGGCGGCTCTTATATGGTAACGGCGGAGCTGATTGATCAACAGCGCTGGGAAGAGATTACCGAGCTGTGCCGCAAATCGGTTGAAATTGTCAAGGAGGTAAGAGGCAATGGCTAAAATTGTTACATTCGGCGAGTTGATGCTGCGCCTGCAGCCGTATAACTATGAAAGGTTTGTGCAGGCAGACCGCGTGGCGTTTACCTTTGGCGGCGGTGAAGCCAATGTTGCCGTTTCCCTTGCCAATTTCGGTATGGATGCGGCGTTTGTGACAAAGCTTCCGGCGCACGCCATCGGGCAGGCGGCAGTCAATTCCCTGCGCCGCTACGGCGTGGACACCTCCGGCATTGTGCGCGGCGGCGACAGAGTGGGCATTTATTTCAACGAAAAAGGCGCCTCCCAGCGCCCGAGTGTGTGCATTTATGACAGAGCGCATTCCGCCATTGCCGCAGCACACAGCGGAGAATTTGATTGGGACAGTATTTTTGAGGGTGCCGATTGGTTCCACTTCACCGGAATCACACCGGCATTGGGTGAGAATGTGGCGGCGCTTTGCAAAGAAGCGTGCATTGCCGCCAAAGCAAAAGGCATTACCATATCCTGTGACCTGAATTACCGCGGCAAGCTGTGGTCGCGCGAGCAGGCAGGGAAAACGATGAGTGAGCTTTGCCGCTATGTCGATGTTTGCATTTCCAACGAGGAGGATGCAAAGGATGTTTTCGGCATTGAAGCGGAAGCGACCGATATTACCGCGGGAGAGCTCAACCGCGAAGGCTACGCATCGGTAGCGCACCAACTGGCGGAGCGTTTCGGCTTCCAACAGGTGGCAATTACGCTGCGCGAGAGCAAAACCGCTTTTGACAACGATTGGAGCGCGATGCTCTACGATGGAGAAAACGACTGTTTTTCCAAAAAATATGCCTTGCACATTGTGGACCGCATCGGCGGCGGCGACAGCTTCGGAGCCGGCTTGATTTATGCGCTTTTGAGCGGCAAAAGCACGCAGGCGGCAGTCGAGTTTGCGGTTGCAGCTTCCGCTTTGAAGCATACCGTGGAGGGCGACTATAATATGGTTACTGTTGCCGAGGTCGAGAAGCTCGCCGGCGGCGACGGGTCAGGGCGCGTGCAACGCTAATGCACAAGCACGGCTTTTGCACTGTGTTTCGTGTTCAGTTTTCAGTGTTCGGAAAAGGAATTGTATATGTTTTTGGATGAGAATTTTTTGCTTTCAACCGCTTCGGCACAGCGGCTTTACCGCAACTATGCGCAACACTTACCGATTATCGACTACCATTGCCATTTAAGTGCGCAGGAGATTGCGGAGGATAAGCGCTTTGAAACCATCACGCAGCTGTGGTTGGGCGGTGACCATTACAAGTGGCGCTTAATGCGCTCCTATGGAGTGGAAGAGCGCTGCATTACGGGCGATGCCGACGATAAGGAAAAGTTTTTCAAATGGGTGGAAACGGTATCGACCGCTATCGGCAACCCGCTCTACCATTGGAGCTGCCTGGAGTTGAAAAATTATTTTGGCTATGAGGGTGTGCTCTGCCCGGAAAATGCACAGGAGATTTGGGCACTTTGCAACCGCACCTTAGCGCAGCCCGCCTTTTCGGCAAGAGGGCTCATAGAGCGCTCCGGTGTGGAAGTGATATGCACCACCGATGACCCCGCGGACAGCCTGGAGTGGCACCAAAAGCTGCGCCAAAGCGCGTTTAAGGTGAAGGTGCTGCCCTCTTTTCGCCCCGACAAGGCGCTGGGCATTGAAAAAGAGGATTATTTGGAATACCTTCCCCGCTTGGGAAATATTCAAAGTGTTGCCGACCTGAAAAAAGCGTTGGAATGCCGTTTGGAGGCCTTTGTCGCGCTTGGTTGTCGGGTCAGCGACCACGGTATGGCGGCAGTGCCGTTTGCACCCGCCACTCAAGCCGAAATCGAGCAGATTTTCCAAAAGCGCTTGCAGGGTGTCATTCCTTCTGCATTAGAGCAGCAGCAGTTTCAAACAGAGCTTCTACTGTTCTTGGGAAAGCTTTATGCACAGCGCGATATGGTGATGCAGTTGCATTTTGGTGTCATGCGCGATGTGAGCGAGCGCATCTACCGAGCCCTCGGTCCGGATGCGGGCGTGGATGCGATTGGCGACCAAATCCGCGTCAGTGCGCTGGCGGCGTTTTTAAATGCACTGGATAAAGAGAATGCATTGCCGAAAACAATCTTGTATTCGCTCAACCCCCGGGACAATGCAGCATTGGTCTGCGTGATGGGTGCCTTCCAAGCAGGCCCGGCAAAAGGCAAGCTGCAGCACGGCAGCGCGTGGTGGTTTAACGACCACGAGAGCGGCATGCGCGAGCAGCTAACCACGCTCGCCGCCGAAGGGCATTTGGCAAGCTTTATCGGTATGTTGACCGATTCGCGCAGTTTTCTTTCCTATGCGCGGCATGAATATTTCCGCCGCATTTTGTGCGATTGCATCGGCACTTGGGTGGAAGAAGAAAAGTTTCCGCAAGCGGAAGCGTTGCTGCGGCAAATCATAGAAGGCATTTGTTATAAGAACGCAAAAATTTATTTTAATTTTTAAACTAAAAGGAGCGCTCCGCGCTCCTTTTAGTTTGTTGACAATAGTTCACTTTACATATATACTTAAACTATATAATATGTTTGGTGATAAGGAGGAACCGTTATGGCAAATATCAGCAGTATCGGCAGAAATGAATGGATGCTTAAAGGACCGCTTGCCAAAAAGGGCTACGACTGGTGGTGGCATTCGCTGACCGCAGAGCATGCCAAAACAGGCGAGAAAAAACCGTTTTATATCGAGTTTTTCACCTGCAACCCCGCGCATGCCGAGAAAGACCCGGTCATTGTTTGGCATGATGAAGTTGCGCGCCAAAGCGGCAAGCGCCCGTCTTATTTAATGGTCAATGTCGGCTTTTGGGGAAAAGAGCACGGACAGCTGCACCGCTTTTTCTCGCTGCGGGATGTGGCGCTTCATGCTTTTCCGCCGTTTTCCATCAAAGCGGAGGATTGTTATTTGGATGAAACGCGCACTTGCGGCAGTGTGAAAATCACCCCCGAGGAAGCGGCGGCACACCCCGAGTGGATGTGTGATGCCGGTGAAATGACTTGGGATTTAACAATTCAAAAGCAAATCGCCTTTCATGTCGGCTATGGTGCGAGCAAGTTTTTCAGAACGATTAATGCCTTTGAAATGTTTTGGCATGCCGAGGGTATCAAAACCATTTACGGCGGCAAGATTACTTTAAACGGCGAGGAATACATTGTCAGACCCGAAACCTGTAACGGCTATGCCGATAAGAATTGGGGCGGCGATTTTACCAGCCCGTGGGTATGGCTTTCCTCCAACAACCTGACCAGCCGCATTACCGGCAAGAAGCTGACCAACAGTGCCTTTGAAATCGGCGGCGGCAGACCCAAGATTTACTTCTTGGCGCTCAACCGCAAGCTGCTTGGCTCCTTCTACTATGAAGGCAAGGATTATGAGTTTAATTTTGCCAAATTCTGGACCGGCTCCGGCACCAAATTTGCCTGCCGCGAGACAGAGGATGAAATCCAGTGGCATGTAACGCAAACCACATTTACAGCAAAGTTAGACACTTACATTCGTTGCAAAAAAGAAGAAATGCTCAACATCAATTACGAAGCGCCCAATGGCACCAAACGCCACAACCGCCTGTGGAACGGCGGCACCGGTACCGGTATCCTCAAACTCTATGAGCGCAAGGGAAAAGAGTTTGTTTTGGTGGATGAGATTTATGCCGAGGGTATCGGCTGCGAATACGGCGAATATGATGATTAGTGTGAAAGAGTGCTTTGACAATTTTTGCGGCAGTTGAAACCACGCGGTTTTTGCTGCCAACTGAAAAGCAGAATACATTTGAAGGAAAAAGAGAGGAAACAGAGATGATTACCAACCATAATATTGTATTAACCGGCGCTTCAAGCGGCATCGGCTTTGAAGTGCTCAAGTACCTTGTCAAAGGTGAAGGCAATGTCATTTTGGCACCGGCACTGGATGCCGAGGAAAAGCTCGCCAACTTTGCCGACAATGTGATACCGATGAATGTGGATATCGGCTCTCAAGCCGGGGTCGATGCCATTTTTGAAAAAGCGGCTGAGGTGTTCGGCGGCAAAAAAATTGATTTGTACTACCAAAATGCAGGCTTCCCTTATTATGAAGCTTTCGACTATGTCAATTGGGACAGAATTGCAAGAATGTTTCATGTCAACACCATTGCACCGATTTACACCTATGCCAAGTACCGCGAACACTTAGCGGGAAGACCCGGCAAGCTTGCCTACACCATTTCCGCTATCGGGCAAATGGCGATGCCCGGCTATGCGCTTTACAGCGCCAGCAAGTTCGGCTTAGAGGGGTTCCAGGAAGCCATTCGCGTGGAAAAAGACAGCAATATTCAGCTCACCTGCCTGTACCCCGTGGCAACCGACACCAATTTTTTCAGAGTTGCCAATCCGGTGGAGTTTGAAAAGCCCTTCCCGGTACAGAAGCCCCAGGTGGTCGCCAGAAAAATGGTCAAGGGCTTGGAATTGGGCAAAAAGTCCGTTTCTCCGTGTGAACTCTTTGCCGTTTCCAAGGTGCTGATGGCGGTGTGTCCGCCGGTGAAAACCCTGTATTGGCACCTCGAGAATAACAAGCTCAAAAGGTTTAAGAAAAAGTTAAAGGAAATGAAGAAATAATGGCGTATAACATGCTTTTTACACCAATGCATATCGGCACAATGGAAGTAAAAAACCGCGTGGTAATGACCGCTGCGGAGTTTTCACTCGGGCAAACAAACGGCGAGGCGACCGAAAGGATGATTGCGTACTTTGAGGAGCGCGCCAAGGGGGAAGTCGGCTTAATTATTCCCGGCATCTGCCGCGTGAACGATATGGCGGCAACTTCAAGCTTTACCCAGCTTTCCATGAGCAGTGACAGGCACATTGCACCGATGCGCCACATGGTGCAGCGCATTCATGCGGCAGGCGCAAAGCTTTGTATTCAACTGCACCATCCGGGCAGGCAGGGCTATTGCAGCTCAATCAATTCCCTGCCGCTGCTGATTCCGATTACAGACCGCTTTCCCAAGGTGGTGCCGCAGCTGTTCAAAGCCACGCCGCTGTTGTTGGGTTTGGAGCAAAAGAAGGTTTGCATGTCGCAGCAGGCACCGAGCAAGTGCGCACTTTCGGCGCATGGAGCCATGCGCATTCACGCCATGAGTCGCCGCGCGGTAAAAAGGCTCATTCAGGATTACATTGATGCTGCCGTGCGCTGCCAAAAGGCAGGTGTGGATGCCGTGGAGCTGCACGGGACCCACGGCTATATGATTCAGCAATTCTTATCGCCGCATACCAATAAACGCAGCGATGAATACGGCGGCAGCTTTGAAAACAGGCTGCGCTTTTTGGCGGAGATTGTCACAGGCATTAAAGAAGCCTGCGGCAAGGACTATCCGCTGATTGTGCGCATGAGCGCCGATGAAATGTATGCGCGCATCGGGCAGCCGGAAACGGGCTATACCCTGGAGGAGGGCAAGCGCATTGCCAAGCGCTTGGAGGAACTGGGTGTTGATGCACTCAATGTTTCCTGTGCGTGCTATGATACCTATAATTATTGGCTGGAGCCGACCTCCTTTGAACCGGGCTGGCGCGCCTATCTTGCCAAGGAAATCAAGAGTGTGGTGAACATTCCCGTTATTGCGGTAAACTTTATTCGCTCTCCCGAACAGGCAGAGCGGCAGCTGGAGGAAGGGTATCAGGACTTCATCGGTTCTGCGCGCAATTTTATTTGCGACCCTTACTGGGCAAAGAAAGCCAAGGAAGGGCACCCGGAAACCATTCACCGCTGTATCGGTTGCCTGCACTGTATCAAGTCATTTATTGAGAACGCTTCTTTAAAAGGTGCGCCGGGCGAGTGTGCGCTCAACCCGACAGTGGGCCTGGAGAAGGAGTACCGCGCGCTGCCGCAAAGCGGCAAGGGCAAAAAGGCGATTGTGATTGGTGCGGGGCCCGCGGGCCTAACGGCAGCCATTACATTAAGGCACCGCGGCTATGCCGTCACCGTGTTTGAAAAAGAAGCCGCGGCAGGCGGGCAGGTCAATATTGCCGCTGCCGGACCGCACAAGGCAAAGCTGCATTGGGCGATTGAGGATATGCTCACCGAGGCAAAAGCACGCGGTATTGCGGTGCAATACGGCGTGGAAGCGACTGCCGAAAAAATTGCAGCAGAGGGCGCCGATGTGGTGCTCATTGCAACGGGCGGCACAGCGCTCCGACCGCATTCCATTGCGGGCATTGACAGCAAAAAGGTTGTCACGGCACAGGAGGTGCTGCTGGGAAAAGTCAAGCTCAAAAACAGCAAGGTTGCCGTGATCGGCTCCGGTTTAACCGGCCTGGAAACCACCGAAAAACTCAATGAAAACAGGAACAAAGTGGTTGTTGTGGAAATGACGGAACAGGTGGCGGAAAACGCATGGTTCCAATTTGTGGAGGATTCCATGAGCCGCATTAAGCCCTACGGCACGAAATTTCTGCTTGGCACCAAGCTTTTGGCAGTGGGCAACAAAGGGATTCGCGTGCAGCAGGTGAAAACCGGCAGAGAAAAGTGCCTGGCAGTGGATTATGTTGTTTTGGCAATGGGCGTAGCGCCGAACAATGCGCTCAAAGAACAATTGGAGCTTCGAGGCATTCGCTGTCAACTCATTGGCGATGCGGTGCGCGGCGGCACGATCGGCAATGCGACACAGAGCGCCTTCCATACCGCCTTGCAGGTGTAAAAACGCTTTTTGCAAAAAAAGAAAATAGTTATTGCTTATTGCAACTATTCGTGTTATAATAAGTAGGCTTTAGGAATAAAGCCTGCAATTCGGAGGTTTAGCTCAGCTGGTTAGAGCGCCTGCTCCACACGCAGGAGGTCACTGGTTCGAATCCAGCAATCTCCACCAAAAAACAGCACCCGCATGGGTGCTGTTTTTTTGGGTGGAATGCGACGGATTCGAACCGTAGTCCAACTCACGGCGGTTCGCGGAGGCGGAGCCGTGAGGGACACACAATCGCGGAGGCTTGCGCGGCAAGCGAACGAAAGCGGAGCGTGAATCCAGCAATCTCCACCAGAAAAACTCACTTCTTCGGAAGTGAGTTTTTCAATGAAATAAATCCCTTTAGGATTTATGAAGTATTCCTATGGAATATGAAGTAGCGGTCGCTATGAAGTATGCTGCGCATATGATGGAGGGATTTATTTTACTTCATATTGCAGTGAAAACTGCAATACTTCATAATTTTTTAGAATTACTTCATATTGCGTAGCAATATTTCATTAAAAATGATATAATAACGTAAAATGAAAATGGTGGTGTTAGAATTGAGAGAAAACAAACTCGCAGATTTATCAATGGATTTTGCGGTTGAAGTATTAGAAATGACAGACGGGGTGAAAGGTCATTATTCACTTGTCAATCAAATTGAACGCTCTGCCACAAGTATAGGTGCCAACATTCGTGAAGCGAACTATGCTCATGGCAAACCAGACTTCATTGCAAAATTGCAAATCGCATTGAAAGAATGCAATGAAACTGAATATTGGTTAGAGTTATTTACAAGGTCTAAAATTCTCAATGAATCAAAGGCAAAGGAATTAACAGATAAATGCGGCACCATTCGCAGAATACTTGTTGCATCCATCAATACCACAAAAGCTAATATGCAAAAATAAATCGACTTATCTACTGCACTCCCACTTGGGGCACCCTAAATAAAGAGGGATAGGTTTTTGCGTTGTTCTTTCATCCGCCTAAGCGATAAAAAATCCCTTGAATACGGCAAGTATGCAAAGAATTTTTTCTCACTTATCCGAATAAAATAACTTAGCAAAAACTGCG
>JAFRLX010000075.1 GCA_017430965.1 Clostridia bacterium | reverse complement strand
TTGGCTAATTTACTCGATTTTTCTTTGATTGGCGTCAGCCAATCAGCATCAAACTCGCGCAAATTATCATAAAAATTTCTAAGCGAGAGGTGCTTCGCAGTTTCCATCTGCCTATTTTTGTAAAAGATAAGGCAAAAAAGCGAAGGAATGCTGACGCATTTCGAGCTGTTTTAACGAAATATTTTGCAAAAAGAGGCGATGGAAACCTATCAGGGTTCAACTCTCACAAGCCTAAGATGAGTGAAAGCAGACAAAATGAACCAATACTTCGTTATCGCTGCTCTCCTTAACAAAGACCCGCCTCTTGAAAAATCAAGAGGCGGGGTTTTATTTTATTTTCTAATTATTTAATAATATCCGTTCCCATGTAAGGAATAAGCGCTTCGGGAATGGTGACGGAGCCATCGGCATTTTGGTAATTCTCCAAAATAGCGGCGGTGGTTCTGCCGACCGCAACGCCGGAACCGTTGAGTGTGTGTACCAGCTTGGCTTTGTCGCCTTTTTCGCCTTTAAAGCGAATTGCGGCACGGCGCGCTTGGAAATCCTCAAAATTCGAGCAGGAGGAAATTTCCACATACCTGCCATAAGAAGGCAGCCAAACCTCAATGTCATAGGTCTTGGCGCTGGAGAAGCCCAAGTCCCCCGTGCTTAAAGCAACGACTCTGTAAGGCAAGCCCAAAAGCTGCAGCACTCTCTCGGCATCTGCCGTTAAGCTCTCCAATTCCTCATAGCTTGTTGCGGGGTCCGCAAACTTGACAAGCTCCACCTTGTTAAACTGGTGCTGGCGAATCAAGCCTCTGGTGTCTCTGCCGGCGCTGCCTGCTTCTGCTCTAAAGCAAGCGGAGTAAGCACAGTACCGAATCGGCAAATCGGCCTTGTCTAAAATATCGCCTCTGAACATATTGGTCACCGGCACCTCTGCGGTGGGAATGAGGAAATAATCCATATTGGTCACTTTAAATGCATCCTCTTCAAACTTCGGCAGCTGACCGGTTCCGGTCATGGAAGCGCGGTTGACCATATACGGCGGAAACACTTCCGTGTAGCCATGTGCGGTATGGGTGTTCAAGAAGAAGTTATATATGCTTCTCTCCAACCTTGCGCCTAAGCCCTTGTAGAAATGAAAGCGCGCTCCGGTTACCTTACCGGCAGTCTCGGGGTCTAAAATTCCCAAATCCTTGCCGATATCCCAATGTGCCTTCGGTGCAAAATCGAACTGCTTCGGCTCGCCCCAGCGGCGGATTTCTACATTATCCTCATCGCTTTTGCCGACCGGAACACTTTCATGCGGAATATTCGGGATAGAGAGGATTAAATCCTTTTGCTCCGCCTCCACCTGCACAATTTCCGCATCCAGATCCTTGACCTGTGCTTTAATCTCATTCATTTCGGCAAGGATAGCGCTCACATCGCCGCCTTCCTTTTTGATTTGAGGAATTTGCTTGGAAGCCTGGTTTTGCTTAGCTTTCAGCGCATCGGCAGTCGAGTTTAACTCTCTTCTTTTCTCATCGCAAGCCAATACGCGATCAATCACGGCATCATAATCCCCATTGCGGTTTTTCATTGCCTGCTTGACTCTGTCGGGGTTTTCTCTGATTACTTTAATATCTAACATAATTACTCCTCTCGGCTGATGACATTTGCTATGTTCTTTAAGTCCTCTTTATTGTAAAACTCAATTTCCAAGGTGCCCTTTTCCCTATTGTTATACACTTTGACCTTTCTGCCAAGTGCTTCGGAAAGGGAAAGTTCCACCTCGTCAAAGAACGCATCTCTTTTTTTCTTTTTGGCAGTTTGCAGCGGTGCGGCATCGTCCTTGGCTGCGCGCTTTGCCATACGCTCCACCTCTCTGACTGACACATCGTTTTTGGCGATAAAGTGCGCTGCTTCAATCATTTTTTCTTCGTCTTTAAAGGCTAACAGCGCTCTGGCATGCCCGGCGGAAATTTGCCCCTTGCGCGTTAATTCCTTGACTTCCTTGGGCAAATTAATTAAACGCAATGAGTTGGCGATTGCCGGCCTTGAACAACCGACGCGTTCTGCCGCCTGGTCTTGCGTTAACCCGTATTCTTCAATCAACGCCTGTATACCGTAGGCAGTTTCAATGGGGTTTAAATCTTCACGCTGCAGATTTTCAATGAGCGCAATTTCTTTTTTCTCTTTTTCGCTTAATTGTTTGATAATGACCGGAACTTCCACCAAGCCGGCGATTCTGCATGCTCTCCAGCGCCTCTCTCCCGCTACAAGCTGATACCTGCCGTTGGAAAGGGGGCTGACTAATATCGGCTGGATTAAACCGTGTTCGCTAATGCTTTTTGCAAGCTCCATTAACTTTTCTTCGTCAAATAATTTTCTGGGCTGATCGGGATTGGGTTCAATATCGCTTAGTTTTAATGTGACCGTGCTTTCCCCCGAACCGAAAAGCCCGTCATTATCGGCAAAAAGAGCCTCTAAGCCCTTGCCGAGTCCGCCTTTTGGCCTTGCCATCTTTTCTTCTCCCTCTCTTACTTCCTGTTATTTCTCAAAAACTCTGAGGCTAATTGGTCATACATCAGCGCGCCTTTGCTGGATTTGTCGTAATAGCGCACCGGTTCGCCAAAGCTCGGCGCCTCGGAAAGGCGCACATTGCGCGGAATGGCGGTGGTAAAGACCTTTTTCGGGAAGTGATTTTTGACTTCCTCCACAACTTGAGCGGTTAAATTGAGTCTGCCGTCATACATCGTTAACAGCACACCCTCCATTTCCAAATGCTCATTATATTTTCTTTTGACTGCTCTGACTGTCGACATCAGCTGGGATAACCCTTCAAGTGCATAATATTCGCACTGAATCGGCACCAAAACGGAATCTGCTGCCGTTAAGGCATTGAGCGTAATAATGCCTAAAGAAGGCGGGCAATCTAAAAAAATGTAATCAAATTGTTCATCAATCGGTGCTAGCGCCAACTTCAAGCGGCTTTCTCTTTTCGGCAGATCTACAAGCTCCACCTCTGCACCTGCCAAATTCATGTTTGCAGGAAGCACCCACATGTTTTTATAAGCGATCTTAACAATAATCTCCTCTGCACTGACATTATTGATTAACAAATCATAGGTGGAAAGAGGAATGCTCTTTTTGTTGATGCCGAAGCCGCTGGTGGCATTTCCCTGCGGGTCAATGTCTGCCAAAAGCACCTTTTTTCCTTTGGCAGCAACGGCTGCAGCCAGGTTGACGGCGGTTGTTGTTTTGCCCACGCCGCCTTTTTGGTTGACAATTGCTACAATTTTGCTCATGTATAACCTCATTCGTCTTTTAATACTTCTAAATTTTAAGCGAATTAAATTATATACCCATTGCCGCCAAATTTCAATATGTTTCACATGAAACATACCGAGAAAAAACACCGGCGATTTTGTTAAATTTACCATTAAAATATGGCTTGACAGTATCTCTGCCACAAGATGTTGTGGTGGTGTCAAAAACACACCACGATTTTCGATTAATTTCGTGCTGTAAGCCGCCCAAAACCATATGTCATACACCGTTTCTGTCTCTTTTTTCGCCAAATGCCGGTTTGTCTTTCAAAGATAAAATCGCTATTTTCGGTTAAGGAGCGGTCGGCTTGGATGCAGCTTTACTTTGTGTAAGGCAAGCGAAAAATCGGTTGCGGTTTGCTGCCTTTTTGATTTAATGTAAGCAAGTGCACCGCCTTTTAAGGTAGGGCTTTAGAAAAAACGGCGCAGTTTAGAGGAAGCGCAGCAGATTTTGAGCGCAGCTTTACTTTGTGTAAGGCAAGCGAAAAATCGGTTGCGGTTTGCTGCCTTTTTGATTTAATGTAAGCAAGTGCACCGCCTTTTAAGGTAGGGCTTTAGAAAAAACGGCGCAGT
>JAFRLX010000074.1 GCA_017430965.1 Clostridia bacterium | reverse complement strand
GTGCGAGAGACGGGACTTGAACCCGTACGAGTCACCCCACACGCCCCTCAAACGTGCGCGTCTGCCGATTCCGCCACTCTCGCACAACGCAGATATTTTAGCATAGTAGCACTAAAAAGTCAACACTTTTTTGAATTATTTAAACTTTTTGCGCTTAATCACGCGATTGTAAAAAGCAATAACAGCCCAGAGCAAAGCAAAGCTGGCAATCACAAAAACAATTGACCAAATTGACCCGGTGCTATCGGCTCTGATGGATGTCCACAAATCCTTTTGTAATTCGTCTATTTCAGGTGGTAAATTAACAAAGACTTCCGCATTTTTGAGTATCTCGGCACTCGGATATGCAATCGGATTATTCTGTTCTTCCTCACTTAAAAGTTCAAAAGAGGCTTTGTTTACCGTTGTATAATGCAGATAATTGGTCAGTTCCGCGCCGATATCCGGTCTGAGGATAAAATTAATATACTCCTCTGCTTCTCTTTGGTGCGGTGAATCCTTCATAATGCACATTGCATCCACAAAGCGGTTAAACACGCTGTTTTCCGGAATGATAAAGCCCAAATCCGGGTTTTCAGCCATGCAGGTAATAGCATCGCCGGCGTAATACGGCGCCAAAGCCGCTTCACCTGCAATCATTTTATCCATAATCTGGTCTTGCACATAAGACTGAACTAAGGGGCGCTGCTTCCTGAGTTCATCCGCCGCTTCAATCCACTCTTTTTCATCGGTGGTATTCAGGCTGTAGCCGAGCTTGGAAAATGCACAGGCAAAAGCATCCCTTGAATTGGCAAACATCAATATTTGCCCTTTATAGGTATCATCCCACAACACATTCCAAGTGTTTAAATCGGTATCGGGTTGAATGAGTTTTTTATTGTAAATGATTCCTACCGTGCCGCCGGTATACGGCACCGAATATTCATCATTCGGGTCATATTCCAAATGCTTGAAATCTTCACTCACATTCTTATAATTCGGGATGTTTGCCGTGTTGATTTTTTCGAGCATATCATTCTCAATCATCTTGGAAATCATATAATCGGAAGGTACGACAACATCGTAGCTTACCCCACCACCGGATATTTTAGTATACATCTCTTCATTGCTTTGGTAAGTGGTATAGTTGAGTTTAATGCCGGTTTCTCTGGTGAATATTTCGTTGATGTCTTTAAAACCGTCGGTCCCGTCGGGAAGGTATTCGCCCCAATTATAGACATCGAGCTCTCTTTGTGCGGCGCCGGCTTGCAGCGGGAGTGCCGCGATAACAAAACAAAGCGCTAAAATGACGCTGAGCAGTTTCTTCATGAGCGCAACATCCCCTTCCTATTGGATTTGGAAGCGGTTTTCTCCTTATTCTGCCGCAGGTTAACAATCAGCAACAGTACAAAGACCGTAATAAACATAATGGAAGAGAGCGCATTAATCTTCGGGCTGATTCTCTTTCGGGTCATCGCATAAATGATAATGGATAATGTTTGAGATTTTGCGCCGCTCGTAAAGTAACTGATAACAAAATCATCAAATGAAAGCGTAAACGCCATAATAAAGCCGGAAACGATACCGGGCATAATTTCGTGCAGCACAACCTTGAAAAACGCCTGTACCGGCTTACAGCCTAAGTCTAAGGCTGCTTCATACAAATGCCCGTCCATTTGCTTGAGTTTCGGCATCACATTGAGTATGACATACGGCACATTAAATGTGACATGCGCTAACAGTAAGGTGGTAAAACTCAGTTCCATCCCGCCTAACACTCTGCCGCAATAAACAAAAAAGAGCATTAAAGAAACACCGGTGACAATCTCGGGATTGAGCATCGGGATATTATTGACCTGCATATAGAACTTGCGCGGGCCTTTGTGCATGTTTTTAAAGCCGATTGCTGCAAGCGTGCCGATCAGCGTTGCGATAATTGCCGCTAAAGTTGCTACCAAAAGCGTGGTGATAAACGCGTTAATAATCGCTTCATCCCGAAACAGTTCGCCGTACCACTTTAATGTAAAGCCATGCCAAACAGAGCGGCTTTTTGAGTTGTTAAAAGAAAACACAATTAAAACCGCAATCGGTGCATATAAGAAGAGGAAAATAAAAGCAACGTAGACTTTTGAAAAAAACTTTTTCATACTGCCAATACATCCTCCTCTCCGGAGTCAAATTCATTCATGATGCCCATGCTAATGAGAATTAATACCATCAGAACCAATGAAAGCGCCGAACCCAAATTCGGGTCATAAGAACCGCCGAGAAACTGCAGTTCAATTAAGTCACCAATCATCATATTGGAGCCGCCGCCGAGCATCGTAGAAATAATAAATGTGCTGACTGCCGGCACAAACACCATCGTAATCCCCGAAACAACTCCGGGCATACTCAGCGGGAAAATGATGCGCGTCATCACCCGACGGTTGTTGGCGCCGAGATCTTGTGCCGCTTCAATGTAGCTTTTATCGATTTTGGTCATCACATTAAAAATCGGAATAATCATATAAGGCAAAAAGTTATAAACCATGCCCAGTACAACAGCGCCCTGCGTATTAATCATATGCACGGGACCGATTCCGATAAAAGACAGCATTCTGTTAATAATGCCGTTGTTTTCCAGCAAGGTCATCCAAGCATAGGTGCGCAAAAGAAAGTTAATCCACATCGGCAGCATGATAAAAATCATAAAAATAACCCGTTTGGAAGCTTTAACTTTAGAAATAATATAGGCAAACGGGTAGCCCAGCAACAGGCATAACGCTGTTGAAATTGCAGACAGTTTAATGGAAGATAAAAACACCGGGGTGTATTCGCCGATGTTTTTTAAGTTTTCAAGCGTAAATTTGCCATCAATCGTTGTCAATGAAAAATAAACCACCAGACCTAAGGGTATAATGGTAAACACCAGCATCCAAAGGATGTAGATCGCCGAGAGATATTTCTTTTTGTTTTTGCTATGCTTGCGCATCTGTATTATCCTCTTGTTCACTGAAACTGATTCCGGAAATCTCTTCCATTTCATCACTGAAAGTGCTGTAGTCGCCAAACATACCGGAATACTTGCTTTTTTTCATAATATGAAATGCATCCGGTTCAATATACAGACCGATATTATCGCCGACATAGGAAATATCGGTCGATTGAATCATCCATTTAAAGCCCTGCACATCTGCAATAATTTCAAAGTGAACGCCTTTAAATGTCACTGCCGTAACAGTCGCTTTGAGCATTCCTTTTTCGGGTGCAACAACATCCACATCTTCCGGTCGAATCACCACATCGACCGCTTCATCCTCTTCAAAGCCTTTATCTACGCAGTCAAAGACCACACCATCAAGAAGAACCTTATAGTCTTCCTGCATTCTGCCGTCGATAATATTACTTTCTCCGATAAAATCGGCAACAAATGCATTAATCGGTTCGTTGTAAATGTCTTCCGGTGTGCCGATTTGCTGAATAACGCCGTTATCCATAACCACAACCGTATCGGACATCGAAAGCGCCTCTTCCTGGTCATGTGTCACAAACACAAAGGTGATACCGGTTTCTCTTTGGATATTTTTAAGTTCCACCTGCATATCTTTACGCAATTTATAATCCAACGCCGACAGTGGTTCATCCAACAACAGCACTTTAGGCTCATTAATCAGCGCTCTTGCAATCGCCACGCGTTGCTGCTGACCGCCGGACAAATGAGAAATATCTCTGTTTTCAAAACCATTGAGATTGACTGTTTTAAGCATTTTTCTGACTTTCTCATCAATCTCTTTTTCCTTGCACTTCTTTACGCGCAAACCGAATGCAACATTTTCGTAGACATTCAGGTGCGGAAACAGCGCATAGCGCTGAAAAATGGTATTTACCTGCCTTTTATAAGGCGGCACACCCTCTACATTGGTTCCGTTAAATAACACCTTGCCCTCGCTCGGCTGCAAAAAGCCTCCGATAATGCGCAAAATGGTAGTTTTGCCGCAACCGGATGGACCGAGTAAAGTGACAAACTCTTTATCTTTTATGTTTAAGGAGATATGGTCAAGAACTTGTTCTCCCTGAAAATTCATACAAATATCTTCAAGAGTTACTACATAGTTGTTCTGCATTTTCACCCTCCAAAGCTAAAGTAAGTGTATAATAGTATATTTTAAATAAAATTAAATATAATGTCAATATGATTATAATAAAATTAAAAAATTATAGTAATTTCCTTTTAGTTATTGACTTTATGATACGGGTGTGTTAAAATAATTTGCGTTCAATATACGCGGGTGTAGTTCAATGGTAGAATCCCAGCCTTCCAAGCTGGTCGTGTGGGTTCGATTCCCATCACCCGCTCCATTTGCATAAAGAACAACTGTGTTTTTTATGCCTCATATGCGCTTGTAGCTCAGTTGGATAGAGCAACTGCCTTCTAAGCAGTGGGTCGGGGGTTCGAATCCCTCCAAGCGTGCCAAGATATGGTGGGGTTAGTTCAGTTGGTAGAGCGTCAGTTTGTGGCACTGAATGTCGTGGGTTCGAGTCCCATACTCCACCCCAATTTAGGGATATAGCCAAGTGGTAAGGCAATGGACTTTGACTCCATCATCCGCTGGTTCGAACCCAGCTATCCCTGCCAAAAACAGCGATGTACCATCGCTGTTTTTTTGTTTTATTCAGAAAAAAGGCTCAGCGTTCAGCTGAGCCTTACAGCGTGTAGAAAAACTTGTTTTTCTACACGCTGACAGATGTTGAAAGAGTGAGATGAAATTTGCCAATCTCTGCG